>NZ_JBJGZC010000013.1:0-159052 GCF_054050315.1 Geodermatophilus sp. SYSU D00867 | reverse complement strand
CCCCCCCCCCCCCGCCCCCCCCCCCCCCCCCCCCCCCCCCCCCCCCCCCCCCCCCCCCCCCCCCCCCCCCCCCCCCCCCCCCCCCCCCGCCCCCCCCCCCCCCCCCCCCCCCCCGCCCGCCCCCCCCCCCCCCCCCCCCCCCCCCCCCCCCCCGGCCCGGGCGGCGGAGGTCGCCAGGAGCGCGGGTTAGTGTGCCGGGCACCACACCCGCTCGGAGGGAGCAGACATGCGTGACGCGGTGATCGTCGAGGCGGTGCGCACGCCCGTGGGCAAGCGCAACGGCGGGCTGTCCGGGGTGCACCCGGTCGACCTGTCCGCGCACGTCCTCACCTCGCTGGCCGAGCGGGCCGGCGTCGACCCGGCCGAGATCGAGGACGTCATCTGGGGCTGCGTGTCCCAGGTCGGCGAGCAGACCTTCGACATCGCCCGGACGGCGGCGCTCGCCGCGGGCTGGCCGGAGACGGTCACCGGCGTGACCGTCGACCGGCAGTGCGGCTCCTCGCAGCAGTCGGTGCACTTCGCCGCCGCGGGCCTGGTGTCGGGTCAGTACGACGTCGTCGTGGCCGGCGGCGTCGAGTCCATGTCGCGGGTGCCGATGGGCAGCGCGCGGCAGGACGCCGACCCGTTCGGGACGAGGTTCTCCGAGCGCTACGGCGGCGCGAAGATCAACCAGGGCCTGGGTGCGGAGACGATCGCCGAGCGGTGGGGCCTGTCGCGCCAGCGCTGCGACGAGTTCTCCGTCGCCTCCCACGAGAAGGCCGCCGCCGCCCGCGCCGAGGGCCGCTTCGACGCCCAGATCGCGCCGGTGACCACCCCCGACGGCACCGTCGTCGGCCAGGACGAGGGCATCCGCGAGTCGACGGTGGAGAAGCTCGCCGGCCTGAGGACGGCGTTCAGGGAGGACGGCGTCATCACCGCCGGCAACTCCTCGCAGATCTCCGACGGCTCGGCCGCGCTGCTCATGACCACCAGCGAGAAGGCCGCCGAGCTCGGTCTGCGGCCGATCGCCCGGGTGCACACCGCGGTGCTGGCCGGCGCCGACCCGGTGGTCATGCTCACCGCGCCGATCCCGGCCACGCAGAAGGCGCTGGCGCGGTCGGGGCTGTCGATCGACGAGATCGGCGTGTTCGAGGTCAACGAGGCCTTCGCGCCGGTGCCGCTGGCCTGGCTGGCCGACCTCGGCGCCGACGAGAAGTCGCTCAACCCCAACGGCGGCGCCATCGCCCTGGGCCACCCGCTCGGCGGCTCGGGCGCGCGGATCATGACGACGCTGGTGCACCACATGCGCGACAACGGCATCCGCTACGGCCTGCAGACGATGTGCGAGGGCGGCGGCCAGGCCAACGCCACCATCCTCGAGCTGCTGTAACCGCACTGCTCCCTCGGGCCCGGGGCCGCCTCGCACGGCGGCTCCGGGCCCGGTTAGTTTCGCCGGTCGTGACCACGACCGCGGGAGAGCCGACCCTGCTCGACGTCCTGACGCTCGAGGAGATCGACCGGGACCTCTACCGCAGCGCGCTGGTGTTCACCGACCCGTTCCCGCTCTACGGCGGGCAGGTCGCGGCGCAGGCGCTGCTCGCCGCCGGCCGCACGGTGGCGTCCGACCGGCTGCCGCACTCGCTGCACGGCTACTTCCTCCGCAGCGGCGACGCCGCCCGGCCGACCGTCTTCCGCGTCGACCGCGACCGCGACGGCGGGTCGTTCTCCGCGCGCCGGGTGGTCGCGGTGCAGGGCGGCGAGGTGGTGCTGTCGATGTCGGCGTCGTTCCAGGCGCCCACCGCCGGGCCCGACGTCCAGGTGGCCGCGGCGCCGGCGGCCGAGGACCCCGCGGAGTGCGAGCCGTTCGCGCTGCCCCGGCTGTTCACCATGGACGGCCGCCGGCCCTCCCAGCCGCACCCGGCCGCCTCCTGGCCGACCCGGTTCTGGTCGCGGTCCACCGTGGCGCTGCCCGACGACCCACTGGTGCACGCCTGCGCGCTCACCTACCTGTCCGACATCGGCACCGGGCTGTCCGCGCTGCCCGAGGACGAGGCGGCGCCCGGCCCGACGCTGGACCACGCGGTGTGGTTCCACCGGACGGCCCGGCTCGACGACTGGGTGCTCGTGGACCTGGTCCCGCACACCGTGTCCGGCGGGCGCGGCTGGTACACCGGCTCGGTGACCACCCGCGACGGCGTCCTGGCCGCGAGCCTGACCCAGGAGACGCTGTTCCGGCCGGGCCGCAACCCGTTCCGCCCGGGTCGCTGAGGCCGTCCGCCGCCCGTTCCCGGAGCCCGGCGGTGGCACCGTCGGCGGGATCGGCGAGGATGGTGTGTCAGCGAGGGGGAAGGACGGGACACGTGGCGAAGCACCGGGCAGCAGAGAGCGACCCCACCGACTTCGACGCGGCGACGGCCGCGCTGGCCGACGTCACGGGCGACTACACCATCGACGTGGCGCACACCCGGATCGGCATCCGGGCACGGCACGCGATGGTGACGACCGTCCGCGGCGCGTTCACCGACTTCGCCGGCGAGGCGCACCTCGACGTGCAGAAGCCCGGGGCCAGCAGCGTGACGATCCGGATCAGGACCGCGAGCATCGACACCGGCCAGGCCGACCGGGACGCGCACCTGCGCTCGCCGGACTTCCTCGACGTCGAGCGTTTCCCGGAGATGGTGTTCACCTCCACCGACGTCGAGCAGACCGACGACGACACCTACCAGGTGACCGGCGACCTCACCATCCGCGACGTCACCCGCCCGGTGACCGTGGAGTTCGCGATGACCGGCTCGGCGAAGGACCCGTTCGGCAACACCCGGGTCGGCTTCGAGGGGGCGCTGGCGATCAAGCGCAGCGAGTGGGGCCTGACCTGGAACACCGCACTGGAGACGGGCGGGTGGCTCGTCAGCGACCGCATCCAGGTCGAGTTCGACGTCTCGGTGATCCGCGCCGCCTGACCCTCCCGTCGACCCGTCGGCAGGTCGCCACGTCGCCGGATCGGCACGGAGGCATGTCGGCACGGAGGCTTGTCGGCACGGAGGCATGTCGGCACGGAGGCTTGTCGCCGCGTCGAGGTGTCGACACGGGATCGCGGTCCTGGCCGGAGCGGCGTACCCCGGCGGCCCGATCCGCCCCCTCGGACCGGCCGCCCGGGTGCGGCGCTCAGCCGGGACGGACGACGTCGTACCGCACGACGACGAACTCGCCGTTCTGCGCGACCTCCCGGGTGACCAGCTCGACGTGCGCCGGCAGCAGCGGCATCCCGGCGCCCAGCGTGACCGGCGCGATGGAGACGACCACCTCGTCCAGCAGTCCCGCCCGGGCGAACTGCGCGGCCACCGGGCCGCCGCCGACGATCCACACGTCCAGGTCGCCGGCCGCCGCGGTCATCTCCGCGTGCAGCGCGCGCAGGTCGTCGGGGGTGTCCGCGCTGGTGAAGCGGACGTCCGCGCCCTCGTACGGCGTCAGCTGCCGGTGGGTGAGCACCCAGGCGGGCTGGTCGTAGCTCCAGGTGTCCGCGCCGCCGTGCTCGCGCACCCACTCGTACGTGGAGGCGCCCATGACCAGCGAGCCGACGGTCTTCTCGAACGCCTGGTAGCCCATCGCCCCCTCGGCGTCGGCCTCGCGGGTGAGCAGCCAGTCCAGCGAGTGGCCGGGGCCGGCGATGAAGCCGTCGAGGGTCGTGGCGGTGTAGTAGACGGTGCGGGTCATCGGTCCCTCCTGGAGAGCCACTCGATGGGGTCGCCGGCGTCGACCGCGACGCCGGCGTCGCGCAGCCAGTGCCGGGCGAGCAGCCGGCGGTGCGCGGAGAAGGTGAGGACGTGCGCGACGACGCTGCCGAGGACGAAGCTCTCCGGCGGCTCGCACAGCGCGTCGACCAGCCGGTCGCCCCAGGCGCCGCGGCGGGCGATCTCGCGGACGGCGGCGAGCCAGCGCGGCGCGACGGCGTCGTGCCGGTCGATCAGCGCGGCCGGGTCGTCGGCGCCGCGGACGGGGTGCTCCCCGCCCTCGATCGAGGCGACCCACACCTCGAGCGACCAGACGAGGGCGTCGAGGACGGCCGCGAGCGTCTCCTCGGCGCCGTCCCAGGCGAGGACCGTCAGGCCCGGCGCCCGCACCCGCCGGTACTCCTCCTCGGGCAGGCCCTTGGCCAGCTCCAGCAGGGCGCGGGTGTCCTCGACGCCGTGGTGCACCAGCAGCGCGGTCACCTGGTCGCCGCCGCGGCGCGCGGGCTCGTCGGCGACCCACAGCGACGCCGGCGGGTGGAAGTGGATGCCGTTGGGCGCGGGCAGCCAGTGCCCGTCCCGCGCGGCGCTGCCGGTGTCGGCCGAGCCCGGGCTGCGGCCGTAGGCCCGCGCGAACGCCCGGCTGAAGCCCTCGACCGACTCGTAGCCCGCGGCGAACGCGGCGTCGGTGACGCTCGCGCCCTGCCGCAGCTGCCAGGCCGCCCGCTCGAGCACCACCCGGCGGCGCAGCGCGACCGGTGACTCCCCGGCGCCGCCGGACACCTGCCGGCTGAAGTGGAACGGCGAGGCGTACGCGTCGCCGGCCATGTCCGAGAGCGTGCGGTTGTCCTCGTCGAGCACGGCGTCGAGCAGTTCGCGGAGGCGGTCGCGGCCGGGCGGGGTCACGCGTCGAGTCTGGCGACCCGGGCCGCCGTGTGGCCCGACCGTTCTTGCGCTGTCAGCCGGCGGACCAGGCGCGCCGCACCGAGGCCCGGCAGCGGGCGGGGTCGTCGCCAGCGGCGGTGAGCAGGGCGACGGCGGTCTCGACGGCCTGCGGCTCCAGGACCCCGGCGGGCAGCACGCCCTGCACGACCAGCGACACCAGGCCGTGCCCGGCGGCCCAGTACCGCGTGGCCAGGGCGAGCGGGTCGGTGCCCGGGGCCAGCCGGCCGTCGTCGCGGGCGCGGGCGGCGGCGTCCACCAGGCGCTGGAAGGTCGCGTCGGCGGCCCGTGCGTCGGCGAGGTCGGCGCGGGCGTCGAACATCGCCCGGTACAGCTCCGGGGCGTCCAGCGCGTTGCGTGCGTAGGCGACGCCGAGCGCGGCGAGGTCGTGGACCGGGTCGGCGGTGCGGGCGACGGCGTCCAGCCGGGCCGCGAGCCGGGTGAAGCCCTCCTGCCGCACCGCCCTCCACAGCCCCGGCATGCCGCCGAAGTGCGTGTACACGGCCATCGTCGAGGCGCCGGTGCCCTCGACCAGCGCGCGCAGGGTCACCGGCTCCCGGCCGGCGAGCATCCGCGCCGCCCGCTCGACCAGCAGCCGGCGGACGGCGGGGTCGGGACGTCGCGGCATCCCGGAACTGTCGCATAGCACCTTTATGTTCTGGCCCCCACCACCCCCGAGGAGGAGCCGTGACCGTCCGGCTGATCGACCCGCCCGGCCTGCCCGTCCCCGGCGTCTACCGCCAGGTGGCGGTCGCCACCGGCAGCCGCACCGTGTACCTGGCCGGCCAGGTCGCCCGCACCGCCGAGGGGGAGCCCGTCGGCCCCGGCGACCTCGCCGCGCAGACCGAGCAGGCGTTCCTCAACGTGGCCACCGCGCTGGAGGCCGCCGGCGGCACCTTCGACGACGTCGCCAAGCTCGTCCTCTACGTCGTCGGCTGGTCCCCGGAGGCGCTGCCGGCGCTGGGCGAGGGCGTGGCCCGGGCGTCGGCCCGGCTCGGCCGCGACCTGACCCGGCCGGTCACCCTGCTCCCCGTGGCCGCGCTCGCCGAGCCGGACCTGCTGGTCGAGGTGGACGCCACCGCCGTCCTCGACTGACCGTGCCCCACCGGCACCCCCGGGTGTCGGTGGGGCACGACCGGGTAGGGCAGCACGGCGCGGCCGGCCGGACGGCGGCCGCGCCTCCCGCTGCACCACCGGAAGAGGCCTCCCCGTGCCGCCACGCGCATCCACCGACGCCCCGTCGCAGGCCGTCGCCGGGGAGGAGGGGTACCGCCCGGACCCGAAGCGGTGGACCGCGCTGTCGGTGACCCTCGTCGTCGGGTTCATGAGCCTGCTCGACGTCAGCATCGTGTCGGTGGCGCTGCCCTCGCTGCAGTCCGACCTCGGGGCGACGCCCGCGACCGTGCAGTGGGTGGTGTCCGGCTACGCGCTGACCTTCGGGCTGATGCTGGTCCCCGCCGGCCGGCTGGGCGACGCGTTCGGCCGCCGGCGGCTGTTCCTGCTCGGGCTGGCCGGGTTCGTGCTCTCCAGCGCCGCGGCCGGGGCGGCGCCGTCGGTGGGCTGGCTGGTCGCCGCCCGGCTGGTGCAGGGGCTGGCGGCCGGGTGCCTGGCGCCGCAGAACTCCGCGCTCATCCAGCAGCTGTTCCGCGGCGCCGAGCGCGGGCGGGCCTTCGGCCTGTTCGGCGCCACGGTCGGGATCTCGACCGCCGTCGGCCCGGTCGTCGGCGGCGCGATCCTCGGCCTGGCCGACGGGCCCGGCGGCTGGCGCTGGCTGTTCTACGTCAACGTGCCGATCGGCGTCGTCGCGTTCGCGCTCGCCCTGCGGCTGCTGCCCCGCGGCGGCGGCGGCGGCGGGCGCGGGCGGATCGACGTCGTCGGGGTGCTGCTGCTCGGCGCCGGGGCGCTCGCCGTGCTGTTCCCGCTGGTGCAGGCCGAGTCCGGCGGGCTCGCGCGGCTGTGGTGGCTGTTCCTCGTCGGGGCGGCGCTGCTCGCGGTCTTCGTCGCGTGGGAGCGGCGGGTGGTGGCCCGCGACGGGCAGCCGGTGTTCGACCCCCGTCTGGTCACCCGGACCCGCGGCTACGGCATCGGCGCGGCGCTGGGCACCGTCTACTTCGTCGGGTTCAGCGGCATCTGGCTGGTGTTCGCGCTCTTCTTCCAGACCGGGCTGGACTACACGCCGCTGCAGTCGGGGCTCGCGGTGACGCCGTTCGCGCTCGGGTCGGCGTCGGCGGCGGTCGTGGCCGGGCGGCTGGTGGAGCGGCACGGCCGGAGGCTGACGGTGTTCGGGCTGTCGGGCGTCATGGTCGGCCTCGCGGCGGCCGCGGTGGTCCTGCTGCTGGTCCCGCCGTCGGCGGCCGGGTGGGCGATCGCGCCGGCGCTGCTGGTCGGCGGCATCGGCGGCGGGTTCGTCATCTCGCCCAACATCACGATGACCCTGCGCGACGTCCCGGTGTCCATGGCCGGGTCGGCCGGCGGGGGTCTGCAGACGGCGCAGCGCTTCGGCGCGGCCGTCGGCACCGCGGCGCTGCCGGGCCTGTTCTACCTCGTGCTGTCGGCGTCCGGGGACTACCCGACGGCGGCCGCGGCCGGGCTGGCCGTGTCCGTCCTCGGCGCCGCCGCCGCGCTCGCGCTCGGCGTGGTCGACCTCCGGCGCAACCGCGGCCGCGACGACGACGGGGCCGGCCGGGCCGCGGACGACGGCGGCCCGGTGCCCGACGAGCGGCACGGTCCCGACGGCGTGCACAGCCACGGCCACGCCTGGCACGGATAGGGCACGGCCACGCCCGGCGAGGAGGACCGCACGACGGACGTGGAGCGGGTGCCGATCCCGGTCACCGACGTCGACCGGGCGGAGGAGGTCCGCGTCGTGTGCACGCAGCGCGGGCGGGGGGCGGGTCCGGGCGCGCTGCGTGCACACGGGGCCGGGGCTGCGGGGCCGGGGCTGCGGGGCCGGGCCGCCGGCCGCAGGATCGGCTGCATGGCGCGACCGACGGTGGCGGTGCTCGGCACCGGGACGATGGGCGCGGGGATGGTCACCTCGCTGCGGCGGGCCGGGCTGCCCGTCCGCACCTGGAACCGGGACCCCGCCAAGGCGCAGGCGCTCACCGGCACCGGCGCGGAGGCGTTCGACTCCCCGGCGGAGGCGGCCGACGGCGCCGACGTCGTCCTGACGATGCTGCTGGACGCCGACGCGGTGCTCGACGTCGTCCGGCGGGCCGCCCCCGCCGCCGGGACCACGTGGCTGCAGTGCTCCACGGTCGGTGTCGAGGGCGCCGACCGCACCGTCGAGGCGGCCCGGGAACTCGACCTCGTGCTCGTCGACTGCCCGGTGCTCGGCACGAAGGAGCCGGCCGCGAAGGGCGCGCTGACCCTGCTGGCCAGCGGCCCGGAGGAGGCGCGCGAGCGGCTGGCGCCGGTGTTCGACGCGCTGGGCTCGAAGACGGTGTGGCTGGGGGAGGCGGGCGCGGGCAGCCGGCTCAAGCTGGCGTGCAACTCGTGGCTGTTCATGCTCACCGCCGGCACCGCGCAGGCGGTCGCGCTGACCCGCGCCCTCGGCCAGGACCCGCAGCGGTTCCTCGACGCCATCGAGGGCGGGCCGGTCGACTCCGCCTACGCCCACGTCAAGGGCGCGCTGATGATGGCCGGCGACTACCCGCCGAGCTTCGGCCTGACCGGCGCGGCCAAGGACGCCCGGCTCATCCGCGCGGCGCTGCGGGCCGGCGGGGTCTCCGACCGGCTCACCGCCGCGGTGCTCGAGACGATGGAGGCCGCCGCCGGCCGGCTCGGCGACCCGGGCGCGGTGGACATGGCCGCGGTCGTCGAGGGCCTCACCCCGGCCGACCGCGGCTGAGCCGGGCCACCCGGCGGGCCGCGCGCAGCGGCTCGGGCGTGCGGACGCCGGCCGTCGTCGCCAGGACGACGGCGGCCGCGGTCGCCGGGCCGGTGCGCCAGCCGGCCGAGGCCACCACCGGGCGCGCGCCGGGCACCACGCGCACCGCCCGCGCCACCTCCTCGCCGCCGAGCAGCAGGGGAGCGGTGTCCCCGCGCGCCGGCCCGGGCGGGTCGCCGCGGGCGGCCAGCGGCCGGTCGGTGACGCCGACGCTCGGCAGGTCCAGCACGGCGCCGAGGTGCAGCGCGAGCCCGGCCCGCCGCGGGTGGTCCCGTCCGGCCGCCGCGACCAGCAGGACGTCCGGCCGGGCGGGCAGCGCGGCCACCGCGGCGGCCAGCAGCGGCCCCTCGCGCAGCGCCAGCAGCGCCGGTGCGTAGGGGCCCGCCGCCGGTCCCCGCACGACGGCGGCCGCGTTCCCCAGCACCGCGGCCGCGACCAGCCCTCCGGCGTCCTCGACCGCGGCCACCGCGCCGGCGAGCGGCCGCACGTCCGGCCCGGCGGGCGGGGACCACGGCGGCGGGCGCAGTGCGGCCAGCCGGTCCTGCTCGGCGGCCAGCGCCGCGGCGTCGCCCGGCCAGGCCGCCGCGGCTACCGCTTCGAGCTCTCGGCCAGCCGGCGCAGCCCGGCGTCGGCGTCCCGGTCGCCGGGGCCGGCGCTGGTGGCGTCGTCGGGCAGCGCGGACCCGCCGTGGTCGTCGAGCATGCGGGCCTCGTCGAAGGGCGAGGCACCCGACAGCGCCGCCTCGAGCCGCTCGCGGTCCAGCTGCCGGGTCCAGGTGGCCACCAGCACGGTGGCGACCGCGTTGCCGGCGAAGTTGGTCAGCGCGCGGGCCTCGGACATGAACCGGTCGATGCCGACGATCAGCCCCACGCCGTCGAGCAGCTCGGGCCGGTGCGCCGACAGGCCGCCGGCGAGGGTGGCCAGCCCGGCCCCGGTGACCCCGGCGGCGCCCTTCGACGCGATGATCATGAACAGCAGCAGGCCGATCTGCTCGCCGATCGACAGCGGGTCGCCGAGCGCCTCGGCGATGAACAGCGAGGCCATCGTCAGGTAGATGGCGGTGCCGTCGAGGTTGAACGAGTAGCCGGTCGGCACGACGATGCCGGCCACCGGCTGGCTGACCCCGGCGTGCTCCATCTTCGCGATCAGCCGCGGCAGCGCCGTCTCCGACGACGACGTCGACAGGATGAGCAGGAACTCCCGGCCCAGGTACCTCAGCAGCCGGAACACGTTGAGCCCCGCCACCAGCCGCAGGAGCAGCCCGAGGACGACGAAGACGAACACCGCGCAGGTGGCGTAGAAGCCCAGCATGATCACGGCGAGGCTCTTGAGCGCGTCGACGCCGGTCTCGCCGACCACCGCCGCGATCGCGCCGAACGCGCCGACCGGGGCCAGCCACATGACCATCGCCAGGATCCGGAAGACCAGCTTCTGCAGGTGCCCGATGCCGCGCAGCAGCGGCTCCCCGGACGCGCCCATCGCCTGGATGGCGAACCCGACGAGCAGCGCGACCAGCAGCGCCTGCAGCACCGACCCGTCGGTGAGCGAGGAGAGCAGCGTCGTCGGGATCAGGCCGAGCAGGAAGTCGACGGTGCCGCCGCTCTCCTCGGCGGTCTCGGCGAGCTCCGAGCCGCGGCCGCGCAGCTCCTCGGACAGCGCGAGCCCGTCGCCGGGGTGCAGCAGGTTGCCGACGACGAGCCCGATCGCCAGCGCGACCGTGGACATCAGCAGGAAGTAGCCCAGCGCCAGGCCGCCGATCCGGCCCACCGCGGCGGCCTTCCGGATCGCGCCGATGCCCAGCACGATCGTGCAGAAGATGACCGGCGCGATGAGCATCTTGATCAGCCCGACGAACGCCGTCCCCAGCCACTCCAGCGAGGTGGCGAAGCCGGGGAGGACCAGCCCGACGACGATCCCGAGGACCACCGCCGCGATCACCGCGATGTAGAGCCAGTGCGTGCGGTCGCGTCGCTGTCGAGGGGTCGGGCGGTCGCCGTCGGCCGGGGCGGCACCCGGGTCCTTCGACAGGGAGGCCATGGCAGCTCCTGGGCTGGGGAGGGGCGGTCGACCCACGGTGGGCTGCCGGGTCGGGGCCCGCAACACGGACGGCGTGCACCGGAACCGGAGGGGGTGGGCACCCGCGGTGGCAGACACCCAGGACGGCCCCTCGCTGCACCCGGTCACCCGTGAGCCCGCGGAGGGCCCCAACTACGCGGCGATCAGCACGCTGCTGCCGAGCGGGCGCCTCCAGACGCAGTACATCTGGGTCGGCACCGACGGGGAGCGGCTGTTCGTCAACACCGAGACCGGACGGCGCAAGTTCGAGAACCTGCAGCGCGACGCCCGGGTGACGCTGGCCATCCGCGACGAGTCGGACCCCTACCGCTTCGCCGAGGTGCGCGGGCGGGTGGCCGAGACGACGACCGGTCCGGAGGCGCGGGCGCACATCGACGAGCTCTCGCAGAAGTACGACGGCCGGCCCCGCCCGCCGGAGAACATCACGACCGAGCGGGTCACCGTCTGGATCGAGCCGGAGCGGCAGGTCGTCTCCGGCTGATCAGGTCGCGTACCGCGCGGCGAACTCGCCCGGCGTCATCCCGGTGACCCGGGCGAAGTCGCGGGTCAGGTGCGGCTGGTCGGCGTAGCCCAGGTCGGCGGCGACCCCGGCGAGCGTCGCCGTCCGGTCGCGCAGCCGGCCGGCGGCCTCCTGCAGCCGCCGCCGCTGCACCAGCCACTTGGGCGTCAGCCCCAGCCGGCGGGACACCAGCCGTTGCAGCGCCCGCTCGGACAGCCCCGTCTCGGCACACAGCTGGTCGACGCGGGTGAGGTCCGGCCGCGACTCGACCAGCGCCACCAGCCGGTCGACCAGCGCGCCCTCCTCGTCGACCGGCAGGAACCGGCGCAGCGCGTCGTCGTAGGCGGCCCGCGCCTCCGCGTGCGCCGCGGGGGAGTGCGGGTCGGCCGCCATCGCCGCGCGCACCCGCGCGGCCAGCCGGGCGCCGTCGTCGCCGAGCACCCCGCCGACGTCGACGTGCCGGTCGGTGTACGCCGCCACCGGCCCGCCGGCCACCAGCGCGCCGGCGGCCGGGGTGAGCATGACGCCGACCGCCCAGCCGTCACCGGTGAGCGTCGTCGTCGACAGCCCCGACACGACGCCGTAGAAGCGGGCGTAGCCGGGCGCGACGACGACCAGGCAGACCGGGTACTGCAGCACCCGCTGCACCGCCTCCTCGCCGGGCGGCACCGACCACACCGGGATCCAGAACCGCTGCACCAGCGCCGCCAGGGGGCCGGTGACCTCGTAGCGGTACATGACGTGCGAGGCGTCGCGCGGGTCGCGCAGGTGCGCCCGCTCGACGGCGTCGCGAGGGTGGACGGCGGCGCTGTCGGGTTCCATCAAGACGCAGGCTGCCGCACGCGGCCAGGCTCGGGCCATGGACACGACGACCACCACCCCGATCGCCGCCGACTACGCCGCCGTCCTCGAGCCGCTGCTCGCCGTCGCCGTCGCCGTGCCCGCCGCCGGGTGGGACGCCGCCTCGCCGTGCGAGGACTGGACCGCCCGCGACCTGGTGGCGCACCTCGTCGACACCCAGCGCGAGTTCCTCACCGGCCGCGGGGTCGACCTCGGTCCCGCGCCCGACGTCGCCGCCGACCCCGCCGCGGCGCTGCGCGAGCACGCCGCCCGGGTGCTCGCCGTCGTGGCCGACCCGGCCGTCGCCGACGCCGGCTACGACGGCTTCTTCGGCCCGACGACGGTGGGGGAGACCCTGGCGCAGTTCTACGTGTGGGACATGGTCGTCCACCGCTGGGACCTCGCCCGGGCCAGCGGCCAGGACGCGACGCTGACCGCCGCCGAGCTCGACCGGGTCGAGTCCGGCGCCCGCGGCTGGGGCGACGCCCTCTACACGGACGGCATCTGCCGGCGGGTGGACGCACCGGAGGGCGCCGACCGGCAGGCGCGGGTCCTGGCGCTGCTCGGCCGCCGCGCCTGACCCGCCCGCCGGCCGGGTAGCCCCCGGGCATGCACCCCGGGAGCACCGACCTCGCCGACGGGCCCCGCGAGGGCCGGCTGCAGCTGCGCGACGGCCGCACGATGGCCTACGCCGAGTGGGGCGACCCCGACGGCCGGCCGGTGCTCGGCTGCCACGGCTCGCCCAGCTCCCGTCTCGAGCGGCACGTCGAGGACCCCGCCGCCTACCGCCGGTGGGGCGTGCGGTTCGTCGTCCCCGACCGGCCCGGCTTCGGCGCCTCCGACCCGCAGCCGGGCCGGCGGGTGACCGACTGGCCGGGCGACGTCGTCCAGCTGCTCGACGCCCTCGGCATCGACCGGTTCGCCGCCCTCTCGCTGTCCGGCGGCGCCGCGTACGCGCTGGCCTGCGCGCACGCCCTGCCCGACCGGGTGGACGCCGTCGGGATCCTCGGCGGCGCCCCGCCGCCGGACGTCCCGTGGCCGTGGCCGGGCTGGCTGCCGACGTCGGTCCGCGCGGCCGCGCACCGCCCGTCCCCGGCGACGGCGGCGCTGCTGCGGCCGGTGTTCGCGCCGCTGACCGTCCGCCCGCAGCTGCTGCCCCGCTACCTGCAGCTGCGGCTCAACCCGGCCGACCGGCGGGTGATCGGCCGGCCGGCGGTGCGGCGGGTGCTGGCGCGCACGTTCACCGAGGGGCTGCGCCAGGGCGCCGGGGTGCTGGCCGAGGACCGGGCGCTGCTGTTCCGGCCCTGGGGCTTCCCGGTGGGGGAGGTCCGCCAGCACGTCCACCTCTGGCACGGCACCCAGGACTGGCAGGTGCCGGTCGCGCTGGGCCGGGTGCTGGCCGGGATGCTGCCGTCGGTCACCGCGCACTGGCACGCCGGCGAGGGGCACTTCCTCGTCTTCGACCACGCCCGTGACGTCTACGGTGCGCTCGCCCGCGGAGTGGGTAGCCGCCCGGCATGACCGCCCCGCACGGGAGCCGCACCGTGCCTCCCACCTACGTCGACGCCAACCGCCTGTGGGTCGACTCCCGCCTCCGCTACGAGATCGGCCTGCGGGTCGAGGGGCGCATCCTGCGCCGCCTGGGCGCCCGCGGCGAGCGCGTCGTCGAGATCGGCACCGGCCGCCGCGGCCTGGGCGCGCGGGTCGCCGTCGAGCGGCTCGGCGCCACGCAGGTGACCGCGTTCGACCTCCACCCGGCCACCGTCGGGCGCGCCCGGATCGCCTGCGCCGACCTCGCCGACCGGGTCACCTTCCGCGTCGGGGACGCCACCGCGCTGCCGGTCGACGACGCGAGCACCGACCTCGTCGTCGACTTCCACGCCCTGCACCACATCGCCGACTGGCGGGCCGCCGTCGCGGAGGTCGCGCGGGTGCTGCGCCCGGGCGGCCAGCTGGCGCTGACCGAGATGACCGC
This sequence comes from Geodermatophilus sp. SYSU D00867, assembly GCF_054050315.1. Classification (NCBI taxonomy): domain Bacteria; kingdom Bacillati; phylum Actinomycetota; class Actinomycetes; order Geodermatophilales; family Geodermatophilaceae; genus Geodermatophilus; species Geodermatophilus sp. SYSU D00867. The sequence goes on along the minus strand of NZ_JBJGZC010000013.1, from coordinate 145,124 downwards.
GCGCTTCGTCGACGCGCCGTGGCTGCGCGCGGTCTCCCGCCACCCGGCCGACCGGTTCTCTCCCGAGCAGCTGCTGGCGGAGCTCCGCGCGCACGGGCTGGAGGTGCCGCCGGGGCGGCTGCGGCGGGCGGCCGGCGACCGCTGGGTCCAGGCCGTCGCGACGAGGGCATGACGACGGCAGGCGTGAGCGCCGCCGCGGTCGTCCGGGAGGCCCTGGCGCTGCTGCGCCGGCACGCCGGGCGGGTCTACGCCCTCTCGCTCGCGGTCACGCTGGTCAACACCGTCCCCGACGTGCTGCGCCAGCTGCTCGTGTACCGGGACCCGAGCGTCGGGCACGCGCTGCTGGTCGACGTCGTCGGCTTCACCACCGGCCTGCTCGCCCAGCTGTGGCTGACCGGCGCGCTCACCGGCCTGCCCGGTGACGGCCGGCTGCGGCCCGGCGGCGCGCTCGGGCGGGGGACGGCGACCGCGCTGCGGGCGGTGCGCACCTCGCCGGCCGCGGTGCTCGCCGGGGTGGTGCTCGGCGGCGCGGTGTCGGCGCTGCTGACCGTGCCCGCGTCGGTGGCCGCGCTCGGCCTCGAGCGCGTGGTCGGCCCGCTGGACGCCCCGCCGGCGGCGGCGTTCACCGTGGCGACGGTCAGCGACGTGGTGGCCAGCTGGGCGACGCTGCCGTTCCTCGCCGTCGTGCTCGTGCTCACCGCCGGTTCGAGCAGGGCGTCCGCGGGCAAGGGCCGCTCGTGAGCAGCCACGACTGGGACGTCACCCGCAGGGCCGTCGGGTCGCTGTCGGTGTGGATCGGGACGGTGGCGCTGTTCGCGCCCCGGTGGACCGCCCGGACGCTCGGGGTGCGGACCGACGCCGCGCAGGGCGACGTCGCGCTGCCGCTGCTGGTGCGCCTGGGCGCGGCCCGCAACATCGCGATGGGCGCCGCGCTGCTGGTCACCCCGGCGCCGCAGGCGCGGCGCACCACCGAGGTGACGCTGCTGCTCACCGCGCTGGACGCCGCCGCGGTGTGGACCTCCCGCGCCGAGGGCGACGTGGCCCGGCGCAGCGCCGTCCTGTCGGGGGTCGTGCTGGGGCTCGCCTCCTACGGCGCCGCCCGCTGGCACCGCCGCTGACGCCGGGCCCCTGCACGGCTAGCGCCAGGCGAAGACCGGCTGCTCGAGGTGCGCGACGCGGGTGTGCAGCCCGCGGCACACCACCTGGCAGAACTGGTACACGACCGCGGCGGTCGGGGCGTGCACCCAGCCGCCGAGCAGCGGCAGCCGGATGACCGGCGCGTCGGACTCGGGGATCGACAGCAGCACCGGCTCGACGTCGAGGTCGGCCAGCGGCACCTGGTACGCCGCGGCCACCTCGGCCTCGGCCGGGCGCAGCTCCCCGGCGTCGCCGGCCCACACGACCACCGGCGTCATGACGTAGCCGGAGCGGGTCACGTAGTCGTCGAGCAGGCCGAGGACGTCGTCCTCCCCGCGGACCAGCCCGACCTCCTCCTCCAGCTCGCGCAGCGCGGCCCGCACCGGGGTCTCACCCGGGTCCAGCCGGCCGCCGGGCAGCGCCCACTGCCCGGCGTGCGCCCGCAGCCCGGCCGCGCGGCGGGTGACCAGCAGGGCGGGGACGTCGCCGGTGCAGGTGACGCAGACGGCGACGGCGGCCTGGCGCAGGTCGGGGCGGCCGGCCGCGCGCCGCGGGAGGTCCCGCAGGCGCGCGGCCGCCCCGTCCCGTGTCAGGGCCCGGTCCGGGGTGCTCAGAGCCAGCCGCGCCGGGCGCCGAGCTGCCGGACGGCGGCGTCGAGCTGCGCGGCCACCGCGGAGACGTCGGTGTCGGAGTGGCCGAACCGCAGCCGGCCGCCGACGTCGCGGCCCTCGGTGAGCAGCCCGCCGCGCCGGTCCACCTCGAGCACGACCTCGACGCCGTGCGGGCCGGCGAGGAAGGTCACCTCGAGCTCGTTGACGCGCCCGCGCAGCGACGACGGCGGCGCGAACTCGACCTCCTGGTAGAAGGGCAGGTCGCTGCCGGCCAGCCGGCCCTTCTCGACGTCGGCGCCGCGGAAGCGGAAGCCGAGGCCGGTGAGCGCCTGGACGACGGTGCGCTGCACGGGCAGCGGCTCGACGGCGACCGCGTCGAGGTCGCCGGGGTCGACGGCGCCGGGGATGTCCACCTTGGTGCGCAGGCCGATCTTCACGCCGCGCAGCGTCCAGCCGTCGAGCGTCGTGAAGGGGCACTGCCAGGGCACCGGGAAGCTGAACGGGATCGCCGCCTTCGCGCCCGCCTCGATCCGGCCGGCGCCGGCGATCGGCGCGGTGCCGAAGGTGACGTTCTCCCGCCACTCGTTGTCGCCGCTCTCCACCTCCACGGTGGCCTGCAGCGACACCCGGATCTCGTTGATCTCCTGGGCGACCTGCCCGCCGGTGAGGTGCACGGTGCCGGTCACGGTGCCGCCGGGGGTGGTCACCGGGCGGTCGAGGACGGCGTCGACGCTCGCGTTGCCGGCGCCGAGCTTCGCCATCAGGTTGCGGAAGGCCATGGGGGTGCTGCTCCGTTCGGTTCGGGGACGGCGGGCACCCTGACACGACGGCCGGGACCTGACGAGGGGTTCCCGCGCGTGCCGCTCAGCCTCCCACCGGGGCACCGCCGCCGGGCCGGTCCGCGACGCCCCGTACGGACACGCCGAGATGGTTGGACGTCCTACTAAATCGGGCCTACCGTGCAGCCATGGCGTCTGCGGAGCTGCACGTGCCCGTCCACCCCGTCCGCTTCGTCACCGCGGCCAGCCTGTTCGACGGGCACGACGCGGCGATCAACGTGATGCGGCGGCTGCTGCAGAGCCAGGGCGCGGAGGTGGTGCACCTCGGCCACGACCGCGGCGTCGACGAGGTGGTGCGCGCCGCCGTCGAGGAGGACGTGCAGGGCGTCGCGATCTCCAGCTACCAGGGCGGGCACGTCGAGTACTTCAGCTACCTCAAGGAGCGGCTGGCCGCCGCCGGGGCGGGACACGTGCAGGTGTTCGGCGGCGGCGGGGGCGTGATCGTGCCGCACGAGATCGCGCTGCTCGCCGAACGCGGGGTGCGGGTGTTCAGCCCCGAGGACGGCGCCCGCCTGGGCCTGCCCGGGATGGTCAACGAGCTGGTCCGCGCCTGCGACGTCGACCTCACCGCCGAGGGCCCCGACGTCGACGCGCTGCTGACCGGCGACCCGCGGGCGCTGGCGCGGGCGATCAGCGTGCTGGAGGCCGGCGCCGACGAGGCGCTCGCCGCCCGCGTGCGCGAGGCCGCCGCGGCCCGCACCGTGCCGGTGCTGGGCATCACCGGCACCGGTGGGTCGGGCAAGTCCTCGCTCACCGACGAGCTGCTGCGCCGGCTGCGCCGCGACCAGGAGGACAAGCTGCGGGTCGCCGTCGTCGCGGTCGACCCGACCCGCCGCCGCGGCGGCGGCGCGCTGCTCGGCGACCGGATCCGGATGAACGCCCTGGAGTCCGGCGACGGGTCGCACACCTTCTTCCGCTCGATGGCCACCCGCGCCGCCGGTGCGCAGGTGCCCGAGCACCTCGACGACGTCCTCGCGGCGGTGAAGGCCGCCGGGTTCGACCTGGTGATCGTGGAGACGCCGGGCATCGGGCAGGGCGACGCGGCGATCGTGCCGTTCAGCGACGTCTCGCTCTACGTCATGACGCCGGAGTTCGGCGCCGCGTCGCAGCTCGAGAAGATCGACATGCTCGACCTCGCCGACGTCGTCGCGATCAACAAGTTCGAGCGCCGCGGCGCCGAGGACGCCCGCCGCGACGTCGCCCGGCAGATGGTGCGCAACCGCGAGGCGTTCGGCGTCCCGTGGGAGCAGATGCCGGTGTTCGGCACCAGCGCCGCCCGCTTCGACGACGACGGCGTCACCGCGCTCTACCAGCACCTGCTCGGCCTGCTGGTGGAGAAGGGCCTGCCCGCGGGCGCCGGCGTGCTGCCGCGGGTGGACGTGCGCGCCTCGACGGGGCTGGCCAGCGTGGTGCCGTCGTCGCGGTCGCGGTACCTGGCCGAGGTGGCCGAGGCGGTGCGGGCGCACCACCGGGTGACCGGGGAGCAGGCCGCGGTCGTCCGGCGGCGCGAGCACCTGACCACCGCGGCCGAGGTGCTGGACGGCGCCGCGGCGCAGGCCGCGCGCGAGGCCGCGGAGGCCGCCGACCGGGAGCTGCTGCCCGAGGTGCGCACGCTGCTGGAGGAGTGGCCGGCGCGGGTGGAGCAGTACTCCGGCGACGAGTTCGTCTACACGGTGCGCGGCAGGGAGGTCCGCACGCCGCTGACCAGGGAGACGCTGTCCGGGACGAGGGTGCCGCGGGTGGCGCTGCCCCGGACCTCCGACGCCGCCGGGCTGCTGCGCTTCCTGCGGCGGGAGAACCTGCCCGGCTCCTTCCCGTACACGGCCGGCGTCTTCCCGTTCAAGCGCTCCGGGGAGGCCCCGGCGCGGATGTTCGCCGGCGAGGGCGACGCGTTCCGCACCAACCGGCGGTTCCGGGTGCTGTCGGCCGGCAACGAGGCCACCCGGCTGTCCACGGCGTTCGACTCGGTGACCCTCTACGGCCGCGACCCGCAGCCGCGGCCCGACGTCTACGGCAAGGTCGGCACCTCCGGCGTCTCGATCGCCACGCTCGACGACATGCGCGTGCTCTACGACGGGTTCGACCTGTGCGCGCCCACGACGTCGGTGTCGATGACGATCAACGGTCCCGCGCCGGCGATCCTCGCGATGTTCATGAACACCGCGATCGAGCAGCGGCTGGACCGGTTCCGCGAGGAGGAGGGCCGCGAGCCCGACGCCGCCGAGACCGAGGAGATCCGCGCCTGGGTGCTGGCGAACGTCCGCGGCACGGTGCAGGCCGACATCCTCAAGGAGGACCAGGGCCAGAACACCTGCATCTTCTCGACCGAGTTCGCGCTGCGCTGCATGGCCGACATCCAGGAGTGGTTCATCCAGCACCGGGTGCGCAACTTCTACTCGGTCTCGATCTCCGGCTACCACATCGCCGAGGCCGGGGCGAACCCCATCAGCCAGCTCGCCTTCACCCTCGCCAACGGCTTCACCTACGTCGAGGCCTACCTCGCCCGCGGCATGGCGATCGACGACTTCGCGCCCAACCTGAGCTTCTTCTTCTCCAACGGGATGGACGCCGAGTACACGGTGATCGGCCGGGTGGCGCGGCGGATCTGGGCGGTCGCGATGCGGGACCGCTACGGCGCCGGCGCGCGGTCCCAGCAGCTCAAGTACCACGTGCAGACGTCGGGCCGGTCGCTGCACGCGCAGGAGATGGACTTCAACGACATCCGCACGACCCTGCAGGCGCTGTGCGCGATCTACGACAACGCCAACTCGCTGCACACCAACGCCTACGACGAGGCGGTCACGACGCCGTCGGAGCACTCGGTCCGCCGGGCGCTGGCCATCCAGATGATCATCGACAAGGAGTGGGGACTGGCTGGCAACGAGAACCCGCTGCAGGGGTCGGCGATCGTCGAGGAGCTCACCGACCTCGTCGAGGAGGCGGTGCTGGCCGAGTTCGACCGCATCGCCGAGCGCGGCGGCGTGCTGGGCGCGATGGAGACCGGCTACCAGCGCGGCAGGATCCAGGACGAGTCGATGCTCTACGAGCACCGCAAGCACGACGGCTCGCTGCCGATCGTCGGCGTCAACACCTTCCTCGACCCGCACCGGGACGAGGCCCCGCCGGAGGAGCTGGAGCTGGCCCGGGCCACCGAGGCGGAGAAGCGGTCGCAGCTGGACCGGCTGGCCGACTTCCACGCCCGGCACGCCGAGGAGGCGCCGGCCGCGCTCGCCCGGCTGCAGGAGGCGGCGACGTCGGGCGGCAACGTCTTCGACGCGCTGATGGACGCCGTCCGGGTGTGCTCTCTCGGCCAGATCTCCGATGCGTTCTTCGAGGTGGGCGGCCAGTACCGGCGCAGTGTGTGAGGACGACCTCGGTGCGCCGGTCCCGCTGGTGGGGCCGGCGCGCCGGGTCGTGTCACTGGTGCCCTCGCTGACCGAGGCGCTGGCGGTCACCGTCCCCGACCGGCTGGTGGGCGCCACCGACTGGTGCACCCACCCGGCCGGCCTCGACGTCGCGCGGGTGCGGGGCACGAAGAACCCCGACCGGGCGGCGATCGCGGCGCTGGCGCCCGACCTCGTCGTCTGCAACCGGGAGGAGAACCGGCGCCTGGACGTCGACCGGCTGCGGGCGGCGGGCATCGCGGTGTGGGTGACCGTGATCGAGTCGGTGGACGAGGCGCTGACCTCGATGCGGCGGCTGTTCGCCGAGGCGCTGGAGGTCCCCGAGCCGCCGTGGCTGACGGACGCGGCGCGCGCGTGGGCGGAGCCGGCGCCGGAGCCGCCGCTGCGCTGCGCCGTCCCGGTCTGGCGGGACCCGTGGATGGTGGTCGGCCCGCGCACCTTCACCGGCGACGTGCTGGCCCGCCTCGGCCTGGTCAACGTCTTCGGGGAGGGGGAGGACCGCTACCCGCACGTGTCGGTCGACGACGTCCTCGCCGCGCGGCCCGACGTCGTCCTGCTGCCCGACGAGCCGTACCCGTTCACCGCCGGCGACGGCCCCGAGGCGTTCCCGCAGGTCCGGTCGGTGCTGGTGTCCGGGCGGGCGCTGACGTGGTACGGCCCGTCGCTGGCCGGCGCCCGCGCCGGCCTGCGGACCGCGATCCGGCGCTGACGGACTCCCGCTCCCGGGCGTCCTCCGATACGGTCCGGTACCTCGGTGTGACCCCCGTCACCTGCCCGGATGCCCGCAAGGAGCCGTCGTGAAGACCCGTAGTGCCGTCCTCCACACCCAGCCCGGCCGGTACGAGGTCACCGAGGTCGACCTCGACGAGCCGCGCGAGGGCGAGTTGCTCGTGCGGATGGCCGCCGTCGGGCTGTGCCACACCGACGACCACGACGTCCCGCCCGGGAGCGCCCCACCCCTGCGGCTGCCCCTCGCCGGTGGCCACGAGGGCGCCGGCGTCGTCGTGGGTGTCGGCCCCCACACCCCGGGGTGGGCCGAGGGGGACCACGTGGTGCTCAGCTTCGTCGCGGTCTGCGGACGGTGCCGGATGTGCTCGACCGGCCGGCAGAACCTCTGCGACCTCGGCGCCCGGCTGTTCAGCGGCGCCCGGATCGAGGACCCCACCAGCTTCCGGATGTCCTACCGGGGCAAGCCGGTGGGTCAGGCCTACGGCCTCGCCGCGCTGAGCGAGCACACCGTCGTCGACGCCCGGTCGGCGGTGAAGATCGACCCCGACGTGCCGCTGGACAAGGCCGCGCTCGTCGGCTGCGGCGTCCCCACCGGATGGGGGTCGGTCACCAACCTGTCCGACGCCCGGGACGGCGACGTGGTCATCGTCATGGGCGTCGGCGGGATCGGGATCAACAGCGTGCAGGCCGCCCGGGCCATCGGCGCCCGGGCGGTCATCGCCGTCGACCCGGTCGAGTTCAAGCGCGAGACCGCCAAGCAGCTCGGCGCGACGCACACGGCCGAGACCATGGCCGAGGCCACCGAGCTCGCCCGGTCCATGACGAACGGCCAGGGCGCCGACGCGACCGTCGTGGCGGTCGGTGTCGTCACCGGCGACCACATCGCCGAGGCGGTGGCCTCCATCCGCAAGGCCGGCACGGTCGTCCTCACCGGCACCGGGAGCATGCGCCAGGCGGGCGGCATCCCGATCAACCACACGATGTTCACGGTGTTCCAGAAGCGGCTGCAGGGCGCGCTCTTCGGCGGTTGCAACCCCCGGTGGGACATCCCCAGCCTGCTGGCCCAGTACGTGGCCGGGACGCTGAAGCTCGACGAGCTCGTCACCCGGACCTACTCGCTGGAGCAGGTCGCCGAGGGGTTCGACGACATGAAGGCCGGCAAGAACATCCGCGGACTCGTGCTCTTCGACTGAGCGGCCGGCCGCCCTCGGCCGCGCCGACGGTGCTCAGCCGCGGGGGGCCACCGCGTCCCGCAACAGCGCCAGGACCGGGGCGTACAGGCGGGACTTGATGGTCCCCAGGGTCGGGCCGGCCTTCCCGGTGTGCGCGGCGGCGATCTCGACGGCGGCCGGGCGGACGTCCTCCTCGGCGACGGCGCGGTCGACGATCGCCGCGGCGAGGGCGTCGGTGCCGCCGTAGCGGCGGCCGGTGGTCATCGCCACGTGCGCCGTCTGCGGGGTCAGCCGCGCCTGGACCAGGGCGGACATGCCGGGGCTGAACGGGAGGTCGATGTCTATCTCCGGCAGGCACCAGAAGCCGCGGTCGGCGCGCATGACCCGCTGGTCGTGCGCGAGGGCGAGCATCGCCCCCGCGGCGAAGGCGTGACCCTGCACCGCCGCCACGGTCACGACCGGCAGTGCCAGCACGCGGGCGAACAGCCGCTGGACCCTGGCGACGTAGGCGTCGCGCTGGTCGGCGTGGTCGGCCAGCCACGCGAGGTCCAGGCCGTTGGAGAAGAACCTGCCCGTGGCCGTGGTGACCAGGGCGCGGGGCCCGGAGGCGCCCTCGACCTCGTCCAGGGCGGCGTCGACGGCGGTGAGCCAGTCGGGGGAGAAGCGGTTCTCGTCGGCGCCGAGGTCGAGCACGAGGACGTCGTCGTGGCGGTCGAGCGTGGGCACGGGAGGCTCCTGGTCCGTGGTCGGGAGGTGGGGGTGGGCGGCTCAGGCCGGCGGGCCGCAGTCGACGACCGCGCCGACGGCGGCGGCGAGCTGCGCGCGGGTGTGCGGGTGCACCCGTCCGGCGCGGATGCCGGGGAACAGCAGCGCGGCGGGCAGGCGCACGACGCAGGTGGTGACGACCCCGACGGCGGCCGCGTCGTCGCGGTCCCAGAGCGAGCGGGCGAGCCGGCGCAGCGTGTCGAGCAGCGCGGCGTCCAGGGCGCGCAGGTCGTCGGCGACGTCCGGGGCGACGGCGTCGGTGAGCACGTCGTCGCGCTGCAGCCCGACCAGCAGCCGCGCCGCCCGCAGGTCCTGCTCGGCGAGCCGGGCCGGGGCGTCGGCGGCGGCCTGCACCGCCCGGCGGGCGTCCCCGCCGGCCTGCGCGACGACGGCCCGCTGCAGGTCGAGGAACTGCCGCGCGCGGCGCAGCCAGGCGGCCCCGACGACGGTCTCCAGCGAGCCGAAGGCGTGGTAGATGCTGCCGTTCGAGGCCCCCGACCGGGCGGCCAGCGCGCGGACGGTCAGCCGTGCGCGGCCGCGGTCGACGAGCAGCTCCTCGGCGGCGTCGAGGACCGCGTCGGGCGCGTGGACCCGGGGCCGGGGCATCGGTGCCTCCTCCGTGGACGGACGAGGCCACCCTAGTAGAGCACCCGCTCCAGTACCAGGCCGGGCGCGTCAGCCCGAGGTACGAGCCTGCTCGGCGGGCTCCGTCCTCGGGGTGGGAGCCACCCCGGTGACCACCGCCCGCAGGTCCGGGTCGCGGCCGGTCACCACCTCCCCGAGGCGCAGGAACAGCGACGGGGACAGGCGCATCAGGCGCCACGCGACGCGGGCCCTCCTGGGCACGACGATGACCGCCCGGTCGCGGTCCACCCCGCGGAGCACGTCGGCGGCCAGGGCCTCGGCGCTGTACAGACGGCCACCGTTCAGCGTGGTGATCACCCTGCGCGGGTCGATCGCCTCCACGGTGGGCACCCGCGGGAGACCGGGCGGGATGCCCTTGTCCAGCATGGGGGTGTCCACGCCGCCGGGACAGACGACGCTGACCCGCACGCCCCGGGGCGCGGCCTCGCCGCGCAGGGACAGCGAGAGCCCCACCACCGCCCACTTCGTCGCGGCGTAGGGCGTGAACCCGGGGTTGGGCAGCAACCCGGCGAGGGATGCGGTGTTCACGATGTGCCCGGAGCCCTGGCGCACCATCAGCGGGTAGGCGGCCTGCACGCCGTGCACCACTCCGCGCAGGTTCACGTCGATGGCCCGGTCCCAGTGGGCGAGGGACAGCTCCTCGACGGGGCCGCCCATGCCCACCCCCGCGTTGTTGACGAGCAGGTCCAGCCGGCCGTACCGCCCGGTGGTCCCCGTCACCAGGGCCTCGACCGCTGCCGCGTCCCGGACGTCCACGGCCGCCCCCGTGGCCGTTCCGGGCCCGTCCGCGGTGAGCCGCTCCGCGGCCTGCACCGCGGCCGCGCCGTCGGGACCCGCGAGGACGACCTGGTCACCCCGGCGGACCAGGGCCGCACCCAGCGCCCGTCCGATCCCCGAGGCGCCTCCCGTCACGATCGCCACCCTGGTCATGCCCACCCCTGACAGCCGAGTGCGTGGCCCCTGCTCGGATCGAGACTCGCGGCCCCGTCACCGCTGGACCACGCCTCTCGCGACGTCGTCGGCGTGGGCCGCCCGCTCGTCGACGGGCCGTGACGACCGGTGACGTCCCGGCTCAGGGGAGGGCGCGGCGCACGAGGACGCGGGGGAAGCCGCCGGCGACGGCGTCGGTGTCGGCGGCCTTGGTGAACCCCGCCTCCTCGAACATCCGCCGCGTGCCGACGTAGGCCATCGTCGTGTCGACCCGCTCGTCCCCGCTGTCGGCGGGATAGCCCTCGACGGCGGGGGCGCCGTTCGCCGCCGCGTACGCGACCGCCCCCTGGATGAGCGCGAGCGCGATGCCCTTCCCGCGGTGGCCCGGGCGCACGCGCACGCACCACAGCGACCACACGGGCAGGTCGTCGACGTGCGGGATCCGCCGCGACCGTTCGAAGGGCAGCTCGGCCCGGGGCGCGACCGCGGCCCAGCCGGCGACCTCGCCGTCGTCGTAGGCGAGCACCCCCGGCGCGACCGGGCGACCGGTGAGCTCGCGGACGTACTCGCGTCGCGCGGGCCCGACGAGCTCGCGGTTGGTCCGCGAGTCGAGCCGGTGGCTCAGGCACCAGCAGACGTTCGCGTCCGGGTTCCGCGGGCCGAGCACCGTCGCGACGTCGTCGAACCGCTCCCGCGTCGCCGGCTGGACCTCGATGGCCATCGCGCCACGCTAGTGACGGCGGCGGCGTCCGGCCACACCCGGATGCCGCCTCCTCGGGTCAGCGTCCCGGCTGCGCACCCGCCAGGAACCGCTCGGCGATCCCCGTCCACCGCGTGCGGGCCGCCTCGTTGGCCTCGGGCGTGGGCAGGCCCATCTGCGTCGCCACGAGCGACGCCGTCCCGTTCCTCTTCGGCTCGCTGGTGACGACGACGGAGGTGCCGTCGGCCGCCCTCGTCCGCCAGGTGATGCGCCGGTCGGTGCCGCTGACCCGCACGTCGGACCCGGCGACGATCTCCTGCACGGCCGCGTCGCCGTCGGCAAACGACCGCCAGCGCTCCATCAGCTCGGTCATGCCGAGCGGCGTGGCCCGGCTCACGCTGGTCTGGAAGGTGCCGTCGGAGCGCTGGCCCGGGACGCGGCGGCCGATGTGGTGCTCGTAGGCGACCGTCACCGACTGGGTCCACCAGCCGCGCTGCTCGAAGCCGTCGCCGAGCTCCTCGTGGACGTGCAGCGCGATCGCCTGGTGGTCCAGGTCCTTCGCGCCGACGGAGTCCAGGAAGCGGAGCCACTCGTCCCACGACCGCTTCGTGGTCCGCTCGATCGGCCCGATCCGGGGGTTGTCCGCCATGGCCGCGATCCTGCCGGACCGGCGTCAGCCGCGGGGCGGCCCGCCCACGCAGCGGCGGTGTGGCCGACGCCGGCACTGTCGCGCGTCCGCGCCGACCCCCCGGTCACGGCGGTCACGGACGCGCCGGATGTCGACCTGCTGCGGTCTCGGGCCGCCGGAGACCGCAGCAGGTCGACATCCGGCGGTGCGGTCAGGCGGCGGTCTGCAGGAACTCCAGGGGGTCGCGTGGACCAGCCGGAAGCCGGGAGGCCGCCCGGGTGTCGGGCGTGGTGACGCCGAGGACGAGCCCCCCGGCACGCCCTGGCGAGCACCGCGCATCCCCCTCCCACCGGCGCAGACCGTGGAGCAGGCGGACGCGGCGGGCACCTCGACGACAGCGGGCCGCCGTGTCGGGTCCGGAGGTGCCGCCAGTCAGGGCGACCGCGTCACGAGGGTCGTCGAGAGGTCACCCGCCGGCCGGACGGCGTTCACGCACCCACGTCTCGGAGGTGATGGCCCACAGGTCGTGCGGCCGGCGCCGCCCCCCGACGTCGAGATAGCTCTCCATCGTCCCCTCCCGGCGCATGCCGAGGCTCGACACGGCGAGCGCGGCCGCGACGTTGTCCACGCACACGGGAGCGGTGACCCGACACAGGCCCATCCGGCCGAAGGCGTGCTCCGCCATGAGCTCGCCCACGGCACGGATCACGCAGTGGCCGGCCAGCGTCGAGTCGAGCCAGGCGCCGATCTCCGCGCTCTGCGCGCACCTGTCGATGCCCTCGAGCTTGAACTGGCCGGCGAACCGTCCGTCGACCTCGATGACGAGCGACAGTCCTCGGCCCGTACGGGCGTTCCTCCGGGCGTGGAGGACCTCCTCGACCCAGGCCAGCTCGGTGTGGCGCTCCTCCCAGGACCGTGCGGACGACAGCCAGAAGGGCTCGATCCGGTCCCGGTCGCGCAGCCGCAGGGACCGCCACTCGGGCGCGTCCGCGAACCTCGGCGGACGGAGGAGCACCTGGTGTCTGCCCTGCGTCACCGGACCGAGGAACACGCCCCGGGTGCCGTGGGCACGGCGGTGACGGAACCCCACCCGTCGGCGCAGCGGCCCGGCGTAGAACCTCGCGGCAGCGAGGAGGACGGGGAGCGACGGGCGGAGGCCGATGGCGCTGCCGCGCTGCGCCGAAGCCGTCCCGGTGCCGGGGAGTCGTGGCCGCTGCGGTGGGGGCACCGCGGGGCCACCGTCCGGCCGATCGGCGGTGTGGTCGAACGTCACCCCGCCCTCCGGCCGGTCGGGCATGCGCGTCCCGCCGCGGGGGACCGTGGGCCGCCCGTCATGGCCGGTCCACGGGACCGGCACTGAGACGTCCGACCGTCGTCACCACGACGACCACCTCCGTCACGGCGGGATCCGGAGGTTACAACGCACCGTGTGCACTGTGGGCAGGATGGCGGCATGCCGCGGCTGCTCGTCGTCCACCACACGCCCTCGCCCAACCTGCAGGCGGTGCTCGAGGCGGCCCGCGAGGGCGTGGCGATGGTCGAGGAGACCGAGCTGGTCGAGCGGCCGGCGCTGTCGGCCGGGCCCGCGGACCTGCTCGCCGCCGACGGCGTCCTGCTCGGCACCCCGGCCAACATCGGCTACATGAGCGGGGCGCTCAAGCACTTCTTCGACACCGTCTACTACCCGTGCCTGGACGCCACCGTCGGCCTGCCCTTCGGCGTCTGGGTGCACGGCGGCGACGACACCGCCGGCGCGCTCAGGGCGATCGGCACGATCACCGGCGCGCTCCGGTGGAAGCAGGTCGCGGCACCCCTGTCGCTCACCGGCGCCCCCACGAAGGACGACCTCGAGGCGGTCCGCGAACTCGCCGCCACCGTCGCGGTGAGCCTGGAGGGCCGCTGAGTCCTAGCCTGCCGGGGTGAGCACCCGTCGTCTCGTCGTCATCGGAGGGGACGCCGCCGGCGGCAGCGCGGCGTCCCAGGCCCGGAAGCGGCAGCCCGACCTCGAGGTCGTGATGTTCGAGCGCGGCCGCGCGACCTCCTACTCCGCCTGCGGCATCCCGTACTGGATCTCCGGCACCGTCGACAGCGAGGCCCGGCTGGTCGCCCGCACGCCCGAGCAGCACCGGGCGGCCGGCATCGACGTCCGCATGCGCACGGAGGTCGTCGGCATCGACACCGACAAGGGCGTCGTCCACTGGCGCGACCTCGACGCCGGCACCGAGGGCACCGAGCCCTACGACGACCTCGTTTACGCCACCGGCAGCGTGCCGATGCGCCCGCCGGTCGAGGGCATCGACGCCGAGGGCGTCTACGGCGTCCAGGTCCTCGACGACGGCGTCGCGCTGCGCGCCGAGCTCGACAGCGGCCGCGTGCGGAAGGTGGTCGTCGTCGGCGGCGGCTACATCGGCCTGGAGATCGCCGAGGCGTGCCGGATGCGCGGGCTCGAGGTCACCGTCGTCGACAAGTCGGCCACCCCGGTGGGCACCTTCGACCCCGACGTCGGCCGGTTCATCGCCGACGGCGTCCGCAGCGAGGGCGTCGAGCTGGTCCTGTGCGACGGCGTCGCGGGCATCGACGTCGACCGCGGCGGGCGGGCGCGCGCGGTGGTCACCGAGAGCGGCCGCGAGCTGCCCGCCGACCTCGTCGTCCTCGGCCTCGGGGTGCGGCCGAACGTGCGGCTGGCGAAGGAGGCGGGCATCCCGCTCGGCACCTCCGGCGGCGTCGCCGTCGACCAGCGGATGCGGACCCAGGTGCCCGGCGTGTGGGCGGCCGGCGACTGCGTGGAGTCGGTGCACCGGCTGTCGAAACAGCGGGTCGTCGTCGCGCTCGGCACGCACGCCAACAAGCAGGGCCGGGTGGCCGGGATCAACGTCGGCGGCGGCTACGCCACCTTCCCCGGCGTCATCGGGACGGCGATCACCAAGATCTGCACGGTGGAGGCCGCGCGCACCGGGCTGTCGGAGAGGGAGGCCGAGGACGCCGGCTACTCCTTCGTCACCGCCGCCGTCGACTCCACCACCACCGCCGGCTACATGCCCAACGCGTCCCCGATCCGGGTCAAGATGATCGCCGAGCGGCGCAGCGGCCGGCTGCTCGGCGCCCAGGTGGTCGGCGAGGAGGGCGCGGCCAAGCGGGTCGACGCGCTGGCCATCTGCATCTGGAACGAGATGACCGTCGACGAGGTCCTGTCGCTGGACCTGTCCTACGCGCCGCCGTTCGCGCCGGTGTGGGACCCGGTGCTCATCGCCGCCCGCAAGGCGTTCGAGGCCGTGGAGGCCGACACCCGCGGCTGACCGGTCAGCGCAGCACGCCCGCCATCCGCTCGACGATCGCGGTGAGCACCGGCTCGGGCGTGGCCAGGTTCAGCCGCACCGCGCCGCGGCCGGCCTCGCCGCAGCGGGCGCCGTCGACCACCGCCACCCCGGCCCGCTCGAGCAGCAGGTCGCCCGGGGCGTCGGCCGGGAGGCCCTCCAGCCAGGCCAGGTAGGTGCCCTCCGGCGGGCGGTACCGGACCCCGGGCAGGTGCGAGGCGACCAGGTCGGCGAGCAGCCGGCGGTGCCGGTCGAGGACGGCGATCGTCTCCTCCAGCCAGCCGACGCCGTCCCGGTAGGCGGCGGTGTTGGCGACCGCGCCGAGCGTCGAGCAGCCGTGCTCCACCCCGTGCCCGACCCGCGCCCACAGCTCGGCGTCGGCGTCGTTCGAGAGCAGCAGCTGCGCGCACTTGAGGCCGGCGAGGTCCCACGCCTTGGACGCGCTGGTGGCGGTGAGGGTGTGCGCGGCGGTGGTGTCCGACAGCGACGCGTAGGGCACGTGCCGGGAGCCGGGGAAGACCAGCGGCGCGTGCACCTCGTCGGAGAACACCCGGCCGCCGTGCCGGTCGACCACCTCGGCGACGGCGAGCATCTCCGCGGGCTCGAGCACCCGGCCGATCGGGTTGTGCGGGTTGCACAGCACCAGTAGGTGCCCGCCGGCGCGGAAGGCGGCGTCGAGCGCGTCGAGGTCGTAGACGAACCGGTCGCCGTCGCGGGCCATCGGCACCTCGAGCACCTCCCGGCCCAGCGCCGGCGGCACCTCCAGGAAGGGCATGTAGGCCGGGGTGGGCAGGACCACCGGCGAGCCGGGCCGGGACAGGTGGGTGATGGCCGCGGACAGCCCGGCCAGGACGTCGGCCATCGGCCGGACCCGCTCCGGCGGCACCTCCCAGCCGTGCCGGTCGCGCAGGAAGCCGGCGGTCGCCCGCGCCACGTCGTCGGCGAGCCAGTCGGGCAGGTAGCCGAACAGGCCGCGGGCGACGGCGTCCTGCAGCGCGGCGGTCACCGCGGGCGCGGTGCCCAGGTCGGACTCGGCCACCCAGGCGCCGAGCGCGTCGGGGTAGCGGGTCCACTTCAGACTGCCGCGCGAGCGCAGGCCCGCGACCACGGCGTCGGCGTCACTCGTCACGGTGCCGATCCTGCCCGCGGGCGGCCGGGGCGCGCGCGGGCTGGGAGGGTGCTCCCCGTGCGGCTGCTGCTGGTGGTGAACGGATCGGCCGGGAGCGCCGACGCGCTGGACCCGGCGCTGGAGGTGCTGCGCGCCGGCGCCGACGTGGAGGTCGCGGCGACCGCGGACGCGGGCGACCTCGACCGGGTGCTCGCCGGGCGGGACGGGCGCCGGCTGGTCGTCGCCGGCGGCGACGGCTCGGTGCACGCGGTCGTCGCCGCGCTGGACCGCGCCGGCGCCCTCGATCCCGCCGACCCGCTCGGCGTCGTGCCACTCGGCACCGGCAACGACCTGGCCGGCGCGCTCGGGCTGCCCGACGACCCGGCCGCCGCCGCCCACTGCGTCCTCGACGGCGCCCCGCGCCCGCTGGACCTGCTGCGCGACGACGCCGGGGGCGTGGTCGTCAACGCGGTGCACGCCGGGATCGGCGTCCGCGCCGCGGACGAGGCCGCAGGGCTCAAGGACCGGCTCGGCGCGCTCGCCTACCCCGTCGGCGCGGCCGTGGCCGGGATCGCCGGCGCGGAGCACCGGCTGCGGGTGACCGTCGACGGCGCCGTCGTCACCGCGCCTGCCGGGTGGGCGGCCGACGGGGGGACGCCGCTGCTCGTGGTCGGCGTGTGCAACGGGCCCACCATCGGCGGCGGGACGGCGCTCGCGCCGGGCGCCGACCCCGGCGACGGCCTGGCCGACGTCGTGGCCAGCGCGGCCACCGGTCCCGCCGCGCGGGCCGCGTTCGCCGTCGCGCTGCTCGCCGGGCGGCACCCCGCCCGCGACGACGTCGTCCTCGTCCGCGGGCGGGAGGTCACCGTGACCGGCGGGCCGGCCGGGCTGGACGCCGACGGCGACCTGCTGCCGCCGGTGGGCGCGCGCACCTGGCGGGTGGTCCCGGCCGCGTGGTCGGTGTCCGTGCCGCGCTGACCGCTCAGGCCGCCGGGGACCAGCCGAGCAGCGGGCCGAGGCGCTCGGCGGTGTCGGTGAGGATCTGCTCGTAGTCGGCCTCGGCGAAGCTGAACGGCAGCGCGAACACCACCTCGGTGACCTCGCGGAAGCCGGCGTGCGCGTACAGGGCCTCGGCGATCTGCTCCGAGGTGCCGAGCAGGTCGCGGGCGAACAGCAGCCTCCCCGGGCCCTGGGGGACCCCCACCCGCGGGCTGCGGGCCTCGACGTAGGCGGCGTACCGCTCCCGCTGCTCGGCCGTGGCACCGTCGGTCGGGATGACGACCAGCCCCTGCGACACCCGCCCGGCCGGGTTCGCCTCGCGGAAGGCACGCACCTGGTCCGCCTGGATCTGCGCGAAGTCGGTGGAGCCGCCCTCGGCGCGGACCACGCTGCTGGTCAGGAAGTGCACGCCCGCCTGCCCGGCCCACTGCGCCGAGCGGGTGCTCGCCCCGCCGTACCAGAGCCGGTCGCGCAGGCCGGGGGAGTGCGGCTGCACCCGGTCCGACCACTCCTCGACGACGCCCTCGCGGCCCGCGAACGACGCCGCGGGCTCCCCGGCGACCAGCCGCAGCAGCCGCTCCACCCGGGTGTAGGAGAAGTCCTCGACGTCGGCGGTGTCGGGGTAGAGCGCAGCCCTGACGTCGTCCCAGTGCATCGGCGGGCCGACGCTGACCCCGGGGTTGAGCCGGCCGCCGGAGAGGACGTCGACGGTGGCGAGGTCCTCGGCCAGCCGCAGCGGGTTCTCCCAGCCGAGCGGGGTGACCGCGGTGCCGAGCTCGATCCGCGACGTCCGCTGCGTGGCCGCGGCGAGGACGGCGACCGGCGAGGAGATGCCGTACTGCAGGTGCCGGTGGCGCAGCCAGGCGCTGTCGAAGCCCAGCCGCTCGCCGAGCTCGACCGTCCGCAGCGTCGTCTCGTGACCCGCGGCAGGGTCGGCGGGGTCGAACAGGCCGATGGTGAGGAAGCCGAGCCGTGCGAGGGGGGTACCGGGGGTGGGCACGGCGTCGATCCTGCCCGCCCCGGTCGGGCCGGTCCGGCGCGGGCCCGCCGGCGTTCCGGTCACCCGGCGGCACGGCGGGGTCGCGGACGCCCGTCCGCGGTCACCGCACGCGGACGGCGAGCAGCGCGACGTCGTCGTCGGTGGAGCCCCGGACGCCCTCCAGCAGCCGGTCGAGCAGGTCGTCCAGCGAGCCGGCGCCGTCCGCCGCGACGGCGGCGGTGAGCTGGGCGATGCCGTCGTCGAGGTCGGTGCGGCGGCGCTCGACCAGGCCGTCGGTGTAGAGCAGCACCGTGCTGCCCGGCTCCAGGGCGATGCGGTGGGTGCCCCGCGCCCGGGTGGCGTCCAGGCCCACGAGCAGGTCGGGGGGAGAGGCGAGCACCTCGACGCGGCCGTCGGCGTGCCGCAGCAGCGGCGGCGGGTGCCCGGCGTTGCTCCAGGACAGCACCCGGCCGCCGTCGTCGCCGAGGTCGACCCGGCTGACCAGCGCGGTGGCCAGGGCGCCGGTGCGCAGGCCGGCGACGGCGGCGTCGAGCCGGTCCAGCGCCCGGGCCGGCGGCTCGCCGCCCTCGAAGGCGAAGCCGCGCAGCATCGCCCGCAGCTGGCCCATGGTGGCCGCGGCGGCGACGTCGTGGCCGTTGACGTCGCCGATGACCAGCACCGTGGCGCCGTCGGAGTCGTCGAAGGCGTCCCACCAGTCCCCGCCGACCTGCGCGCCGGCGCTGCTGGGCAGGTAGCGGGCGGCCAGCTCCAGCCCGTCCGGGGCGGGCAGCTCGCCGAGCAGCGCGCGCTGCAGCGTGGTGGCCACCGACTCCTGCCGGGCGAGCAGCACCGCGCGGCCGACGGCCTGGGCGGTGTACTGGGCGAGGGCGAGGACCAGGCCCTGCTCGACCGGGCCGAACGCGTGCGGCTCGTCCCAGGCCAGGCTCAGCGTGCCGGGCAGCGCGCCGGCGACCGGCAGCGGCAGGTGCGCCGACGCCCCGGCCGGCCGCGGGGGCCGCGCGTGCGGGAAGCGTTCGGCGGTGGTGGCGGGGTCGGGGAGGAACACCGCGCGCCCGGTGGCCAGCGCGACCGCCGGCGGGACCTCGGCGCCCAGCGCGACGGAGGCGGAGTCGTCCTCGGGGGAGCCGTCCGCGGAGCCGGGCACCGGCCGCAGCCGGCGGGTCGCGGGGTCGACGAGCGCCAGGCAGGTCCGCGAGGTGCCCAGCGCCTCGGCGGCGGCGCCGGTCACGGCCGCGGCGACGTCGTCGAGGGTGACCGCGTCGGCCAGCGTCTCGGCGAACCGCAGCAGCAGCCGGGTCTGCTCGCTGATCCGCTCCGCGGCGCGCCGGGCGGTCTCGGCGTCGCGGGTCAGCGCGCGCAGCCGCAGTTCGGAGGCGGCCAGCCCCGCGACCTGGGTGAGCACCGCGACGTCGGTGTCGGTCCAGTCGCGGGGGCGGGAGTCGATGGCGCAGACCGCGCCCACGACGTCGCCGTCCGGGCCGACCAGCGGCACCCCGCAGTAGGCGACCACCCCGAGGTCGTCGATCGCCCGGTTGCCGGCCAGGACCTCCACCTCGCGGGCGTCGCGGACCACCAGCGGCTGTGCGGTGACCCGCACGTACTGGCAGAACGAGTGGCTCAGCGGGGTGCTGCGGCGGGCCTGCCACTCGGGCGGGAGGCCGACCGCGCCGGGGAACACCTGGCGGTCGGGCTCCACGAGGGTCACCAGCGCGGTGGGGACGTCGAGCAGCGTGCGGACCAGGACGACCAGCCGGTCGAAGTCGGCGTCGGCGATGCCCGACGGGTCGTCGGTCCCGCTGTCCGCGCTGGTCACGGGCCCACGGTAGTCGGCCCGCGCGCGGTCACCGGGGGAGCCGGCCCATGAGGTGGAACTCGGGGTTGGGCGGGATCGCGGCGAAGTGCGCGAGCCGGTTGGACAGCGCGAAGAAGGCGGTGATCGCGCCCACGTCCCAGACGTCGTCCTCGGTCAGGCCGTGCGCGCGCAGCCGGTCGAGGTCGGCGGCGGTGACGGCGGCGGGGTCGGTGGCCAGCCGGACGGCGACGTCGAGGACGGCGCGCACCCGGTCGTCGAGCGGGGCCTTGCGCCAGTCGACGGCGACCAGGTCGGCCAGGTACGGGTCGCGGGTGCGGATGCGCGCGATCGCGCCGTGCGCCACCACGCAGTACGCGCAGTCGTTGGCCGCGCTGGTGGCGACCACGACCAGCTCGCGCTCGCCGGTCGACAGGCCCGGGGTGTCCTTGTCCATCAGCGCGTCGTGCATGGCGAGGAACGCCCGCTCCTCGGCCGGCCGCCAGGCCAGCGCCGCGAAGACGTTGGGCAGGAACCCCGACTTCTCCGCCACCTCCGCGTGGCGCCCGGCCAGGTCCGGCGGCAGGTCGGCGGGGTCGGCGACGGGGAAGCGGCTGATCGGCGTCGGGTCGGTCGTCACCCCGTCAGCGTGCCCCGCGGCCGGTCCGGCGTCGACCGTGTGCGCCGGCGCCGCGACACGGGCGCCGGAGTGCGGCGTGGGGCGCACACCGTCCCGCGGATCCGCCCGGGCGTCAGTCGCCGACGACGACGCGGTCGCGGCCCTCGCGCTTGGCGCGGTAGAGGCGGGCGTCGGCGCGGCCGAGCAGCTGCGCGGGCGTCCGGTCGGGCACCTCGCTGGTGCTGGCGGCGCCGATGCTCACGGTCACCGGCAGGTCCCCGGTGAGCGGGCCCCACGCGTGGGCGGCCACGGCGCTGCGGACGTCCTCCAGGTACCGGGCCGCGGCCGCGGCGTCGGCGCCCGCGAGGACGACGAGGAACTCCTCGCCGCCCAGGCGGGCGACCAGCGAGGCGGTGCCCGGGGCCGGGAGGTCCTGCACGATGCCCGCGACGGTGCGCAGCACCTCGTCGCCGACGGCGTGCGAGCAGGTGTCGTTGACCCGCTTGAAGTGGTCCAGGTCCAGCAGCGCCACCCACACCAGCGCGCCGTCGGCCAGCATCCGCGGCAGCTCGTCGTCGACGTGCCGGCGGTTGTGCAGGCCGGTGAGCGGGTCGCGCAGGGACAGCTCGCGCCAGCGGCGGCTCTGCCGGCGGGCCTCGGTGGTCTCGTACATGGCCTGCAGCGCGCGGGCGCGGGACTCGCGCTGGGCGGACTGCTGCTCCATCAGCTCGGCGCAGTAGCGCTTGTGCTCCTCGAAGGCGGCGCGGTGGTCGCCGGCGGCCGCGTGCAGCTCGGCCTGCTCGGCCCGGGCACGCACCCGGATGGAGGTCAGCCCGTGCTGCCGGCAGCGGCGCACGCACTCGTCGAGGGTGCGCTGGGCGGCGTCGACGGCGCCGCGGCGGCGCTGCACCTCGGCGAGGGTGAGCAGGTAGTCGGCCCCCGCGTCGCCGTCGTGGGAGCTGTCGAGCACCTCCGGCGCCAGGCCCGGCAGCAGCGCCTCCTCGGCCTCGTCCAGCCGGTCCAGGCCCATGAGGGCGCGGGCGACGGTGTCCAGGCGGCCGACGTCGAGCGGGACGCCGTGCGCGGCGGCCAGCTCCTGCAGCCGGCTGCTGAACCGCAGCGCGTCGGCGAACCGGCCGGCGAGGGTGTCGGTGTAGGCGCGGTTGTTGAGGATGCGCAGTTGGCGGTCGACGTCGCCGAGGTCCTCGGCCAGCCGGAGGACGGTGGCGTAGCGCTCGGGCGCGGCGGGGTCGCGGGACAGGCCCAGGACGTCGGCCAGCCGGACCAGGTGGTCGATGCGCAGGGCCGGGAGCGCGTCGTCGTCGAGCAGGTCGACGCCCTGCACGGCGTGCTCGAGCGCGCCGGCGAGGTCGCCGAGCTCCTGGAACACCGCGGTGAGGACGAAGGAGCTGCGGGCGAGCAGGTGCCGGGACCGGGCCTCGGTGGCCCAGCGGTGCACCTCCTGCGCGATCCGCCCGCCCTCGGCCACCGAGCCGCGCCGCCGCAGCAGGTCGGCGGCCACCAGCCGCGCCCGCTGCTCGAGGTCGGGGCGGCCGAGCTCGCGGGCGGTCCCCGCGGCGGCGCCGGCGCGCTCCGCGGCGGCCTCGGAGTCGAAGCGGGCGAGGGTCTCCAGCTCGTCGAGCGTCGTGAGCAGGACCGCGAGCGGGTCCGGCGGCCGCGGGGAGCCACCGGGCACGGCGCCGGCGTCCGGACGGACGGCGAGACTGGTCACGACTCCCCATCGGCAGCGGGGCCCCGCCGCGACAGGGCGGACACGGGATCCCCACCCGGTCGGGTGAGCGCGGGGGCGCTCGCCGGGCAGCCGGCCATCGGCACCTCCGCGGGGCGTGCGAACCGCTGTGCCACCCATCACAGCAGATGCCACCCCGGGACGGGGGGACGCGCGCCCGGGCGCCTGCCGCTGGGGGCCGCTCAGGCCCGGCGGCGGCGGAGCACGCCCTCCTGGACGACGGTGAGCACCAGCCGCCCCTCGCGGTCGAACACCCGCCCGGAGCAGAGCGCCCGGCCGCCCGCGGACCAGGCGCTCTCCTGCTCGAAGCACAGCCAGGTGTCGGCGCGGGCCGGGCCGTGGAACCAGACGGCGTGGTCGAGGCTCGCCGTCACGAGGCCGGGGTCGCCGATGACCGCCGCGTGCGGGGCGACCGCGACGGCGAGCAGCAGCATGTCGGTGGCGTAGGCGAGCGCGCAGGCGTGCAGCCGCGGGTCGTCCGGGAGCGCCTCGCGGGAGCGGAACCAGAAGCGCTGCCGCGGCGACGCGGGCTCGCCCCGGCCCGCGGCGATCCGGGGCGGCCCGCCGTCGAACCGGAAGTCGAACGGGTGCCGCGCGTCCAGCCAGGCCAGCCAGGCGAGGACGGAGGCGGGGGCGCCGGCCGCCGCGTCGGCCGGCGCGGCCAGGGACTCCGGCGGCGGGGCGTCCAGGGTGGGCACCTGGTGCTCGGGGCCGGTCTCGGGCCGGGCGAAGGACGCCGTCAGCACCAGGACCGTCTCCCCGTGCTGGACGGCGGCGACCTCCCGGGTGGTGTAGCTGCCGCCGTCGCGCACCCGGGTGACCTGCAGGTCGGTGGGCGCGGCCGGGTCGCCGGCGCGGACGAAGTAGGCGTGCAGCGAGTGCACCGCCCGGTCGTCCGGGACGGTCGCCGTGGCCGCGAGCAGCGCCTGGGCGACCACCGCGCCGCCGAACGCCCGGTCGGCCGGCACGCCGCGCGCCGCGCCGCGGAACCGGCCGGGTGCGGCCTCCGCGACGTCGAGCAGGGCGACCAGCCCACCGGGGACCGGACCCCCGCCGACCGGCTGTGCCACGCCCGCCCCCGTTCCGCCCGCCCGACCGACCGCGAGCAGTGAACCACCCGGGCGGGAGCGGGCTCAGCCGCCGGCGAGCAGGGCGCGCACCGCGTCGAGGTCGTCGGCCTGGCCCGGGGTCTTGTCCGGCCGGTAGCGGAGCACCCGGGCGAAGCGCAGCGCCAGCCCGCCGGGGTAGCGCGGGCTGCGCTGGGCGCCGTCGAGCGCGACCTCGACGACGAGCTCGGGCCGCAGCTCCACGCCCCACGGGTGCTCGGCGCGGGCGAGCGCGGGGAAGGTGCGGGTCTGCCAGTCCAGCAGCTCGTCGGTCATGCCCTTGAACGTCTTGCCGACCATCACCGGCTCACCGCCGTCGGGGTCGCGGGCGCCGAGCCAGATGTTGGACAGCGTGCCGGTGCGCCGGCCGTACCCCCACTCGGCGGCGAGGACGACGAGGTCGAGGGTGTGCACCGGCTTGACCTTCTGCCACGCGCGGCCACGCCGGCCGGCGGCGTACGGGGCGTCCAGCGCCTTGACCACCACGCCCTCGTGCCCGGCGGACAGCGCGTCGTCGAGCACCGCGGCCGCCTGCTCCGGTGTCGGCCGGCGGACCCCGGGCATGCGCAGCGGGGCGTGCGCGTCGTCGGCGAGCAGGCCGGCCAGCGCGTCGAGGCGGACGTCGAGCGGCTCGTCGAGCAGGTCGCGGCCGTCGAGGTGCAGCACGTCGAACAGGAACGGGCTCAGCAGCACGGCTGCGTCCTCGGAGGTGTCGACGCCGTCGCTGCCGAAGCGGCTCATCGTGTCCTGGAAGGCGCGCGGGCGGCCGTCGTCGTCGAGGGCGAGGGTCTCGCCGTCGAGGACGGCGGTGCGGCAGGGCAGCGCGCGGACCCGCTCGACCAGCTCCGGCACGCCGCCGGTGACCTCGCGCAGCGTGCGGGTCCACACCCGGACGTCGTCGCCGTCGCGGTGCACCTGGATGCGGGCGCCGTCGAGCTTGTGCTCCACGGTGACCGCGGGGCCGAGGTCGGCGAGCGCGGCGTCGAGGGAGGAGCCGGGGCTGGCCAGCATCGGCCGCACCGGGCGGCCCACCCGCAGCCCGACCGCGGCGAGGGCGTCCTCCCCGCCGCCGAGGGCGAGGACGGCGGTCTCGTCGAGCCGGCCGGCCAGCATCATCGCCCGCCGGACCGCCGGTGCCGGGACGCCGGCCGCGGCGGCGATCGCGTCCAGCACCACGCCCTCCAGCGCGCCCTGCCGCAGCTCGCCGGCCAGCAGCCGGACGAGGAGGTGCTGCTCGTCGGCGGTGGCGGCGGTGAGCAGCTCGGTCAGCAGCGCCTCGCGGCGGGCGGCCGAGCCGCTGCCGGCCGTGCCGGCCAGCGCGGTGAGCGCGCGGTCGACCGCCGCGACGGTCAGCGACGGCGCGGCCGCGGCCGGCGGGGCGGTCCGCGCCAGCGTGCGCCAGCCGACGCCGACCCGGCCCTGCGGCAGCTCGCCGGCCAGCCACGCGGCCACCGGCCCGGCCTCGTCCGGCCCGGCCGCGCGCAGCGCCCCGGCGATGGCCTGCGCCTTGGCGGTGCGCGAGCGGGTGGCGGCCACGGCCGCGGAGGCGGCGACGACGTCGGCGAGCAGCACGCGGCGATGGTGACAGTGCGGTACGACTCCGGGAGGTGCGCGTGCCGTGATCCCGTTAGCGTCGTCCGCGCGCCGAGAGGAGGTGCTCCCGCGTGAACCTCGAGAAGGTCGTCTTCGGGTTCTTCGTGCTGCTCGCCGCCACGCTCAACTTCGGGTTCTTCCTGGGCGACATCGACGACCCGGCGGTGCACAACGTCTACGAGCTGTTCGCCGCGCTCGTGGTCAGCCTCGTCGCCACGGTGCTCAAGTTCGGCGACCGCACCCAGATCGGCGCGGTGCACCTGGCCACCAGCCTGGTCGCCGACCTGCAGCTGGTCGCGGCGACGATCACCTGGGCCTGGGCGGTGCACGTCTCCGCCGAGGGGCTGACCGACGTGACGACGGCCAGCATGGTGTCGCTGTCGGGCGGGGCGCTGCTGGCCAACGTGGTCTCGGTGGTGCTGCTCGTCGTCGAGACCGTGTCCTTCCAGCGGCACTGAGGCGGGCCGCCGTGGAGACCGCGCCGCCGCCCCCCGTCACCACCCGCGGACGGCGCATCCGCCGCCGGGCGCCGGTGGTGCCGCGCGCGGAGGGCTCGGCGACGGTGTTCACCGTCCTCCGGCGGATGCGCGCGCCGCTGATCACGCTGATCGTCATCTTCGCCGTCAGCGTGCTCGGGCTGTCGCTGGTCCCGGGCGTGGACGCGGACGGGCAGCCGGCCCGGCTGAGCCCGTTCGACGCCTTCTACGTCATGAGCTACACCGCGACCACGATCGGCTTCGGGGAGATCCCGTACGCGTTCAGCTACGCGCAGCGCATGTGGGTGACCGGCGCGATCTACCTGACCGTGGTCGGCTGGGCGTACGCGATCGGCTCGCTGCTGGCGCTGCTGCAGGACCGCGCGTTCCGCCAGGCGATGGCGCTGCGGCACGTGTCGCGCAAGGTGACCCGGCTGCGCGAGCCGTTCCTGCTCATCTGCGGCTACGGGCAGGCCGGGGAGACGCTCGGGCTGTCGCTGGACGCGCTCGGCCGCCGGTTCACCGTCGTCGACATCGCCGAGAGCCGCATCGACGCCCTCGAGATCGCGCCGCACCGGGGCGACGTCCCCGGCGTGGTGGGCGACGCGCGCGACCCGCACGTGCTCGGCGTCGCCGGCCTCGGCCACCCGTGGTGCGAGGGGGTGCTGGCCGTGACCGGCGACGACGAGGCCAACCTCGCCGTCGCCATGGCCGCCGCCCTGCTGCGCCCGGAGCTCACGGTGGTCACCCGCACGACGTCGGCCGCGGTCGCCGAGCGGATGAGCCGGTTCGGCTCGCCGACGGTCATCAACCCCTTCGACCGGTTCGGCGACCACCTGCGGCTGGCGCTGCGGACGCCCGCGTCCTACCAGCTCACGACCTGGCTGGAGAGCGGGCCGGGCGCCGAGCTGCCGCCGCGGGGCACGGCGCCCGCGCCGGGCCGGTGGGTGGTGTGCGGCTACGGCCGGTTCGGCCGGCACTTCGCCGCCGACCTGGGCGCCGAGGGCCTGGAGGTCACCGTCGTCGACACGACGCCCGGCGACGGCGTCGTGGAGGGCGACGCCGCCGATCCCGACGTCATCCGGCGGACGGACCTGGCCACGGCGGTCGGGCTGGTGGCCGGCACCGACAACGACACCACCAACCTCTCGCTGGTGGCCGAGGCGCGGCGGGTCAACCCCTCGCTGTTCGTCGCCGCCCGCCAGAACCAGCCCGCCGACGCCGCCCTGTTCGCCGCCATGGAGGTCGACGCGCTGCTCGTGCCCACCGAGGTGGTCGCGCACGACGCCTACGCCCGGCTGAGCACGCCGCTGCTGTGGCGGTTCCTGCGCGAGCTGCCCGGGCAGAGCGACGAGTGGTCGGCGGGCGTCGTCGAGCGGCTGCTGGACGCGTGCGGTGCGCACCTGGAGGCGCTGTGGAAGGTGCGCCTGACCCCGGAGGACGCGCCGGCGCTGCACCCGCGGCTGGCCGGAGGGTGCTTCCGGCTCGGCGACCTGCTGCGCGACCCGGCCGACCGGGACCAGACCCTGCTGGCCGTGCCGCTGCTCCTGCTGCGCGGCGAGGAGGCGGTGCTGACCCCCGACCCCGGGACGGTGCTCGAGCCCGGCGACGAACTGCTGTTCGCCGGCCGGGCCGCGGTGCACCGGGAGGTGGAGGCGACCCTGTTCATCGACGGGGTCGCCGACTACCTGGTCACCGGCCAGCGGGTGCCGCAGAGCTGGATCTGGCGCAAGCTGAGCCGGTCGGCGCCGGTCGAGGACGCGGCCCCCGCGCCCTGACCCCGTCGGGGGGACACGTGCCCGACCAGGCCCCGGCCCGCCGGCTGCTCGGCGCCCTCACCGGCCGGGACGCCGTCCGGCCGCCGTCGCTGCGCACGGACGACGACCGGTCCGCCTCGCGGCTGGAGCTGTTCTTCGACCTGGCCTTCGTCCTGGTCGTCGCCGAGCTCGCGATCGCGCTGCGCGAGGACGTGACCCTGCACGGGTTCCTCGTCTTCGCCGGCCTGTTCACGACCGTCTGGTGGTCCTGGGTCAGCTCGACCCTCTACGCCAACCGCTTCGACCACGACGACGTCGTCTACCGCCTGTACAAGCTCGGGAGCATGGCCGCCGTCGTCGGGCTGGCGGCCTCGGCGTCGGAGGCGACCGGCGAGCGGTTCGCCGTCTTCGTCGTCTGCCAGCTCCTGCTGCGCGCGATGCTGCTCCTGCAGTACCACCGCGCCCACCGGCACGTGCCGGACGCGCGGCCGATCACCCGGCTCTACCTGGCCGGGACCGCCGCGGGCGCCGTGCTCTGGGCGGTGTCGCTCGCGGTGCCCCGCCCGGCCGCGTTCGCCCTGTGGGCCGCCGCGGTGCTGGCCGAGGCGCTGGTCCCGCTGCTGGCGACGCGGTCCTCGGCCGACCTGCCGCTGCACGTCGAGCACCTGCCCGAGCGGTTCGCGCTGTTCGTCATCCTCGTGCTCGGCGAGCCGGTCGCCGCGGTCGCGCACGGCCTGTACGACGCCGGCTGGTCGGGCTCGGCGCTGCCGGTGGCGGTGCTGGCCTTCGTCCTCGCCGCGGCGCTGTGGTGGAGCTACTTCGACCTCGCCGGCGCCCGCGCCAAGCGGCTGCTGGGCGAGGCGGGGGAGCACAACGGCGCCCACGCCCACGACGCGTACGTCTTCGGGCACCTGCCCCTGACGCTCGCGCTGGCCACGGTCGGCGCGGGTCTCGAGCTCGCGGTCGTGGAGGCCGCCGCCGGCGAGGTGCCGGCGGGGACCCGGTCGCTGGTGGCCGGCGGGGTGGCGGTCTACCTGGTCGCCGCGAGCGTCACCGCCTCGGCGATGACGGGGAAGGCCCGGCGCGGCTGGTGGTGGCCGCTGCTCGCCGCGGCCGTCGCCCTGCTCGACGCGCTGCTGGAGTTCCCGGCGTCCGTGGTCGTCGGCGCCCTGGCCGCGCTGGTCGTGACGGTCGTCGTGGTGGGCTGGGCGCAGCGCGCGGCGGGGGACCTGGAGACCGAGGAGGTCTGACCTCGGGAGGTCCGGGGCCGGCCGCCGGCCGGGACCTCCGACCGGGACCTCCGGCCGGGACCTCCGGCCGGGACCTCCGACCCTGCCGCCCGGCCGCGGTGCGGCGTGTCATGGGTGCGCGCCGGTTTCCGGTGACCGGCGTGGAGGGGGTCTGTGCCGTGACCTCGGGAGCCGTGCCCGGCGGCGTCGTCGTCGGTGTGGACGGCTCGGCGTGCGCCCGGGCCGCCCTCGCCTGGGCGGGCCGGATGGCCGCCCGCACCGGCATGCCGCTGACCGCGGTGCGCGCGTGGAGCGTGCCGACCGCACCCCGCCCGGACACCTGGGAGCCGGCCTACGTGCCGCCGCTGGCCGACTGGGAGCGGGCGGTGGAGCAGGCGCTCGCCGACGACGTCGCCGCGGCCGGCGTGCCCTCCGCCGTCGCGGTGACCTGCCGCGCGGTGCACCGGGCGCCGGTCGACGCGCTGCTGGCCGCGGCCGAGGGCGCGGAGCTGGTGGTGCTCGGCGCGCGGGGGAGGGGCGGCGCCCGCGGGCGGCTGCTCGGCTCGGTGGCGTCCTCGGTGCTGCGCGCGGCGCCCTGCCCGGTGACCGTCGTGCGGCCCGACGCGGTGCGCCCCGGCCGGGCCGAGGCCGTGGGGTCCGCCGTCGCGCGGCCCTGACGACGTGCGTCCCCCGGGACGGCCCCGGGGGTGGAGAGGGGGAGCCATGGACCCGTCGGCGCCGGAGCGCCGCGAGATGTCGCTCGAGGAGAAGCTCATCGCGCAGTGGGAGGCGCAGCACGACGTCGCCGCGCGCGGCCACCGCTGCGACCCGCTCGGCCTGCAGCACCAGCTCAGCCGCGAGCGGCTGGCCGACAGCACCCGGCCGCCCACCCCGCGCCGGCCCTCCGCCGCCGGCGCGGCCGCGGAGCCCGCCGGTCCGCCGCCGGGCGCCGCGCCGCACCCCGAGCCCCCGACGGCCCGCCGGCACCCGTGGCGGCGGTTCCACCACCACGCCTCCGAGAGCTGACCCCGCGCCGGCCGGGCAGCGCCGGACCGCGGCGTCCCACCGGGGACGGGAACGGGCCGCCCGGGTCCACCGGTCCGGACCGTGGGAGTGGTGTGGGGGCGCTGTGGGTGGGACGCGCGCAGCGGCGCCGACAGGCTCGCCGTCATGACGAACACCGCCTCCACCGCACCCGGCCGCACCGCCGTCCCGATGGCCGACGTCCGCGACATGTACGTCGTCCACCGCGCCTTCCGTCGCGAGTTCGGACTGCTCCCCGGGCTCGTGCGCGCGGTCGAGCCGGGCGACACCGCCCGCGCCGCCGTCCTCGCCCGGCACGCCCGGATGGTGCTGCTCGGCCTCCACCTGCACCACACCGCCGAGGACGACCTGCTGTGGCCGAGGCTGCTCGAGCGCTGCCCGCCCGACGCCGCCGTCGTCCACCGCATGGAGGCCCAGCACTCCGAGGTGGAGCGGCTGATCGGCGCCCTCGGCCCGGCGCTGGACCGCTGGGAGGTGGAGGCCCGGCCGGCGGTGGCCGAGGAGGTGGCGTCCACCGTCGAGGCGCTGGGCGCCGTCCTGGCCGAGCACCTGGCCGAGGAGGAGCGCGAGATCCTGCCGCTGGCGCAGCGGCACGTCACGCAGGCGGAGTGGGCGCAGCTCGGCGAGCACGGCAAGGGCGAGATGTCGGTGCGGGACCTGCCGCTGCTGTTCGGCGCGCTGCTGGAGGAGTGCGACCCCGACGAGCGGGCGATGATGCTGCAGGTCGTCCCGTTCCCGGTCCGGGTGCTGCTGCGCACGGTCTTCGCGCGCCGGTACCGCCGCTACGTCAGCGCGGTCCGCGGGCCCGCCTGATCGCCCCCACCAGGGCCGGGACGTCCTCCGGGCGCAGCAGCCGGCCGGCGTCCCAGGCCCGGGCGAACGCCTCCTCGCCGAGCGCCGCCCGCACCGCCGGCAGCTCCTGGGCGGCCAGCGCGACGTCGGGCGGGAACGCCACCGCCACCGCCGCCGCCTCCGCCGTCGCCGACCCCGCCGCGAACAGCTGCGCCGCGAGCTCGGGCAGCCCGCGGGAGGCGGCGACGGCGGCCAGCCCGGGCAGCGTGTAGGCCAGCGTCCACGAGGTGCGGACCTCCGCGGCGAGGCCGGCCGCCTCCGCCCACCGGTCGAGGGCGCCGTCCTCGTCGCCGGCGAGCGCGGCCAGGGAGGCCTGCACGTTGAGCAGCGTCGCCAGGCTGAACGGGCTGCCGAGCCCGCGGGCCAGCCGCTCGGCGTCGGCCAGCGTCGCCGTCCCGGCGGTGAGGTCGCCCGCCTGGAGCAGCAGCTGCCCCTGCGCGACGACGGCGTGCACCCGCGCCCACGCCTCCCCGGTCTCCCCAGCCAGCCGCAGCGCCTCGGCCAGGTCGCGCCCGGCGGCGGCGAGGTCGCCGCGGAACACCGCGGCCGAGCCGGTGAGCACCAGCGCCAGGGCGCGCAGGTCCCCGGCGCCGGCGGCCGCGGCGGCCGCCGCCGCCCCGGCCGCCGCCTCCGCCGTGCCGGGGACGTCACCGGCCGCGTGGCGCAGCGCGGCGAGGGCGAGCAGCAGCCGGGCGTCGTCGACCGGGTCCAGACCGGTGCGGTCGACCCGGGCGACCCAGCCCAGGCCCTCGGCGACGTCGCCGCGCACCGCCCAGTACAGCCAGGTCGCCCGCAGGAGCCGGGCGGCGTCGGCGGACCGCCCGGCGGCCACCAGCCGGCCGAGCGCCGCGCTCAGGTTGCCGTGGTCGCGCTCCAGCCGGTCCAGCCAGGCGCCCTGCTCGGGCCCGGTCAGCCCGGCCTCCGCGCCGGCGGCGAGGTCGAGGACGGCGGCCGTCGCGCGGTCGGCGGCCGGCTCGGTCTCCCCGGCGTCGGCCAGCCGTGCGGCGGCGTACTGCCGCACCGGCTCCAGCAGCCGGTAGCGGGCCTCGGGCCCGTCCTCGGCGACGACGAGGGACTGCTCGACCAGGCCGCCCAGGGCGGGCAGCACGTCGGGGACGCCGGCCACCGCCTGGGCGGCGTCGAGGGAGAAACCGCCGGCGAGGACCGCCAGCCGGCGCAGGAGCTGCTGCTCGGCGGCGGTCAGCAGGTCGTGGCTCCAGTCCAGCGCGGCCCGCATCGTGCGCTGCCGCTCGGGCAGGTCCCGGGCGCCGCCGGACCCGAGTGCCTCGTCCAGCCGGCCGAGCAGCGCGGCCGGCGGGAGGTAGCGCGCGTGCGCGGCGGCCAGCTCCAGGGCCAGGGGCAGCCCGTCGAGGCGCCGGCAGATCGCGGCGACGTCGGCGGCCGTGGCGCCGGTGAGGACGACCGGGCGCCCGGCGGCCGCTGCCCGGTCGAGGAACACCTGGGCGGCGGGGGAGGCGGCCACGGCCGCCGCGCCGCTGCCCGCCGGCAGCGGGAGGGGGGCGAGCGGGCGCTCCCGCTCCGCCCGCACCCGCAGCGGCGCCCGGCTGGTGGCCAGCACCGCCAGGCCCGGGCAGCGCCCGAGCATGCCGGCGACCTCCGGCGCGGCGTCGAGCACGTGCTCGACGTTGTCGAGGACGACGAGGTGGCGCCGGTCCCCGATCCGGGCGGCCACCGCGTCAGCGACCGGCCCGGCCAGCTGACGGCCGCCGAGCGCGCGGGCCAGCGTGGGCAGCACCAGCCGCGCCTCGCGCACCGGGGCGAGCTCGACGACCGTCACCCCGTCGGGGAACGCGGCCGCCACCTCCCGGGCCACCGCCAGCGCCAGCGTCGTCTTGCCCACCCCGCCGGGCCCGGTGAGCGTGACCAGCCGGGCGGTGCCCGACCGCAGCAGCCCGGCGACCTCGGCGACGTCGCCCTCGCGGCCGAACACTGGCGCCGCGGGCGGCGGGAGGGAGTCCGCCGTGGGCCCGCCGCCGGCCGGGCGGGCGGCGGCGGTCAGGGCGGCGCGGCCGGCGTCGTCGAGGCCGAGGGCGTCGGCGAGCGCGCGCACGGTGTGCGGGTGGGGGCGGCGCCGCTCGCCCCGCTCCAGGGCGCTGACCGCCTTGGCGGTGAGCCCCGACCGGGCGGCGAGCTCCTCCTGGGTGAGGGCGGCCGCCGTCCGCCAGCGGCGCAGCAGCGCCGCCACGGGGCCGGGGTCGGACGGAGGGGCGCTCACCGGCCGGGAGGGTAGCGGCGGCCGGGACCTCCGGCCCTACGGAACGCGCGCGTCCGCCCGGCACGCTGCCCCGGTGACCACCCCGAGCGCGCTGTGGCGGCGCTGGCTGCTCGTCGTCACCGCCGGCGAGGCGCTCGGGTTCCTGGTGCCGGTGACGGCGGTGCTGCTGGGCGCCGGCGACCTGCCCGGCCCGGCCGCCCTCGTGGTGCTCCTGGCCGCCGGAGCCGCTGAGGGCGCGCTGCTCGGCGCGGCGCAGGCCGCCGTGCTCGCCGGCGTGCTGCCCGGCCTGTCCCGGCGCGACTGGACGCTGCGCACCGCCGCGGCCGCCGTCGTGGCGTGGTCCCTCGGGATGGCGCCGAGCACCTGGGCCGCCGCGGTCCCCGGCGGGCCGCTCGCCGTGCGGGTGCCCCTGGCGCTGCTCGCGGCGGCGCTGCTGCTCACGGTCGTCGGCGCCGCCCAGTGGACGGTGCTGCGCCGGCACGTGCCCCGCGCCGGCCGCTGGATCGCCTGCACCGCGCTGGCCTGGCTCGCCGGCCTGCTCGTGATCACCGCCGTCACCACGCCGCTGTGGCGGCCGGGGCAGGCCCCGGTGCCGGTCGCCGCGATCGGCGTCCTCGGCGGCCTCGCGATGGCCCTGACGATGGCGGCGGTCACCGGCCGCGGCGTCGTCGTCCTCCTCGCCGGGCGGCTCCGGCGGGCTCCCGCGGTTGGCGCGGTGTGACCTGCGGGGACGGGGTAGGCAGGTCCTGCACGGGACGCACGGACGACGGGAGGACGACGGTGGACCAGCAGGAGTGGACGCGTGTGGTGGAGGCCGCCACCCGGGCCCCGTCGATCCACAACACGCAGCCGTGGCGGTTCACCGCGTCCGGCGACCGGCTGGCGGTCCGCACCGATCCCGGTCGGGCGCTGCAGGCCCTCGACCCCAGCGGCCGGCAGCGGGTGGTCAGCTGCGGCGTCGCCGTCGAGTTCGCCGTCGTCGCGCTCGCGGCCGCCGGGTACGACACCGCCGTCGAGGAGCTGCCCGACCCGGCCGACCCCGACCTGCTGGCGGTCCTCACCGTCACCGGCGGCCGCACCCCGGACGACGCCGACCGGGCCCTGGCCGACGCCATCGGCGCCCGGCACACCGAGCGGGCGCCGTTCCTGCCGCAGGCCGTCCCGGCCGAGGTCGTCGACCGGCTGCAGGCCACCGCAGGGGGGTTCCGCGTCTGGGTGAAGCGGATCAGCGGGGAGGACGAGGAGGTCACCACGACCTTCCTGCTGTCCCGCGCCGAGGAGGTCGAGCAGCGCGAGCCCGAGTACCTCGCCGAGCTGCAGCGGTGGATGCGCACCGACCCGGCCGCACCCGACGGCATCCCGGTCGGGGCGGTGCCGGGGGAGGACCCGGCGACCCGGCCGTCGAACTGGCTGGTCCGCGACTTCGTGGTGGGCTCGCGCACCGGTGAGCGGCCCCGCGACCTCGACCCCGACGCGCCGCCGCCGGACGTCGAGCGCCCCACCGTGCTGCTCCTGGGCACCGACGGCGACGACCGGCAGGCCTGGCTCACCGCCGGGCGGGCGCTCGGCCGGGTGCTGCTCGAGGTGACCGCGGCCGGGCTCGCGGCCTCCCCGCTGACCCAGGCGCTGGACTGGCCGGCCACCCGCGCGCAGCTGCGCTCGCGGCTGTCGCTGGTCGGCCACCCGCAGATGCTGATGCGGCTGGGGTACCCGTCCGGGGACCGCAGCCCGTCCACCAACCGCCGGCCGGTCGCGGAGGTGCTCACCTTCGGCGGATGACCTCCCGGGTCGCCGGGGACCCCGCCGTCGGCCACAGTGGGGCCGCCCGCCCGCACCTCCCACCCGGAAGGCCCCCCGTGCGCCCCACCGACGACGGCGAACCCCAGCTCGCGGAGTTCGGCTACCGGCAGCACCTGGACCGCAGCATCGGCCGGTTCTCCAGCTTCGCCGCCGGCGTCAGCTACATCTCGATCCTCACCGGGACGTTCCAGCTCTTCTACTTCGGTTTCGGCGCCGGCGGCCCGGCCTACGTGTGGTCGTGGCCGATGGTGTTCGCCGGGCAGCTCATGGTGGCGCTGTGCTTCGCCGAGCTCGCCGCCCGCTACCCGGTGGCCGGGTCGCTCTACAACTGGACCAAGCGCCTCGGCAGCGCGACGACGTCGTGGCTGGCCGGCTGGGTGATGCTCACCGCCTCGGTCGTGACCCTCGCCGCGACCGCGCTGGCCTACCAGATCACGCTGCCCCAGCTGTGGTCGGGCTTCCAGCTGGTCGGCGACGGCACCGGCACCTACGACGTCGCCGTCAACGCCGTCGTGCTGGGCGGCCTGCTGATCACGTTCACCACGTTGGTCAACGCGTTCGGCGTGCGGCTGATGGCCCGCATCAACAGCGCCGGGGTGTTCATCGAGCTGGTGGCCGCGGTGCTGATCGTCGTCGTCCTGGCCGTCGCGCTCACCCGCGGGCCGCAGGACGTGCTGTTCGACACCGGCGGCCGGGGCGAGGGCCAGTCGCTGGGCTACCTCGGCGCGTTCCTCGTCGCGGCGCTCGCGTCGGGCTACGTCATGTACGGCTTCGACACCGCCAGCTCGCTCGGCGAGGAGACGGTCGACCCGGGCCGCACCGCGCCGCGGGCGATCCTGCGGGCGATCACCGCGTCCTTCGTGCTCGGCGGGCTGATCCTGCTGTTCGGGCT
The DNA here is from genome assembly GCF_054050315.1 of Geodermatophilus sp. SYSU D00867. Lineage (NCBI taxonomy): Bacteria > Bacillati > Actinomycetota > Actinomycetes > Geodermatophilales > Geodermatophilaceae > Geodermatophilus > Geodermatophilus sp. SYSU D00867. The sequence goes on along the minus strand of NZ_JBJGZC010000013.1, from coordinate 110,000 downwards.
GATGGCCGCCCCCGACCTCACCGACCCGCAGCTGGCCTCCAGCAGCGGGGGCCTGCAGTACGTCCTGCTGTCGGTGGCCGGCACCGGCCTCGGGAAGGCGTTCCTCGTCTGCATCGTCGTCGCGGTCACCGTCTGCTGCCTCGCGGTGCACACCGCGGCCATCCGGATGACCTTCGCCATGGCCCGCGACAACGCGCTGCCGGCCTCCGCCCGGCTCGCGCACGTCGACCCGCGGCGGCGCACGCCCGTGGTGCCCGCGGTCCTGGTCGGCCTGCTCGCCGTCGGCGTGCTGCTGCTCAACGTGCGCCAGCCGCAGGTGTTCACCGCGCTCACCAGCATCGCCGTGGTGATGATCTACCTGGCCTACCTGCTGGTGACCGGCCCCATGCTGGTCGCCCGGCTGCGCGGGCGCTGGCCCCGGCCGGCGCCGGGCCGGTTCTCCCTGGGCCGCCTCGGCCTGCCGGTCAACGTGCTGGCGGTGCTGTGGGGCGCCGGGATGGCGGTCAACCTGGCCTGGCCGCGGCGGGAGGTCTACAACGCCACCGGCGAGCCGCACTGGTACCTGCAGTGGGCCGCGCCGGTGTTCATCGGGGCGATCGTCGCCGTCGGCCTGGCGTGGTACCTGCTGCGCCAGCGGCGGCGCACCGGCGTGCTGCCCGAGCACGCCGCCGTCATCGACCCGACGCCGCCACCCACCCCCGCCTGAGACCGCGGGCCGAGCCGGCGGCCACCCCGCGCAGCAGCCGCACCCGCTGCGGCCCGGGCAGCGCGGCGAACACCCGGGCCATCGCCGCGGCGACGGCGGCCGGCGAGGAGCCGACGTCCAGGTAGGCCGCCCAGGCCCGCTCGGGCAGCGCGAAGAACGCGGCGAAGAAGGCGTCGGTGGCGCGGGTGTCCAGCGGCAGCAGCACCTCCAGGCCCAGGCCCAGCAGCGCCGCCGTCGTCCGGGGCCGGGCCCGCCGCACCACCGCGCGCGCGTCCCCGCCGGCCGCGAGCGCGGCCGCCACCCGCGGGCCCAGCCGCAGCGAGGACGCGACGCTGTAGCCGGTGGCCGGGTGCACCAGCCCCGCGGACGCGCCGAGCGGGATCCCCGGGCCGGCGGCCCGCGGCCGGGCGTCCAAGGGGATCGCCACCCGCTCGGGCTCGCCGGCCGGGCGCAGGCCGCGGGCGGCGAGGAACCGGTCCAGCCGCGCCCGCAGGTCCGGCAGCGGCACCGGCGGGCGGGCGGCCAGCGAGGTCGCCTCCAGCAGCACGGTGCCGTCGTCGAGGGTCAGGCCGTAGAGGAACGCCGGCAGCGCGGCGGGGTCGGCCAGGGCCGTCCAGTCCATGAGCAGCGCCCCGCCGGGCGGGACGACGTCGTCCACGGGGCCGCTCACCACCTCGCCCCAGGCGCGCTGCTGTGCCGTCCCCGGGCCGCCGCCGCGCGCGTCGAGGACCGTGCGGGCGGCCAGCCGGCGCCCGTCGGCGAGGACGGCGACCTCCCCGGCTCCGGCCTCCCCGGCTCCGGCCGCCCCGGCCTCCACCGCCGCCACCCGGCCGGTCACCACCTCGCCGCCGCCGGCGCGCAGCCGGTCGAGCAGAGCGGCGGTGACGACGTCGTTGCGCAGCCGCGCGTAGCCGCGGGCCAGCCGCCGCTCGCCGCCGGCCGCGGTGCGCACGACGGTGGGGGAGTACCCGGCCGCGACGGCGGCCGGGTCGAGCCCGAGCGGGGCGGCCGCGGCCGCCAGCTCGTCGGCCCACAGGCAGTAGGTGGCCGGCCACGGGCGGGCCGCCGGGGCCACCAGCACCGTCCGCAGCCCCGCGGCGGCGCAGGCGGCGGCCGCCGACAGCCCGGCCGGCCCGGCCCCGGCGACGACGACGTCGGCAGCGGGCGGGGGCACCGCGGCAGACCACCACACCGGCCCGCTCCCCGCCACACCCGGCCGGGACCCGCGCGTCGGCCCGGTCCCCGCCGGGTACCCGGGAGCCGAGCGTCCGGGGAGGGACGGCCATGCCTGCTGGGGTGCCCGGTGAGGTCCTCGTCGAGGTGCCGGCACCCGGGGCGGCGCTGGCCGGTGACCTCGCCGTGCCGCCCGCCGCCCGGGGCGTGGTGCTGTTCGCCCACGGCAGCGGCAGCAGCCGGCACAGCCCGCGCAACCGGCAGGTGGCCGCCGCGCTGCAGCGGGCGGGGTGGGCCACCCTGCTGCTGGACCTGCTCACGCCCGCGGAGGAGGAGGTCGACACCCGCACCCGCGAGCTGCGCTTCGACGTCGGGCTGCTGGCCGGCCGGCTGACCGCGGCCGCCGACCTGCTCGACCGCGCGGAGGCGACCGCCGGCCTGCCCCTGGCCCTGTTCGGCGCGAGCACGGGGGCGGCCGCGGCCCTCCTCACCGCCGCCGACCGGCCCGGCCGGGTGGGAGCGGTGGTGTCGCGCGGCGGCCGGCCGGACCTGGCCGGGGCGGCGCTGGCCCGGGTGCGGGCGCCGACGCTGCTCGTCGTCGGCGGTGCCGACGAGCGGGTGCTCGCGCTCAACCGGGACGCCGCCGCCCGGCTGGGCGGGCCGTCCGGGCTGGCCGTCGTCCCCGGGGCGACCCACCTGTTCCCCGAGCCCGGCGCGCTGGAGCAGGTCGTCGACCGCACCCTCGGCTGGCTGGACCGCTGGTTGCCGGGGTCTCAGGCGGGGTCGCCGTCCACGTAGAGCCAGCGGCCGCCGACGCGGCGGAACCGGCTGTGCTCGGCCTGCACGTGCTCCCGCCCGCCGGCGCGCGAGTGCGCGCGGAAGGTCACCGTGCCCTCGGCGTCGAACAGGCCGCCGCCGGTGGTGGCCAGCACCTCCAGCCCGGTCCAGCGCACCGCCGGGTCCAGGGTCAGCGACCGCGGCCGGGTGGCCGGGTCCCACGTCTCCTGCAGGTGGGCGGCGTCCCCGACGGCGAAGGCGCTGTAGCGCGAGCGCATCAGCTGCTCGGCGGTGGCCGCGGCCGCCGTCCCGTCGTGGAGGCGGCCGCAGCACTCCGCGTAGGCCAGGCCGGTGCCGCAGGGGCAGCGCTCCGGGCTCACGCCCTCAGTCCTCAGCGATCCAGACGGCCGTGTCCGGCGGCAGCGCCACCGACCGGGCGGACGTGTGCACGCCCGGACCGGACTCGAGCAGCACCCGGCCGCGCGAGCGGACCAGCGCGGTGTCGGCGCCCATGTTGACCACGCAGCGGACGGTGCGCCCGCCGCCGGTGCAGCGCACGGTGAGGACGTCGCCGCGGGTGCTCACGGTGGCCTCGCCGGTGCCCAGCGCCGGGTGCTGGGCGCGGACGGCCAGCGCCTGCCGGTAGAGGTGCAGCACCGAGCCGGACTCGCGGGTCTGCCGGGAGACGGCGTGCCGCTTCCACTCCGCGGGCACCGGCAGCCACGGCTTCGCGGAGCGGTCGCGGGAGAAGCCGACGCCGGTGGTGGCGTTCCACGGCATCGGGACGCGGCAGCCGTCGCGGCCGGCGCGCTCGCCGCCGCTGCGGAAGAAGATCGGGTCCTGCTTGGCCTCGTCGGGGACGTGCGCCTGCGGCAGGCCGAGCTCGTCGCCGGCGTAGACGTAGGCCGAGCCGGGCAGGGACAGCAGCAGCAGCGCCGCGGCGCGCGCCCGGGCCAGGCCCGTCCCGCCGCCGCCGAAGCGGGTGACCATGCGGTCCTTGTCGTGGTTGCCGAGGACCCACGACACCGGCGCGCCCACCCGCCCGAAGGCCTCGAGCGCGCTGCCGATCGCCTCGGCGAAGGCCGGGGTGTCCCACGCCGACTTCAGCAGCCGGAACGACAGCGACTGGTGCAGCTCGTCGGCCCGCGAGTAGAGGGCGACCTCGTCGAGGTCGGCCAGGCAGACCTCACCGACCAGCATGGTGTCCGGGTACTCGTCGCAGACCGCCCGCCAGCGGCGCCACACGTCGTGCACCTCGGGCTGGTTCCACGTCATGGCCTGCTCGGGGCCGTGGCCGAACAGGGTGGGGGAGTACTCGCCGGGGTTGTCGCGCAGGCCGGCGTCCTTGTACAGCCCGTAGGCGACGTCGACGCGGAAGCCGCTCACCCCGCGGTCGAGCCAGAAGCGCAGGGTCCGCTCGAAGTCCTCGGCCACGACCGGGTCGCGCCAGTTGAGGTCGGGCTGCTCGGGGGCGAACAGGTGCAGGTACCAGCGGCCGTCCGGGGTGCGCGACCAGGCCGGCCCGCCGAACAGCGAGCGCCAGTTGTTCGGCGGCTCCTCCGACGGCGGCGCGAAGTGGTAGCGGGAGGCCTCGGGGCAGTCGGGGTCGGCCAGCGCCGCCTGGAACCAGGGGTGCCGGTCGGAGGTGTGGTTGGGGACGACGTCGAGCACGACGCGCAGGCCCAGCCGGCGCGCGTCGGCGACCAGCGCCTCGACGTCGGACACGTCGCCGTACTCGGGGTCCACCGCCCGGTAGTCGACGACGTCGTAGCCGCCGTCGGCGCCGCCCGAGGGGTAGTGCGGGTTGATCCACAGCGCGTCGACGCCGAGCCACGACAGGTAGGGCAGGCGGGCGCGCAGGCCGGCGAGGTCGCCGATGCCGTCCCCGTTGCCGTCGGCGAACGAGCGCAGGTAGACCTGGTAGACGACGGCCGAGCGCCACCAGGGCTGCTCCTGGGTCGCCGGCGGGGCAACGGGCCGGGACCACGGCTGCTGCGCGGCGGCGGTGCCGGCAGCGACGAGTCGAGCGGACATGCGCCCAGGATCGGCACTCCCCGTGGCCGGGTCACAGACGCTGGACACCAAAGAGTGCGGTCGTGATCGTCACGTTCCGCCGAACGCGCAGGTACGGGGCACGCAGGGTGTCCTCGCGCACAGCCCGGATGGGGGACCCCCTCCCGGGTGTTGCACCACCCGTCCCACGAGTCACGAGCCGCCGTCAGACCGGCGGCAGGGAGTACCCGCACCATGTCCAGCACCCCGGCTGACCGAGCCGCCTGCTTCCGCCACCCCCGGCACGTCTGGATCGCCAGCTGCCCCGACTGCACCGCCTGGCACCTCGCCGGCCTCCGCGCCGGCGCCGAGGACCGCCCTGCGGCGCCCCGCCCCCGCGCCACGCGCGACGGCCGGGCGACCACCGCCGCCTAGACCCGTGCACGACAGCGCCCCTCCGGCCACGAGGCCGGAGGGGCGCTGTCGTCCACGGGCTCCGCTAGACCTGCCCCTCGTTGTGCGGTTCGATGCTCGCCGACGGGTCCACGCCCTCGTCGGCCGCGGGCTGCACCGGGCCCTCGCCCGGCTCCGACCCGCTGCCCGCCGCGGTGTTGCGCGAGGCCCGGTCCGGGTCCTCCACGTCGGTCGCCGTCGGCGCCTGGCCGATCCGCTTGGCGGCGTCGCCGGTCCCGGTCTCCTCGAGGCCCTGACCCTGGGTGTCTGACTCCGACACGGTCCCTCCATCACTCGGGTGTGCGGTACGGGCCGTGCGGTACCCCCTGTGTCGGGCGGCACGCGCCGGGGGGCTGGTTCACTGCTCGTTGAGCGCTTGACGACCGACCGCTCGACGAGAGGGGCGCCCGCCCCGGGAGGAGGACCGCCGTGCACCTCGGCGTCGACAGCTTCGTGGCGGCGGTGACCGACCCGCGGACGGGCCGGCTCATCGGTCCCGAGGAGCGGATGGCCCACCTGCTCGAGGAGATCGAGCTGGCCGACCGGTCCGGGCTGTACTCCTTCGGCATCGGGGAGCACCACCGCCCCGAGTACTACGACTCCGCGCCGCCGGTCATCCTGGCCGCGGCCGCCGCCCGCACCGAGCGGATCCGGCTGGGCAGCGCCGTCGCGGTGCTGTCGGCCGCCGACCCGGTCCGGGTGTTCCAGCAGTTCGCCACCCTCGACCTCATCAGCCGCGGGCGGACCGACCTGGTCGTCGGCCGCGGGTCGTTCACCGAGGCGTTCCCGCTCTTCGGCCTGTCGCTGGCCGACTACGACGAGCTGTTCGACGAGAAGCTGGACCTGCTGCTGCGCATCCGCGAGTCCGAGCACGTCACCTGGTCCGGCCGGCACCGCCCGGCGCTCACCGGCCAGGGCGTCTACCCGCGCCCGCTGCAGGACCCGCTGCCGATCTGGGTGGGCGTGGGCGGCACCCCGACGTCGTTCGTCCGCGCCGGGCTCCTCGGCCTGCCGCTCATGGTCGCGGTCATCGGGGGCGAGCCCCGGCAGTTCGCGCCGCTGGTCGACCTCTACCGGCAGGCCGGCGCGCAGGCCGGGCACGCCCCCGAGCAGCTGCAGGTGGGCCTGCACGTGTTCGGCTACGTCGCCGACAGCACCCGGGCCGCCGCGGACACGATCTACCCCGGCTGGCACGAGATGTTCACGAAGGTCTCCCGCGAGCGCGGCTTCCGGGCGCCCACCCGCGCCCAGTTCGACGCCACCAGCGGGCCCGACGGCGCCTTCTTCACGGGCGACCCCGACACCGTGGCCGAGAAGCTGCTGCGGATCTCCGCCCAGCTCGGCGGGGTGGACCGGGTCTCCATCCAGATGACCAACCCGCGGCTGGCCCACGAGGACCTGCTGCGCGGCATCGAGCTGCTGGGCACCGAGGTCGCCCCGAAGGTCGCCGCGGGCTGACCAGGGTCGGGTCCGGGTGCGCTCTCCGGGCCTTCCCCGATGTGCCGCGGGGCCCGGCGGCGGGAGCCTGGTGCCATGACGATCCCGACCTCGTACACCGGCAACCGGCCGCCGCTGCGACGCAGCTCCACCGAGCGCATGCTCGGCGGCGTCTGCGGCGGGCTGGCCGCCTACACCGGCGTCGACGCGGTGCTGTGGCGCGCCGCCGCCGTCGCCCTGACCCTCGCCGGCGGTGCCGGCCTGGTGCTCTACGCCGTGCTGTGGGTGCTCACCCCCGCCGAGCCCCTGCCGCCCGGCGAGCAGCCGCGCCCGGTCGACCGGTTCGTCGACCGGCTGGCCGGCCGCCTCGACCGGGCGGGCTGACCCGCCCTCAGCCCGCGGGCGGGAACAGCGCCGCCAGCCCGACGCGCGAGCGCAGCCCGCGCTTGCGGTAGACGCTGCTCAGGTGGTGCTCGACGGTCTTCGGGCTGAGGAACAGCGCCGCGGCGACCTCCGCGTTCGAGGCGCCCCGCGCCGCCAGGACGGCGATCCGCGTCTCCTGCGCGGTGAGGGGCTCCTCGGGCAGCGGCCGGCGCGGGCGCGCGGTCCGCCCGGTGGCGCGCAGCTCGCCCTCGGCGCGCTGCGCCCAGGCCGTGAGGTCCAGCGCGGCGAAGGCGTCGGCCGCCGCGGCGAGCTCCGCCCGCGCCCGCGTCCGCTGACCCGAGCGGCGCAGTCTCGCTCCGAACAGCAGCCGCGTGTGCGGGGTCTCGAAGGGGTCCGGCGCGAGCGCGTGGGCGGCGAGCGCCCCCTCGAACAGCGCCGTCGCGGCGTCGTCGTCCGGGCAGGTCAGCGCCCGGCAGCGGGCCACCAGCGCGGCGGTCGGCGGCAGCGGCGACCGCGACACCCGCTCGTACTCCCCGGCGAGCTCCGCGGCCTCGGCGGCCCGGCCCAGCCCCGTCCACGCCTCGACCAGCAGCGGCGCCACGCCCAGCGGCTCGCCCAGCGCGCCGACCCCGCCGTCGGCGGCCAGCCGCCCCTCCAGCAGCCGGGCCACCGCGGCGAGGTCGCCGCGGCACAGCGCGCAGAACGCCTCGGAGAGGGTCAGGTGCGCCGCGACGGCGGCCGTGCCGGCCCGGGCGACCAGCGCCCGGGCGCGGTCCAGGTGCGCCGCCGCCTCCCCGTGCCGCCCGCGCGCCGCGGCCTCCTCCGCCAGCAGCTCCAGGGCCGGCGCGGCGTCGGCGACGTAGCCCAGCTCCTCGGCGAGCTCGACCGCCTCGCCGGCGTCGGCGTAGGCGCCCGGGTGGTCGCCCAGCAGCTCCGCCCGGCCGTGGGCGGTCATCGACAGGACGGCGACCAGCACCCCCAGGGCCCCGAGCTCCCGGGCCTCGCGCAGGCGGCGCTCCACCACGGGGACGGCGGCCGGCGGGTCGGGCAGCCAGCCCACCGCGAGGACGAGCAGCGGCAGCAGCCGGGGCTCGGCGCGCAGCCCCGGCTCGCCCTCCGCCGTCTCCAGTGCCCGGTGCAGGAGCCGCCGTCCGCGGTCGGGGTCGCCGGCGTGCAGGGCGGCGACCCCGGTGACCCACGCCGCGAGCACCCGCTGCAGGGGGTCGCCGGCGTCCGCGGCGGCCGCGATCCGCCGCGCCGTCGCCCGCATGCCCGTCACGTCACCGAGCCGGTGCTGGACGACGGCGAGGTCGGTGAGCACCCAGGCGGCGGTGCGGCCGGTGGCGAGGTCGGCGGCCGCGCGCAGCAGGTCGCCCGCGGCCGGCACCGAGCCGGTGTCCTGCTCGACCCGGCCCAGGACGTGCAGCACCTCCGCCCGTGCGGCCGCCGGCGCCGCGCCGCGCAGGACGGCGCCGGCCAGCGCCCGCGCACGGACGGCGTCCCCGCCGACGGCGGCGTCCCGGACGGCGGCCGCGAGCAGCTCCGCGGCGCGGGCGGCGTCCCCGGTCAGCGCGGCCGCGCGCTCCAGCGCCGCCGACGACGCCGCGTACCCGCGCCGCGCCCGGGCCCGGCCGGCGGCCGCGGCCAGCTCGCCGGCCAGCGCGTCGTCGGGACCGGCGGCCGCCAGCGCGCGGTGCCACACCGCGGCGAGGTCGTCGCCGGTCCGGGCGGTCCCGGCCAGCAGGCGGTGCGCCCGCCGGCGCTCGGCGGGCGTCGCCCGGCGCCACACCAGGCTGCGCAGCAGCGGGTGCCGGAACGCCAGGGCGTCCCCGTCGCGCACGACGACGCCCCGCTCCTCCGCGGCGTCCAGGGCCGCGGCCGGGTCGGTGCCCGACCGGGCCAGCGCCGCGGCGACGGCGGCGGCGCTGCCGTCGTGGGCCGCGGCCAGCAGCAGCACCGCCTCCCGCGCCCCGGCCGGCAGCCCGGCCAGCTCCGGCTCGAACGCCCCGGACAGCGCCGGGCCGACCGGCAGGTCCGCGGGCAGCGGCTCGGTGCCCGCCCGCTGCGCCGGCGACAGGGCCGCGGCCACCTCCAGCAGCGCGAGCGGGACCCCGCCGACCCGGCCGGCCAGCCGGCGCGCCACAGCGGGTGCGACGGTCCCGGCCAGCAGCGTGCGGGCGTCGTCGGCGGGCAGGGCGGTCACCGGGAGCACCTCGGCGCCGGGCAGCGGGCCGGCCCCCGGCCGCCGCGCCACCAGCACCGCGACCCGGTCCCCGTGCACCCGGCGTGCGGCGAACAGCAGCGCGGCCGCGGACTCCGCGTCGGCCCACTGCAGGTCGTCGACCAGGACGAGCACCGGCGCGGCCGCCGCGGCAGCGGCCAGCAGCGAGAGGGTCCCGGCCGCGACCAGGTGCCGCTCGCCCGGGACGTCGGCCGGCCCCCAGCCCAGCGCCGCGGCGAGCGCGGCCGCCTGGCCCGGCGGGACCTCCGGCAGCAGGGGGCGCAGCGGGCCGAGCAGCTCCAGCAGGACGGCCTGCGGCAGCGTCGCCTCGGACTCGATCCCGCGGGCGCGCAGCACCGTGCACCCGGCGGCCCGCGCAGCTGCGGCCTCCAGCAGGGCGGTCTTGCCGATGCCGGCCTCGCCCTCGACGACGAGCAGGCCCGGCCGGCCCGCGCGGGCGTCGTCGAGGAGCCGGTCGACGCGCGCGAGCTCCGCCGCCCGGCCCACCAGGTCGCGGGTTTCCCCCGACGCGAGGGCGCCGCCGCCGGCCGGAGGCTCGTCCGGCAGCCGCTCCGAGGGAGGACGCCATGACCCCGACCCCGACCCCGACCCCGACCCCGACCCCGACCCCGACCCCGACCCCGACCCCGGCCCCGAGTCCGGCCCGTCGGCCGTCGCCGACCGGCGCCCGGCTGCGGTGGATGGCCTGCTGGTTCGGGGCGCCGCTGGACCCCCGGCTGCTGCCCTGGCGGACACCGCGCTGACCCCCCCCGCTCAGCCGGCCGGCACGGCGGGGGCGGGCAGGATGCCCCGGCGCTGCGCCTCGAGGACCGCGGTCAGCCGGTCGTGGACACCGAGCTTCCGGTACAGCCGCGCGGCGTGCGTGGTGACCGTGCGGGTCGAGCAGCCCAGCCGGTGCGCCGTCGCGGTCGCCGTCAGCCCCTCGGCCAGGCACAGCAGGACCGCCGTCTCCCGGCACGTGAGGCCCGCCGCGCGGGCGTGCGCGCCGCCGTCCCCGTCGCCGTCCTGCCAGGCCCGCACCGTCCGCACGTGCCGGTCCAGCGCCCGCAGCACCGGCGCGACGCCGTCGAGCAGCTCGAGGTCGGCCGCGGTGAAGTCGCGGCGGGGCCGGCCGAAGGCGAAGCCGCAGACCTCGGCCGGCCCGCCCCGCAGGGGCAGGCTGACCAGCTGGTCCCAGCCGCACACCGAGGCGATGACGCCCCGGGCGGGGGACCGGCGCCAGCTCTGCCAGCCGCCGGCCGCCTCCTGCGCCGTCGCGGGCGTGAGGTCCCCGGCCGCGACGGCGGTCAGCAGGGGGTGCGCCGAGCGCATGCGGTGCGTGGCGTCGACCAGCAGCTCGAGCTGGTCACCGGCGAGGCCGGTGGCGGTGATCTCCGTGGCGCCGGTGCGCCAGTCGGTGCGCTGCAGCACCGCGGCGGGCGCCTCCAGGCGGGGGCACAGGACGGCGAACACGGGGCCGGCGGGCAGCTGCGGGCCGACCATGCCGTCGAGCAGGCCCACCACCAGGTCGGTGAGCTCCCGGACCACAGGCTCCATCGCCGGCCTCCGACGATCCCGCGGGCCCCCGCCGGTCCCGCGTCGGTCGCGTGTGCAGCCCTCTGTGCAGGACGAGCGTGGCCGCTCCCGCGGGTCGGCGTCAACGGAGATCCCCGCGCCGTCAAGGGGGCGCCGCACCCCGGCGCATACGCACAAGTGCGTACAGACGGTGCCGATCGGCCGTCCCTAGCGTCCGTGCCGCACCTACGGACCGAATACCAGGGGGAACCGTGTCTCTCCTCGTGCTGCACCTGCGGTGGAACGACGTCGAGCCGGCGCAGTACGAGGTGCTGCGCCGCGCCCTGCCGGAGGACGTCGACCGGCCGCCGCACTGCCTGTCCCGCCGGCACGTCCGGCAGCCCCGGTCGGTGATGGTCTACGAGGTGTGGGAGGACGCCCGGGCCGCCGAGGACGAGCTGGCCCGCATCCGCGCCCTGGTCGACGCCGGCCCCGAGCAGCCGCAGCGCGTCGTGTTCGTGCTGCCGGACGTGTTCGCCGCGGGCTTCCCCCGCCGGCCCGCCCGCCCGGCGGCCGCGCCGGAGGCCGTCGGCGCGCCGGTCGTCCCGGCGCCGCGGCAGCCGGACTCCCCCGTCACGGTGCCGACGGCCTGAGCGCCGGGACCTCCGCCGGGGGCCGCCCCCGCAGGTGCTCGGCGAACCAGGCGTCGGTCCGGGCCCAGGCGTCGGCCGCGGCGGCGGGGTCCGGCCGGATCCGCAGCGCGTCCCGCAGCAGGGGGCGCAGCACCCGCGGGCCGACCGGGGCGTCGTGCAGGAAGCCGTGGCCGGCGCCCGGGTACTCGCGGACGTCGTGCCGGACGCCGACCCGGGTCAGCACCGTCGCGAGCTCCGCGGCGGTGCCGCGCAGGCCCGGGTCGCGGCCGCCGTAGCCGGCCACCACGGGGCAGGCGCCGAGCAGCGCGGTGTGCGGGTCCCGCGGCAGCCGCGCGTAGAACACCGCCGCGGCGTCGAAGCCGCGGGCCGCCAGGTGCAGCGCCAGCCCGCCGCCGACGCTGGACCCCAGCACGCCGACCCGGCCGGTGCAGTCCGGTCGCGCGGCCAGGTGGGCGCGGGCCGCCTCGGCGTCGGCGAACGGGCGCCCCCCGCCGGCGTCCACCGCGCGGAACGTCGGGACCAGGGCCCGCCGCGCGCCGCCGTCGGTGAACAGGTCCGGCACGAGCGTCAGGCAGCCGGCGGCGGCCATCCGCTGCGCCTGCCGCCGCACCACGCCGTCGACGCCGAAGGCCTCGTGCAGCAGCACCACACCGGGCCACGGCCCCGGGCCGTCGGGCACGGCGAGCAGCCCGCGCAGCCCCGGCGTCCCGCCCGGACCCGGGGGGATCGCGACGCCGGTCAGGGTGATCCGCTGGGCGTCGGTCACGGGCGGCCTCCCCCGGTGCTGCGGTCGGTGCCCGCCGATGCTGGCAGACGGGAGGACGGCAGGGGCTTGGCGCGCGCCGCCGGGTGTGAGGCAATCCCGGGCATGACGCGCGCGATCGTGGTCGGCGGCGGGGTCGCGGGGCCGGTGACGGCCATGGCGCTGCAGCGGGTGGGGATCGAGGCGACGGTGCACGAGGCCCACCCGGCTCCCGAGGGGGACGTGGGGACCTGGCTCGGCGTGCAGGTCAACGGGCTGGACGCGCTGCGCGCCGTCGGCGCCGAGGACGCCGTCCGGGCGGCGGGGTTCCCCACGCACACCATCGAGTTCCGCAGCGGGACCGGCCGGGTCCTGGGCTCGTCCACCACCGGGGACACGGAGGGACGGCGCGACGCGGGCATCTCGGTGAAGCGCTCGGACCTCTACCGGACCCTGCACGCGGAGGCGCTCCGGCGGGGCGTGGAGATCCGCTACCGCTCCTGCCTGACCGGGGCGGAGGACACCGCCGCCGGGGTCACCGCGGAGTTCGCCGACGGCCGCACGGAGACCGCGGACCTGCTCGTCGGCGCGGACGGCGTGCGGTCGGCGGTGCGGCCGCTGGTCGCCCCGGACGCCCCGCCGCCCCGGTTCGTGCCCGTGCTGGTCACCGCCGGGTACTCCTCGCACGTGCCGGCCGACGCCGAGGTGGGCCGGCTGACCATGGTCTTCGGCCGCCGCTGCTTCGCCGGGTACCTCGCCGCGCCGGACGGCGGCACGTGGTGGTTCGCCAACCCGCCGCTCACCCGGGAGCCGGCCGACGGCGAGGTCGCCGGCACGCCCGACCCGCGGTGGCGGGCGCTGCTCTACGACCTGCTCCGCGGCGACCGGTCGCCGCTGGTGGACCTGGTGGAGGCCACCCCCGGGCCGCTGCGCGGATGGACGACGCACGACGTGCCCACCGTGCCCCGCTGGTCCCGCGGCCGCACCGTGCTGGTCGGCGACGCCGCGCACGCGACCTCGCCGGCCTCGGGCCAGGGCTCGTCGCTGGCCATGGAGGACGCCGTCGTCCTCGCCGCGTGCCTGCGCGACCTGCCGCTCGACGACGCCCTGCGCGCCTTCGAGGAGCGGCGGCGGGCGCGCGCGGAGCGGGTGGTCGCCCAGGGCTTCCGCCGGAGCAGCGCGAAGCCGCCGCCGGCCGTGGGCCGCGCCGTCCGCGACGCCGTCCTGCCGCTGGTGCTGCGCCGCCACGACCCGGCGGCGTGGGTGCGGACCCACCGGGTCGAGCCGCTCGTCGGGACCGGGTGACCGCCGTCACCCGCTCGGGCCGGCGTCGTTGAGCCCGGCGACCTGCCCCCGGCCCCGATGGAGTGGTCCGTGCGCCGACTGCTGACCGTCCTGCTCGCCGCGCTCGCCGGCGTCCTGCTCGTCGTCCCCCCGGCCTCGGCCGCGCCCCCGGGGCCGCTGCGCTACGTCGCGCTCGGCGACTCCTACAGCGCGGCCTCCGGCGTGCTGCCCCCGGACCCCACCGCCGCGCCGCAGTGCCTGCGCTCCACCCGCAACTACCCGCACCTGATCGCGCAGGCGACCGGCGCGCAGCTGACCGACGTCACCTGCGGCGGCGCGGACACCTCGGACCTCACCACCGCGCAGCACCCCGGCGTGCCGCCCCAGCTCCAGGCGCTGTCCCCGGACACCCAGCTGGTCACCATGACCATCGGCGGCAACGACAGCGGTGTGTTCATCGAGTCGATCCTGCGCTGCGGCACCGCCGGGCTGCTGACGCTGGGCCGCGGCAGCCCGTGCCGCGACACCTACGGCACCTCGTTCGAGGACACCGTCCGCACCACCACCTACCCGGCGCTGGTGCAGGCGCTGTCGGCGGTGCGCGAGGCCGCGCCGCGGGCCCGGGTCGCGATCCTCGGTTACCCCGCCATCCTCCCACCGACCGGCGGCTGCTTCGACCGGATGCCGATCGCCGAGGGCGACGTCCCCTACCTGCACTCCCTGCAGACCACGCTCGACGACGCCGTCCGGCGCGCGGCCGCGGCCACGGGTGTCACCTACGTCGACCTGTCCCGCGCCTCGGCCGGGCACGACGCCTGTCAGCCGATCGGCGTCCGCTGGGTCGAGCCGGTGCTGCAGGGCACCAACGCGGTGGTCGTGCACCCGAACGCGCTCGGCGAGGCGGAGATGGCCGCCCGGGTGATGTCGGTGCTGCGCCTGGGCTGACCCGGCTCCCGCACCCCGCCGGCGGCGTGGCGCGCCGCCGGCGGGGTACGGGCGGGACACCACCAGACCGGAGGAGGACCGATGAGCGAGACCGACCCGACCCCGCAGGCCGGCCCGGAGGACGAGGGCTCGCACGCGAGCGTCGGCCCGGACGTCGCCCACGCCGGCGGCGGTCGCACCGAGGGCGAGACCTCGGTCGACGACGCGATGGGCGCGGAGGCCGACCCGCCGCGCTGAGCCGCCCGCGGTGGGTCGGGCGCCGACGGAGGGGCCCGTCCACCGGGCGGGCCGGGGCGGGGACGGGGACGGGGACGTGGACGTGCGCAGGCTGGTGATGGGCGACTGGACGCCCGTGCTGAGGGACGGCATCGACGTCCTGCGGCTGGTGCTGCTCGTGGGCGGGCTCGCCTACGCGGCGGCGGGGCGGGCGGGGGACGCGGCGGTCCTGCTGTTCCTGGGGGCGGTCACGGTCCTGGCGCGGCTGGTCGACCTGCCGCGGGTGTACGACCTCGCGCTGACCCTGGGGATGGTCCTGCAGGGGTTCGGCGAGACGCTGGGCCTCTACGACCGGTTCGTCCGCTTCGACGACCTGGTGCACGTCACGCTGCCGATGCTGACCGCGCCCGTCGTCTACATCGCGCTCGCCCGCCTCGACGTCGTCCCCGACCCCCGCGACGAGACCCACCTGCGCCACTACGTCGGGATCGCGGTCGTCACGACGGCCCTCGGCGTCACGATCGGGGCGCTGTGGGAGGTGTACGAGTGGCGGTCCGACGCGTGGTTCGGCACGCGTCTGTCGGAGGGCAACGACGACACCAACGGCGACCTCGTCCGCGACACCCTCGGCTCCCTGGTCGGTGCGGCGCTGCTGGTGGCGTGGGCCCGCTTCGGCTGGGGGTCGGTCCGCCGGATCCCGGGGGTGAACACCCACGAGGAGGTCAGTGCCTGAGCGGCACCCGTGCACCGTGCTCACCCGCCGGCGGCTGCTCCTGGCGGCGG
Organism: Geodermatophilus sp. SYSU D00867; assembly: GCF_054050315.1. Classification (NCBI taxonomy): domain Bacteria; kingdom Bacillati; phylum Actinomycetota; class Actinomycetes; order Geodermatophilales; family Geodermatophilaceae; genus Geodermatophilus; species Geodermatophilus sp. SYSU D00867. The sequence goes on along the minus strand of NZ_JBJGZC010000013.1, from coordinate 94,719 downwards.
GCCGGGTCGCCGGGGCGGCCCTCCTGACCGGCTGCGCGGTCCGGCTCCCCGGCGCACCCGGCGTACCCGGCGCCGAGGGGGCCGCTGTCCTGACCGCACGCCCGACCGCGCCACCGGACCTCCCGCCGCCGCCACCGGGCACCTCCGCGCTGGGCCTGGAGGAGGCGCGCGACCCCCTGCTGCACGTCCCGGCCGCCGGGGTCCCCGGCCCGGCGCCGCTCGTCGTCGTCCTGCACGGCGCGGGGGGTGACGCCGCCGCCGGGCTCGGGCTGCTGCAGTCCCTCGCCGACGAGCGCGGCCTGGTGCTGCTCGCCCCGGCCTCCCGGGGCTCGACCTGGGACGCCGTCCTGCGCGGCTACGGGCCCGACGTCGCCGGGATCGACCGTGCGCTGACCGCCGTCCTCCGGCGGGTGCCGGTCGACGCCGGCCGGGTGGCCGTCGCCGGCTTCTCCGACGGCGCGTCCTACGCGCTCGGGCTGGGGCTGGCCAACGGCCTGCTGTTCCGGCGGGTCGTCGCCTTCTCACCGGGGTTCGTGCCCCCGGCGGCGCGCACCGGGCGGCCGCCGGTCTTCGTGTCCCACGGGACCGCCGACGACGTCCTGCCGGTCGAGCGGACCAGCCGCGAGATCGTCCCCGCGCTCCGCGACGACGGGTACGACGTCACCTACCGCGAGTTCGCCGGCGGTCACGTCGTCCCGCCCGAGGTCGCCCGGGAGGCGGTCGACCGGCTCGGCGGGACCGGCGACTGACCGGCCGTCAGCCGACCTCCCCGGCGAGCCGGCGGAGCGGGCCGGACCAGGCCCCGGGGTGGGTCCAGACGAAGCTGTGCGCCCCCGGCACGGACGCGAACCGGCCGTCCCGGGCCAGCCGGCACAGCGCGCGGGCCCACTCCGCGGTGCACAGCAGGTCGTCCGCGCCGTGCAGCACGAGCACCGGGACGGCCAGCCGGGGGACGACGTCCTCGAGCCGGTCGGCCAGGTGGGCCCGGACGGCGTGCAGGACCCGGCGCGTGCCGGCCCGCTGCCGTTCCGGCCGGTGGGCCTCGTCGAGGTCCGGCGGCTCCCGCCGGTGGTTGCGGTACCAGGCCCGCAGCACCCCGCCGAGGCTGCGGAACGCCGGGTCGACCGTCGGACTGGCCAGGACCAGGCCCCGCACGCCGGCCGGGCGGTGGAGCGCGGCCCGTGCCGCGACCTGGGTGCCGCCGGAGTGTCCGACCAGCACCACGCGGTCCAGTCCCGCGCCGGCGAGCCAGGCCACCAGCGCGTCCCCGAACTCGGCGACGTCCAGCTCGTGCGGCGGCTCCCCGCTGCCCGAGAAGCCCGGCAGCTCCACCAGGTGCGCCCGCGTCCACGCCCCGAGCGCGCGCAGGGCGGGGACGAGGTAGTCGCTCACGCCGATGCCCTGCACCAGCACCACCTCGGCGACGCCGTCGCGCGGCGTGCCCGCCGAGCGGCTGTGCATCCGCCCGAGCGGGGTCTCCCGGTCGGCCGGGAGGAGGTCGGTCGACAGCTGGCACCCCCGGTGGCCGGACGGCGTGCGCGAGGACTCGGCGCGGTCGCGGACCAGTGTGACCGCGCCCCCTCCCGCGTGCGCGACGTGCGGGCGGCTGGTTGGCTCGCGGCAGGCGGCCCAGCAGGCCGGCCGCCGGGGTCGGGGAGTGGAGACCACCGTGGCCAGGACCATCGCAGGGATGTCCAAGCAGACGGCGGCGCGGGCGCTCGGCGGCGCCGGCATGGCGTTCGGGGCGGTCAGCGTCCTCGCCCCGCGGGCGGTCGCCGCGGGGTACGGCGTCCCCCCGACGCCGCAGGGGCTGCAGCTGCAGCGGCTGTTCGGCAGCCGCGCGCTGGCCCTCTCGGTGGCGGGGTTGACGGCGCGGACCCAGGAGGAGGTGGACCGGGGGCTGCTGCTGGTCGCCACGGCGAACCTCCTCGACGTCCTCACCGCGCTGGTCGCGGCCCGCGGCTCGGGCCGGTCGACCACGGTGCGGGCGGTGGCCAGCTCGGTCGTCTACGGCGGGGCCGCGCTGGCGGTGCGGGCGATGGAGCCCTGACCGGGGGAGCGGGCAAGCCGCTGCCCGACGTCGTCGCCCCTGGCCTCGACGTCCTGTTCTGCGGGATTAACCCGTCGCTGCTGTCGGCCGAGCGCGGCCACCACTTCGCCCGCCCGGGCAACCGGTTCTGGCCCGCACTGCACCTGGCCGGGCTCACGCCCCGTCGGCTGACGCCGGAGGAGGACCGCGAGCTGCCCCGCTACGGGCTGGGGGTGACCAACCTCGTCGACCGGCCCACGCGGACGGCGGCCGAGCTCACCCCGGAGGAGCTGCGGGCGGGCGCGGCGGCGCTGGCCGGCCTGGTCGCGCGCTGCCGGCCGCGGGTGCTGGCGGTCCTCGGGCTCACGGCCTGGCGGCTCGCCACCGGCGCGCCCCGCGCGGGCTGGGGCCGCCAGCCGGTGTCGGTCGGTGGCGCCGAGACCTGGGTGCTGCCCAACCCGAGCGGGCTGAACGCGCACTTCCAGCTGCCCGACCTCGCCCGCCTGTACGCCGGGCTGCGGCCGCCCGGCGGCTAGGCGACCGGGTCGGCGGTGCGGGTCTCCGCGGCGAGCCTGCCCACCATGGCCACCGCCTCGCCGCGGTCGAGGACCGCGCCCTCGGCCAGCGCGGTGTCGTACTCGACCTCGTCGAGGGCCTCGCGGGTGGCGGTGACGTAGCGCTGCCCGTCGACCGGGTCCATCCGCAGCGGGTCGTAGCCGACCTGTCGGGCGACGGCCTGCACCGCGCCGAGCAGCACCGCGGCGGTGCGGGGCCGGCCCGACGCGGTGACCGCGCCGACGGCGGCCAGCAGCCCGGCGAGGGTGCCGGTGGCGTCGCCCTCGCGGTGGGTCAGCTCGACCATCGCCCACAGGTCGGCCAGCGCCTCCGCGGCCCGGCCGACGTCGGTGAGCGCCTTCGCCCGGATCCACAGCACCGACGAGTGCGCCCACGAGTGGCCCAGCCGCAGCGCGAGCCGCTCGGCGCGGCCGAGGTGCTCCAGCGCGCCGTCGAGGTCGCCGGCGGCCCGCGAGAACTGGCCGAGGGTCATGGCGATCTCGACCTGCACCCACTCGATGCCCGACGCCTGCGCCAGCGCCAGGCCGCGGGCGATGTCCGCCCCGACCTCGCCGTCGGGGTCGGGCTGGCCGAGCAGCGCCCGCACGAAGCCGCGCAGCACCAGGGCGAGGGGCAGCACCGGGTCGGCGTCGTCGGCGGTCCCGGCGATCTCGCTGGTCCGCGCCCACAGCGAGGGCACGTCGCCGGACAGGTAGGCCAGCAGCGCGTCGGCGAGCAGCGCGCCACTGCGGACGCCGGCCGGCGCGCCGGGGGTGGCGTCCAGCGCGGCGGCCAGCCAGCGGCGGCCCTCCTGCACGTGGCCGCGGCGGTACCAGTACCAGCCCAGTGCCCCGCCGATCCGCAGCGCCGCCTCGCCCTGCCCGGTGGCCAGCGCGTGCCCGAGCGCCGCCCGCAGCGCCGGCTGCTCGGCGTCGAGCCGGCGGGCGCTCCCGGTCCACAGCGGGCTGCGCAGCGTCGGCTCCAGCCGCTCGGTGAGCGCGACGGCGAAGCCGGTCAGCCGGTCGCGCAGCCGCCGGGACGCCGGCTCGTCCAGCGCCTGCTCGGCGTACTGCCGCAGCGTCTCGAGCATCCGGTAGCGCCCGGCCGCGTGGTCGAGCTCGACCAGCGACTTGGCCACCAGCACCCGCAGCAGCTCCAGTGCCCGGCCGTCGACCTCCGGTCCGGCCACCGCCTCGACCAGGTCCGGGCCGAAGGTGCCGGGCAGCACCGAGACGGCCTGGAAGACGGCCAGCTCGGCGGGGGTGAGCAGGTCGACGCTCCACTGGACGGTGGCCGCGAGCGTGCGCTGGTGCGGCACGGCGGTGCGCCAGCCGCCCGACAGCAGGGCGAACCGGTCGTCGACCCGGCCGGCGACCTCGGCCAGCGGGAGGGTGGTGAGGCAGGCGGCGGCCAGCTCCACGGCCAGCGGCAGGCCGTCGAGGGCGGCCACCAGCTCCCGGACGTGGGCCAGGTCCTCCGCGGAGGGGTCGGCCAGGTGCGGGGCGGCCAGCCGGGCGCGGTCGAGGAACAGCCGCTCGGCGTCGCTGCCGGGAGCGTCGGCGGGCATCGGGCCGCAGGGCAGCACCGCCTCACCCGGCAGCCCGAGCGGCTCGCGGGAGGTGGCCAGCACCCGCAGCTCGGGGCAGCGGGGGAGCAGGGCGGCGCACACCGCGGCTGCGGCGTCGACGACGTGCTCGCAGTTGTCCAGGACCAGCAGCAGCGGGCGGTCCTCCAGGGCGGTGGCGACGGCGCCCAGCGGGTCCCCGCCCGCCAGCGTCACGCCCAGCACGGTGGCCACCTGCCCGGCGACCAGCTCGGGGTCCTCGACGCCGGCCAGCTCGACCAGCGCGGCCGGCGGCGACCCGGCCGGCCGGCGGCGCGCGGCCTCCAGCGCCAGCCGCGTCTTGCCGCTGCCGCCGGGCCCGACCAGGGTGACCAGCCGCTGCCCGGACAGCGCGGCGGCCAGCCGGGCGAGCTCGGCGCCGCGGCCGACGAAGGCGGTGAGCGGGACCGGCAGGGGGCCCGGGGCGCGCACCGCCGGCGCCGGGGGAGCCGGCGCGGGCTCCGGCACGGGGGCGGGCGCCGCGGCGGGCACCGGGACGGGCCCGGCCAGCGCCGGGTCCTGGCGCAGGATCTGCTCGTACAGCGACTGCAGCGGCCGGCCCGGGTCGACGCCCAGCCCGTCGGCGAGCAGCCGGCGGCCCTCGTCGTAGACCTCCAGCGCCTCGGCCTGCCGGCCGCTGCGGTACAGCGCCAGCATCAGCGAGGCGCGCAGGCCCTCGCGCAGCGGCTCGGCGCGGAGCAGCTCCCGGACGTCGTCGACGATCTCGGCGTGCCGGCCCAGCCGCAGGTCGAGCTCGGCGGCCAGTTCCCGGGCGGCCAGCCGCAGCTGCTCGAGCCGCTCGGACTCCTCGGCGGCGAAGGTGGCCGCGACGTCGGCGTAGGCCGGGCCGCGCCACAGCGCCAGCCCCTCGGCCACCGTCGCCCGGGCGCCCTCGGCGTCCCCGCGGGCGGCGAGGTCGCGGGCGGTGCGCAGCAGCTGGACGAACCGGACGGCGTCGACGTCCTCGGGGGCGACCTCGAGCCGGTAGCCGGGCTCCCGGGTGACCAGCAGCGTCCAGCGGCCGCCGGTGACGTCGGGCTCCAGCTCCCGGCGCAGCCGGGACACGATCGACTGCAGGGTGGCCGACACGGCGGTGGGCGGCTGGCCGCTCCACACGCGGTCGACGAGCAGGTCGACGGGGACGGTGCGCCCGGCGTCGACCAGCAGCGCGGCCAGGACGGCGCGGTGGCGCGGGGACTGCGGGGCGAGGAGCTGCCCGTCGCGCCAGACCTCCACGGGTCCGAGCACGCGGTACGAGGTGGCGGTCATCGCCGGGCAGGGTAGGGGCCCGGACACGCCCGCGGGGGCGCCCGCGACGCCGCGTGACCTGCCGGTGACCTCCCGGTCGCGGCCGTGACCTGCTGCCCAAGCGGCCGCCAAGGGCGCACCAAGGACCGCCGACGACCCTCCGGGTGCACCGACCCCCGCACCTGGAGAAGCCCCGTGAGCACCCTGTCCGTCCCCTCCACGCCCGCGGCCCGCGCCGCGGACCCGCGGCCGGCCGTCCTGCCGCCCGACCTGACCGCCGCCCTGCGTGCCCGCCTCTCGGCGGCGGCCGTGCTGGCCGACGGGGCGGTGGTGCGGGCGGCGGAGGACGCCGACGTCGTGGCCGCGCTGCGGCTGGCCGGCCGGCACGGGGTGGCCGTGGCCGTCCGTGGGCCCGGCCGCACCGGCGCCGGCGCCCGCGCGCTGCAGGTGGACCCCGCGGGGCTCGCGGGGGTGCGCGTGTCGCCCGCCGGCTGGGCGCGGGTCGGCGCCGGCGTGCGCTGGCGGGACCTGGCCGCGGTGGCCGCCCGGCACGGGCTGACCCCGATCACCGGGTCCTCGGCCGCCGAGCGGGTCGCGGACACGGTCACCGGCGGCGGCGTCGGCCCGCTGGCCCGGACCTACGGCCTGGCCGGGGACCGGGTGCGGGCGATGGAGGTGGTCACCGGCGACGGCGTGCTGCGCCGGGTCACCCCCGCCGACGGCGCCGACCTGTACTGGGGCGTCCGCGGCGGCGGCGAGGCGCTCGGCGTCGTCACCGCCGTGGAGCTGGAGCTGCTGGCCGCCGGGCCGCGCTACGGCGGCGAGCTGCGCTGGCCCGCGGCCGACGGCGCGCGGGTGGCGGAGGCGTGGCGGGCCTGGTCGGTGGCGCTGCCGCCGCAGGCGGGCACCTCGCTGGTGCTCACCCGGCCGGCGCGGGGCGAGGGGACGGTGGCCGTCCGGTTCGCCTGGACCGGCGAGGCCGACGACGGCGACGGGCTGCTGGACGTCCTGCGCGCGGCCGCACCGCCCGGGGCCGCCGACCTGGCGCCGCGCGGACCGGCGGGCCTGGCCACGCCCGCGCTCGGGGCGGGGGTGGAGTCCTCGCTGCTGCTCGACCGCCTCTCCGACGGCGCGGTCGCGGAGCTGGTGCGCGCGGCCGGCGGGAGCCGGCCGCGCACGGTCGAGGTGCGGCTGCTCGGCGGCGCGCTCGGCTGGGTGCCGCAGCGGCCCAGCGCCGTCTGCCACCGGGACGCGCGGCTGGCGGTGCGGGTCGTCGGCGGCGCCGGCGCCGAGGACCGGGCGGCCACCCGTGCCTGCGCCGAGGAGCTGGCCGCCGCGCTCGGCGGCGACCTCGGCGGCCGCGCGCCCGCGCACGGCTGGGGGGCGGCGCCCGACGTGCTGGCCCGCACCCCGACGCCCGCCGTCCGGGACCGGCTGGCGGCGCTGGCCGCGGCGACCGACCCGCACCGCATCCTCGAGGGCGCGGCGGGCCAGCGAGCGTGACCGGCGGGGCGGGGAGGCCGGGCCTCCCCGCCCCGGTCGGTCAGCGGGTCCCGGGCCGCGCGGGCGTCCCGGCGTTGAACACCTGCAGCGTGTAGGCGTCGAAGCGCCGCAGCCAGCTGCGGAGGGTGCGGCGGGGGGTCGTGCTCGTGCTCGTGGTCGTGCTCGTGGTCGTGCTCATGGCGTCTCCTCGAGGTGGGTCCGGGGGGACGTCGTCGTCCGTCGGCCGCGGGTGCGGCCGTCTCCCACGGTCCCCGCCGCGCGTGAAGCCCAGGTGAACGCGGGCCGTGACGCTCGTCGCGTCAGGCCGGCCGCCCGGACAGCGACCGCCGCACCGGCTCCGACGGGCGCAGCACGACCTCGAGACCGCGCCACGCCGCCGCCTCGAGGACGTCGGCGACGAGCTCGCGGCCGGAGGCCGACAGGGCGGTCACCGAGCGGGCGTCGACGACGTCGACGCGCACCGGCTCCGGGCCGTAGCAGCGCCAGAACGCCTCGACGGCGTCCGCGTCGACGACCCCGGCCAGGCAGAGGACCCGCCCGGCGGAGGAGTTGAGCAGGCGGACCACCCCGCGGCGGGCGGCTGCGGTCGGGGGCACCCGCCCAGTGTGCCGCCCGGGACGGCTACCGGCCCGCGCCCGCCGGCTCCGCCGTCGCGCCCGGCGCCGGCTCGGAGGTGAAGTCGGCCTGCCACAGGTCGGGGCCGAAGACCTCGTACTGGACGTCGCGGGCGGGCACGCCGCGGTCGATCAGGCTGCTGCGGACCGCGCGCATGAACGGCAGGGGCCCGCAGAGGTAGTACGCGGCGCCCTCGGGCAGGTCGACCTCGTCGAGGTCCATCGTCCCGTCGTGCACGCCGTCGACGGGCAGCGAGGTCTGCGCGCCCCGCTCGAACCAGACGTGCGCCGTGGCGTCCGGCAGCGTGCGGAGGTCCTCGAGGACCTGGTGACGCAGCGCGAAGGACTCCTCGTCCAGGTCGGCGTGCAGCAGCGTGACGGGCAGCGAGGAGCCCGCCGCGGCCAGGTGGGACAGCATCCCGGCCATCGGGGTGATCCCGATGCCGGCGCTGGCGAAGACGACCGGGCGGCCGGAGTCGTCGAGGACGACGTCGCCGAAGGGCGCCGACAGCGTCAGCCGGTCACCGACCTGCACCCGGTCGCACAGGTGGTTGGAGACCTCGCCGTCGGGCTTGTCCCCGCCGCGCACCCGCTTGACCGAGAACTGGCGGTGCTCGCCGTCGTCGGCGCGGGTGAGGCTGTACTGGCGCGGCTGGCGCACGCCGTCGGGGAGCGGCACCTGGACGGTGACGTACTGGCCGGGCAGCGACGTCTTGACCAGCCGGTGGTCGATCCGCCGCACCCGGAACGTGACGACGTCGGGGGTCTCCTCGACCTTCTCGGCGACCTCCCAGTCCCGCCACACCGTCTCCGGGCGCACCCCCCGGGCGCTGTAGAGACCGCGCTCCTGGTGGATCAGCGCGTAGGCCATCAGCCAGTAGACCTCGTCCCAGGCCGCGGCCACCTCGGGGGTGACCGCGTCGCCGAGCACGTCGACGATCGCCCAGAACAGGTGCTCGTGGACGACGTCGTACTGGGCGGGGGTGATCCCGAGCGAGACGTGCTTGTGCGCGATGCGCGACAGCAGCTGCTCGGGGAGCTGCTCCGGCGTCTTCACCAGAGTGCTGGCGAACACGGCGACGGAGCCGGCCAGCGCGACCTGCTGTTCCCCGGTGGCCTGGTTGCCGCGGTTGAAGACCCCGTCGAACAGCTCGGGGTGGGCGCCGAACAAGTGCCCGTAGAAGCGCCGGGCGATCTCCTGGATGTGGTCGGCGACCACGGGCAGGGTCGCCTCGATCACGGGACGGGAGCGGTCAGACAGCATGCGGTCCTCCTCGGCCGGCCGACGGGCGCGGTGACCTGCTGGGTCCCCGTGTCCGTGCCCGCCCGTCGTCGCCGTCCGCGGGGCAGGGGTGCCCCCACCGGCGCCCCTGCGACCGACCCTGCCAGGAGCGGGTCCGGAAATCGACCGGAGCGGTGCCGCGGAGGGCTAGCCGCCGTCCGGAGGGCTCGCTAGTGTGCGCCAGGTCACACGGCCGAGCGGACGGCCCACGGGGGGCGACTGTGGACATTCCTGCGATGCGCGCGAACTTCGCCAAGGCCGCGGCTGCCGGCGACGAGGCGCCGCTGTGGTTCTACTCCCACCTGTTCCTCGCCCATCCCGAGACCCGGCAGATGTTCCCGGTCTCGATGGCGCACCAGCGCGACCGGCTCTTCGCCGCGCTCGGCGAGGTGGTGGGGCGGGTCGACGACCTCGACTCCCTCGTGCCGATCCTGCAGCAGCTGGGGCGCGACCACCGCAAGTTCGGGACGGTGGCCGAGCACTACCCCGCGGTGGGAGCGAGCCTGCTCGCCACGCTGCAGCACTTCGACGAGAACTGGAACGACGCGCTGGCCGCGGACTGGGCGGCGGCCTACGAGCTGGTCGCCTCGGTGATGGTCGCGGCCGCCGACGAGATGGCCGACGAGCCGCCGTGGTGGGACGCCGAGGTCGTGGCGCACGAGCGGCGCACCGTCGACACCGCCGTGCTGCGGCTGCGGACGAAGATCCCGCTGTCCTACCGTCCCGGGGAGTCGATCTCGCTGGAGACCGAGCTGCGGCCGCGGCTGTGGCGCTACTACTCGCCGGCCAACGCCTGCCGGCCCGACGGCGAGATGGAGATCCACGCGCGGGCCCAGGCCGGCGGGCCGGTCAGCACCGCCCTCGTGCGGCAGGTCGACGTCGGGGACGTGCTGCGGCTCGGGCCCCCGGTGGACCACCTGCGCTTCGATGCCGACTCCGACCGCGACCTGCTGCTGGTGGCGGGGGGCACGGGGCTGGCGCCGCTCAAGGCGATCGTCGACCACGTCGCCCGGAACGGCACGCCCCGGCGGGTGGACCTGTTCGTCGGCGTCCGCGCCGAGAGCGACCTGTACGACCGGGCGGACCTGGAGCGGCTCGAGCGGGAGAACCCCTGGCTCACCGTGACCGTCGCCGTCTCCGAGGACGGGAACTCGCAGTGGGCGCACGGCGACGTCGGCGAGGTGGTGGCGCGCTCCGGGCCGTGGGGCAGTCGCGAGGCCTACGTCGCCGGTCCCCGGGCGATGGTCGACGACACCGTCGAGCGGTTGCTGCGGCACGGCCTGCCCCGGGACCGCATCCGCACCGAGGTGTTCGCCCCCAGCCGTCCCGGACCCGATGTCGATGGAGAGGTGACGTCATGACGACCGAGCAGGTGGCCTCCAACGGCCGGCGGCTGACGCCCGCGGACGTGCGCGAGGTGCGGTTCGCCCGGTCGTCGATGCTGCACCCCGGCTACAGCGACGCCGAGGTCGACCGGTTCCTGGACCGGGTGGGCGAGGAGCTGGCCCGCCTGCACGCGGAGAAGGCCGAGTTGCGCGGCCGGGTGCAGGAGCTGCAGGCCCAGGTGGGCGAGGAGAAGCCCCGGGAGGAGCCGACGGCGCAGGCGGTGAGCCTGCTCGCGGTCGCCCAGCAGACCGCCGACCAGTACGTGGCGGAGGCGGAGACGTTCAGCCGGGTGATGGTCAGCGAGGCGCAGCAGCAGTACGACGAGCAGCTGCAGTCCGCGCGCGAGAAGGTCGGCGCGATGATCCAGGCCGCCCACGAGGCCGCGGCCCGGATCGTCGCCGAGGGCGGCGCACCGGCCGCCGCGGGGGACGCCCGCACCGCCGAGGAGCTGCAGGAGCAGGTCGCCTACCTGCAGGCGTTCGGCCAGGCGTGCCGGACGCAGCTGCGGTCCTACCTGGAGGCGCTGATCGGCGAGGTGGAGCGGGCCTGGGGCCACGCCGACCCGACGGCCGTGCCGGTGCTGGACTCCAGGGCCCCGGTGACCCGGCCGGCCCCGCCACCCAGGGCCCCGGCGGCCGGGGCCGGGCCCGCCCCGGCCCAGGAACCACCCACGGTCGAGGCCGCCGCGGTGCTGCTCGGCGAGCAGTCGCTGGGGCCCGGGTCCGCCGACGGCGCACCCGCCCAGGTGGCCGCGGAGGGTGCCGGCGACCGGTCCTGACCCCCGCGCGGTCCGCGGGACCGTCGGCCCGGTCGGGGAGACTGCGGCGGTGGACCGGGTCCTGCTGCGCCGCCGCGGGGACGCGGTGGCGGTGCACGAGGCCGACGGCGCCGTCGCCGAGGTCCCCGCGGACGGGCTCGCGGCGCTGGTGCGGGAGCGCGAGCGGGCCGGCGTCCGGTGGGTCTGGGACGACACCACCCGCTGGTACCCGGCGCTGCTGGCCGCCGGTGTCCGCGTGGCGCGCTGCGCCGACCTGCGGCTGTGCGCCGCCGTGCTGCGCGGCTCCCCGCACGCCGGTCCCGGGCCGGCGGCGGACCCGGGCTGGGCGGCGCTGGAGCCGGTGACCGCGGACGACCCGGCGCTGTTCCACCTGGCCGACCCCGCCGACGCGCTCGACCCGGTCGCCGAGGACCGCCGCCAGCAGGCCGTGCTCGCCGCCTCCCCGCAGCGCGCGCGACTGGGCCTGCTGCTGGCCGCCGAGTCCTCGGGCGCGCTGGCCGCCTCGGAGATGACGCACGCCGGGATGCCGTGGCGGGCCGACGCCCACGACGCGCTGCTCACCGGGCTGCTCGGCCCGCGCCCGCCCGCGGGCCTGCGGCCGGCGGTGCTGGAGGCGCTGGCGGGGGAGGTCCGCGCCGCGCTCGGCGCCCCCGAGCTCAACCCGGACTCCCCGGCGGCGCTGCTGCAAGCGCTGCAGGTCGCGGGGCTGCCGGTCGAGGACACCCGGTCGTGGACGCTGGAGCGGGTCGAGCACCCGGTCGTCGCGCCGCTGCTGGAGTACAAGCGGCTGGCCCGGCTGCTGGCGGCCAACGGCTGGAGCTGGCTGGACGCCTGGGTGCGCGGCGGGCGGTTCCGGCCGGTCTACCTCCCCGGTGGGGTGGTCACCGGGCGGTGGGCGTCGTCGGGCGGGGGCGCGCTGTCGGTGCCGGTGCAGGTGCGCCCGGCCGCGGTCGCCGACGACGGGTGGGTCCTGGTGGTCGCCGACGTCGCCCAGCTCGAGCCGCGGGTGCTCGCCGGCCTGAGCGCCGACACCGCGCTGGCCGCCGCGGCCCGCTCGCGGGACCTGTACGCCGGGATGGTCGACGCCGGGGTGGTGGCCACCCGCGCCGAGGCCAAGGTCGGGGTGCTGGGGGCGCTCTACGGCGGGACCCGCGGCGAGAGCGGGCGGATGGTGCCGCGGCTGGCCCGCCGCTACCCGCGGGCGATCGGGCTGGTGGAGGAGGCGGCGCGGGCGGGGGAGCGCGGCGCGGTCGTGTCCACACTGCTCGGCCGGGGCTCCCCGCCGCCGGGCGCCGCGTGGGCCGAGCGCGACGCCGACCTCGGCGAGGCGCCCGAGCCCCGCGGCCGCGACTCCGACCGCGCCCGCCGCGCGTGGGGGCGGTTCACCCGCAACTTCGTCGTGCAGGGCACCGGCGCGGAGTGGGCGCTGTGCTGGCTGGCCGACCTGCGCAACCGGCTCTGGCAGCTGGGGGAGGGGCGGCTGGAGGAGCGGCCGCACCTGGCGTTCTTCCTGCACGACGAGGTCGTCGTCCACGCCCCGGCCGACCTCGCCGACGACGTCGTCGCAGAGGTCCGGGCCGCCGCGGCCACGGCCGGGCGGCTGCTGTTCGGGGAGTTCCCGCTCGACTTCCCGCTCGACGTCGCGGTCGTGCGGTCCTGGGCCGACGCGGGCTGAGCCGGCCGCGTGACGGGGCGCGCGGCGGGCAGGGGTCCGGGGTCGTCGTCCCCAGAGGTCCCGTGTCCGACGGGGGCCGAGCGTCAGGCGGGGGCGGAGGTCTCGAGCAGGCGCCGCAGCGCCTCCTCGAAGTACTCCTCGTAGAGGTCGCGCACGAGGTCGGTGCGGTCCTCGGCGACGGCGGCGTTCACCCGCCGGACGTAGTGCTCGTGCAGCGTGGTCATCGTGGTGTCCACGGCGGTCTCCCTGGAGGTCGGCTGCCTCCAGTGTCCGCCGGTCCGGGCGGCGGGGTCGCAGGCCGGACTGCTCGTTCGGTCACACGCGCGGCCCTCCCGCCCCGCCCGCCGCGGTGGCAGGGTGGGTCCGCCCCGGACAGCGCCGTCCGCCCCGCCCGCACCCGAGGAGCCCCACCGTGGACCGCGACCTCTACGGCACCGACGGCACCGACCCCGAGGAGGCCACCGGCCTGCTCGAGGTCGAGGACACCCTCGAGGACCCCCGCCGCCCGCGCGACCTGGACACCGGCTGGTCGCCGCCGGAGCGGCCCTGGGGGGTGGCCGACTGGGGCACCACCGAGCGGGAGGAGGCCACCGGCGAGAGCCTCGCCGGGCGGCTCGCCCGGGAGCTGCCGGACCGGTCCTGGGACGACGCCGACGGCGACGGCCTCGGTGACCTCACCGGCGGCGACGGCGAGCTGCTCGACGACGAGGTCGGCGACGCCCGCGCGGGCCGGCTGGCCGAGGTCGGCGACGACGGCGTCGTCGACAGGGAGGACGAGCTGCTGGGCGAGGACCTCGGCATCGACGGCGGGGCGGCGTCGGCCGAGGAGGCGGCGGTGCACCTGGTGCGCCGCGGCGACGACTAGTCCCGGACCCGGGGGTCGAGGCGGGCCGCCAGGACCTCCTCGGGCAGGACCGCCTGCTCGGTGGAGCCGCGGCCGAGCTCCCGGCCGCTCGCGTCGACGGCCCGGCACGCGCAGGTCAGCCGGTTGCCGCGGACCGCGGTGCAGCGGGCGGTCACCCGGACGCGGTCGCCCACCCACGCCGGCGCCCGGTGCTCGACCGACACCGCGGTGCCCACGCCGGCCTCGCCCGGCTCGAGGTGGCCGAGCAGCAGCTTCCGCCCCGCCTCCTCGAAGTGCTTGGCCATCGCGTAGGTGGCGTAGACCGGGTGCACCGGGCCGAGCTCGTCGAAGTGCACGGTCATCGCCGCGGTGACGACGACGTCGAGGACCGCGGTCTCGCCGACGGCGACCGGGCGCACGGCCGTCAGGCGTCGAAGTCGACGGTGACGGCGTCCGACCGTGGCAGCGACTGGCAGGTCAGGACGTAGCCGGCGTCGACCTCGGCGGGCTCGAGCGCGTAGTTGCGGCGCATCTCGACCTCGCCGTCGGTCACCCGCGCCCGGCAGGTGCCGCACACGCCGCCCTTGCAGGCGAACGGCAGGTCCGAGCGCACCCGCTGGGCGGAGTCCAGGACGGGGACGTCGCGGGGCAGCGCCAGCGTCGTCGAGCGGCCGTCCAGCACCACGGTGACCTGGGCGCTCGGGCCCGCGACCGTCTCCTCGTCGCCGCGCACCGGCTCGGGCGGGACGTCGTCGACGTAGAACAGCTCCTGGTGCACCTTCTCGGCGGGGACGCCGAGCTCGGCCAGCAGCGCCCGGGCGTCGCTGACCATCCCGTGCGGGCCGCACAGCCACCAGTGGTCCACGTGCGGGGCGTCGACGAGGGCGCCGACCAGCGTGCGCAGCCGGTCCCGGTCGAGCCGGCCGCTGGTGAGCTCGGTGTCGCGCGGCTCGCGGGACAGCACGTGCACCAGCTGCAGCCGGGGACCGAACCGGTCCTTCAGGTCGGCGAGCTCGTCGGCGAACATCACCGTGTTCGTGCGCCGGTTGCCGTAGAACACGGTGACGGTGGACTCGCCGTCGCGCAGCACGGTGCTCGCCAGGCTCAACGCCGGGGTGATCCCGGAGCCGGCGACGACGAACACGTGGTCGGCCGGCTGCGACAGGTCGGCGGTGAACGTGCCCGACGGCGGCAGCACCTCGATCGTGTCGCCGGGCCGCACCTCGTGCACCAGCCAGGAGGAGAAGAAGCCGCCGGGCACCTCGCGGACGCCGACGCGCGGAACGGCGCCCACCGGCGCGCAGATCGAGTAGGAGCGGCGCTCGTCGCGGTCGCCGTCGACCCGCCGCAGGGTGAGCGCCTGACCGGGGCGGAACGCGTAGTCCTCGGCCAGGTCCTCGGGGACGTCGAAGGTGACCGCCACCGCGTCGTCGGTGAGCCGCTCGACGCCGGCGACCCGCAGCGGGTGGAACCGCGGACGCCGGCGGGCCGGTGCGCTCACTCAGACCTCCTTCACGTGCTCGAACGGCTCGCCGCAGTCCCGGCAGCGGCGCAGCGCCTTGCA
Source organism: Geodermatophilus sp. SYSU D00867 (assembly GCF_054050315.1). Classification (NCBI taxonomy): domain Bacteria; kingdom Bacillati; phylum Actinomycetota; class Actinomycetes; order Geodermatophilales; family Geodermatophilaceae; genus Geodermatophilus; species Geodermatophilus sp. SYSU D00867. The sequence continues at coordinate 79,638 of NZ_JBJGZC010000013.1, read as the reverse complement.
CGCCGTCGCGCCGAACTCGCTGATCTCGACGGTGTCGGGGGAGCCGCACAGCGGGCAGGACGCGGTCCGGCGGGTCGGGCCCAGCTGCAGCGGGATCGGCCCGGCCGTGCGCTCGGGCGCCCTGCCCGGTGGCGCGATGCCGGCCGCGGCGAGCTTGCGGCGGCCCTCCTCGGTGATCCAGTCGGTGGACCAGGCGGGGGAGAGCACGGTGCGCACCTCGACGTCGTCGAACCCGGCGGCGTGCAGGGCGTGCAGCAGGTCCGCGCGCATGACGCCCATCGCGGGACAGCCGGAGTAGGTCGGGGTGATGTCGACGACGACGGTGTCCTCGTGCACGCGGACGTCGCGCAGCACGCCGAGGTCGGCGAGCGTGAGCGTGGGCAGCTCCGGGTCGGTCACGGTCTCGGCGACCGCCCGGGGGTCCACGTGCGCGGTGGCGGCCATCCCCGTCACCAGGTCGCCGCCGGGTGCCGGCGGGCGAGGCCCTGGAGGCCGGCGAGCAGGTCGGTCAGCTCGGGGCCGTGCTCGCCGACCCGGCCGCGCGGTGGCGCGTCGGCCGGCCAGTCCGGGACCGTCAGGGTCGCCCGCTGCAGCACGGTGGTGAGCACGTCGCGCACCTCGTCGCGGACGGCGGCCGGGTCGACGGCCACCCCGGCGGCGACCAGCCGGGTCTCGACGTCGGTCGCGGTGGACAGGTCCGCGAGGTGCGGCCACACGGCGTCGACGCCGGCCTGCGCGCGGCGGTGCGACTCGGCCGTGCCGTCGCCCAGGCGCAGGACCCAGCGGGCGGCGTGGTCGCGGTGGTAGGTCAGCTCGTGCACGCCCTTGGCGGCGATCGCGGCGAGCACCGGGTCGCGGGAGTCCCGCAGCCGGGCGAACACCGCCAGCCGGACGGTGGACGCCGCGAGCAGCCGGACCATGGTCCGTGCGAAGTCGCCGTTCCCGGCCGCGACCAGGCCGGTGCAGCGGAACTCGTCGGGGTCGCGGAAGTAGGCGAGCGCGTCCTCGTCGGGGATCGACGCGCCGGCCCGCTCGCGGGACCGGCCGAGGACGCCGGCCGACCCGGCGCGGGCCAGCAGCAGCCGGGCCTGGCCGAGCAGGTCCAGGCCGACGTTGCCGAACGCGACCTCCTCCTCGAGCTCGGGTGCCGCGGTGATCCACTGGGTCAGCCGCTGGGCGAGCACCAGCGCGTCGTCGCCGAGCATCAGGCAGTAGGCGCCCAGGTCGGCGGGGTCGACGCCGTCGGGGACGGTGGTGTCCACCCCGGCCAGCGGGTCGTCGAACCCGGTGCCGAACGCCCAGTGCCCGGCGTCGTCGTGCGCGTTGGTCAACGCGTCGTACACCGTCTCCTCGTGCCCCATGCCGACGGAACCCCTCCCTGAGTTCGTGCGCAGCGGTCGGCCCCCGCCCTGGTGGGGGTCCTTCCTACATGTGCGGGACGTCCTCCGGGATCTCGTAGAACGTCGGGTGGCGGTAGACCTTGTCGCCGCTCGGGGCGAACATCGGGTCCTTCTCGTCGGGGCTGGACGCGGTGATGTCGGCGGCCCTGACCACCCAGATGCTCACGCCCTCGTTGCGCCGGGTGTAGAGGTCGCGGGCGGCGTGCACGGCCATCTCGTCGTCGGGCGCGTGCAGCGAGCCGACGTGCACGTGGTTGAGGCCGCGCTTGCCGCGCACGAACACCTCGTACAGCGGCCAGTCGCGGCGGCTGACCGACGGCGCCGGCGTCGTCGGCACCTCCGGCCCGGTCGGGACCGCGCCGTGCCCGCCCTCGGCGGTCAGGTCGGTGCTCACGCGTGCTCCCCGGCCGGTCGCCCGCCGCTGTGCTTGCGTGCGTAGGCGGTGGCCGCCTCGACCACCCACGCGTTGTCGTCGCGGGCGGCGCGGCGGCGGGCGATCCGGACGGCGTTCATCGGCCCGTCCCCGCTGATCACCCGCTTGAGCTCCGACCAGTCGATCGGGCCGTACCGCCAGTGCCCGGTCTCCTCGTCGAGCGCCAGGTCGGGGTCGGGCAGCGTGACGCCGAGGACCTGCGCCTGCGGCACGGTCATGTCCACGAACCGCTGGCGCAGCTCGTCGTTGGTGTGCCGCTTGATGCCCCACGCCATCGACTGCGCGGTGTTCGGGCTGTCGTCGTCGGGCGGGCCGAACATCATCAGCGACGGCCACCACCACCGGTCGACGGCGTCCTGCACCATCGCCCGCTGCTCGGGCGTGCCGCCCATCATCGTCATCAGCAGCTCGTAGCCCTGCCGCTGGTGGAACGACTCCTCCTTGCAGATGCGGATCATCGCCCGGGCGTAGGGCCCGTAGGAGGAGCGGCACAGCGGCACCTGGTTGCAGATCGCCGCGCCGTCGACCAGCCACCCGATCACACCGACGTCGGCGTAGGTGAGCGTCGGGTAGTTGAAGATCGAGCTGTACTTCTGCTTCCGCTCGATCAGCTTGTCGGTGAGGTCGGCGCGGTCGGCGCCGAGCGTCTCGGCCGCCGAGTAGAGGTACATGCCGTGGCCGGCCTCGTCCTGCACCTTGGCCAGCAGGATCGCCTTGCGGCGCAGGCTCGGGGCGGCGAGCAGCCAGTCGCCCTCGGGCTGCATCCCGATGATCTCCGAGTGCGCGTGCTGGGCGATCTGGCGCACCAGCGTCCTGCGGTAGCCCTCGGGCATCCAGTCGCGCGGCTCGATCCGCCGGTCGGCGGCGACCGTCGCGTCGAACTGCTGCTGCAGCGCGGTCTCGTCGACGGCGGCGCGGTCCACGACGGGTGCGGCCATGGCCTTCCTCCCATTTACTGACCGAGCGGTCAGGAATAGTGTGACCCAGGACACCGGGAGAGTTCAAGCGCGGGACGAGGACGGCGGTCATGACGGCGACCAGGACGACCACGACGGCGCAGCGGCTGGGCGAGGCCCCCGACCCCGCGACCCTCGACCCCGCCGAGCGGATGGGCGCCGACGAGCTGCGGGCGCTGCAGCTCGAGCGGCTGCGCTGGTCGCTGCGGCACGCGTACGACAACGTGCCGCACTACCGCCGCGCCTTCGACGCCGCCGGCGTGCACCCCGACGACTGCCGGGAGCTGGCCGACCTGGCCCGCTTCCCGACGACGAGCAAGGCCGACCTGCGCGAGAACTACCCGTTCGGCATGTTCGCCGTCCCGCGCGAGCAGGTGCGCCGCGTGCACGCCTCGTCGGGCACCACCGGCAAGCCGACCGTCGTCGGCTACACCGAGCGCGACCTCGCGACCTGGGCCGCGGTCATGGCCCGCTCCATCCGCGCCGCCGGCGGCCGGCCCGGCGACGTGCTGCACAACGCCTACGGCTACGGCCTGTTCACCGGCGGCCTCGGCGCCCACCACGGCGCCGAGGCGCTGGGCTGCACCGTCGTCCCCGTCTCCGGCGGCATGACGCCGCGCCAGGTGCAGCTGATCACCGACTTCGCGCCCCGGGTGATCATGGTGACCCCGAGCTACATGCTCACCGTGCTCGACGAGTTCGAGAAGCAGGGGCTGGACCCGCGGGCCTCGAGCCTGGAGATCGGCGTCTTCGGCGCCGAGCCGTGGACCGAGCAGATGCGCCGCGAGATGGAGGAGCGCGCGGGCATCCACGCCGTCGACATCTACGGGCTGTCCGAGGTGATGGGCCCCGGCGTCGCCCAGGAGTGCGTGGAGACCAAGGACGGCCTGCACGTCTGGGAGGACCACTTCTACCCGGAGGTCATCGACCCGGTCACCGGCGAGGTGCTGCCCGAGGGCGAGGAGGGCGAGCTGGTGTTCACCTCGCTCACCAAGGAGGCCATGCCCGTCGTCCGCTACCGCACCCGCGACCTCACCCGGTTGCTGCCCGGGACGGCGCGGCCGGGCGTGCGGCGGATGCAGAAGGTCACCGGCCGCACCGACGACATGATCATCCTGCGCGGCGTGAACCTGTTCCCCACGCAGATCGAGGAGGTCGTGCTGCGGACGCCGGGCCTGTCGCCGCACTTCGCCCTCGAGCTGGTCACCCGCGGCCGGATGGACCACCTGGTCTGCCGCGTCGAGGCGCGCCCGGACTGCCCGCCGGAGCGCCGGGAGCCCGCGGCCGCGGAGGTGGCGACCGGCGTCAAGGACACCGTGGGCTGCACCGTCGAGGTCCTCGTCGTCGACCCGGAGACGCTGCCGCGCTCGATGGGCAAACTGCAGCGCATGACCGACAACCGCGACCGTCCGTGACGGAACTCGCGAGGGCCCGCCGAGGGCGCCCCGGGCACTCGCTGGACTCGCTGCTGGACGTCGCCGTCGCGGTGTTCAACGAGCGTGGCTACGACGCCACCAGCATGGACGAGCTGGCCGGCCGGCTCGGCGTCACCAAGTCGGCGATCTACCACCACGTGCCCGGCAAGGTCGAGCTGCTGCGGCTGGCGCTGGACCGGGCGCTGGACGCGCTGTTCGCCGTCACCCGGGAGCCCGGCGCGCGCACCGGCCGGGCGATCGACCGGCTGGAGCACGTCGTCCGCGGGTCGGTGCGGGTGCTGGCCGCCGAGCTGCCGTTCGTCACCCTGCTGCTGCGGGTGCGCGGCAACTCCCCGGTCGAGCAGGCCGCACTGCAGCGCCGGCGGGAGTTCGACCGGATCGTCACCGAACTGGTGCGCGCCGCGGAGGAGGAGGGCGACGTGCGCCCCGACGTCGACCCCGCCGTCACCAGCCGGCTGCTGTTCGGCACGGTCAACTCGCTGACCGAGTGGTACCGCCCCGGCGGCAGCCTGTCGCCGGACGCGCTGGCCGACGCGCTGGTCCGGACGGCGTTCGAGGGCCTGCGCGCCCGTCCCTGAGGCGCGCGGGCCTCAGCCCTCGCCGCCCAGCTCGGCGTACTCCAGGTCCGTCAGCCGGCGCCGGTCCTCCTCGAGGTCGGCGACCTCCTCCGCGATCGGCCCGACGACGTCGGTCGTCCCCCGGGGGACGGGGACGGTGGGTTCCGGGTACTGCCACTGGTCGCTCATGGCGGGGTCCCTCGGTCGCCGCCCGGCGAGGCCGCCGGGACGGGGGGTGGGGCCGGGTGCTCGGCCGGGGGAGCGGAGCTGGGGCGCGGCCTCCCGACGGCGACACCCGCCCGCGCGGCTCCGTGCCCCGGGAGGCTACGCGCCGCCGGGTCCCCGCGCGCCGGTCCGAGGTCCCTGGTCCGGAGCGTCCCCGCCCGGCCGGCCGGCCGGGCGGGCGCGCAGCGCCTCCACCTCGGCGGTGAGCGCGCCGACCTGCTCCGCGGCCCGCCGCGCTGCGGTCTCGGCCTCGGCGGCGCGGCGGGTGGCGTCCTCCGCCCGCTCCGCGCTCCGCGCCGCCCCGGTCAGCGCCTCGCGTAGGCCCTGCTCGGCCGCGGTCGCGCGGTCGGCCGCCTCCCGCGCCAGGGTCCGGGCGTCCTGCTCGGCGCGCCGGGCGGCGTCGCGGTCCCGCTCGGCGTCGCGGACCTGCTCCCGGGCGGCGGCGGTGGCGGCGCGCGCCTCGTCCCGGGCGGCCGCCGCCTCGTCGCGCTCCCGCGTCCGCGTCTCCAGGTCCGCGGTGAGCGTGCGTTCGGTGACGTCCCACCGCGCGCGGGCCGCCACGAGCGCGTCGTGCTCGCGGGTGGCGTCCGCCCGGGCACGCCGCCCGTCCTCCCGCGCCGCCGCGGCGTCCCGCTCGGCCGCCCGCCGCCGGTCCGCGGCCTCCGCGGCCTCCCGCCGGGCGACGTCGCGTTCCCCACCGGCCCGGTCGCGCGCCGCCTCCGCCTCCTCCCGCGCGGTCTCGGCGGCCCGGCGGGCCCCGTCGGCCTCCCGGACCCGGCGCGCGGCCTCCGCCTCGGCAGCGGCGATCCTGTCCTCGGCGTCGGCGCGGGCGGCCGCGGCCTCCCGCTCGGCCGCCTGCCGCGCCTCTTCGGCGTCGGCGCGCTGCGCCTCGGCGGCGCGGGCGCGCTCCTCGGCGTCGAGGCGGGCGGCGTGCGCGGCGTCGACGTCGGCCGAGGCGCGGGCCAGCCGGGCCTCCACGGACGACTCGTCGCGGTACTGCTCCAGCGCCTCGCTCGCGGCGGCGAGGAGCGCGGCCTGGGTCTCGGCCGTCCGGGCGGCCTCCCGGGTGGCGTCGGCCCAGCGGCCCACCAGCTGCCGGACCCGGCCCTCGGGCGGCAGGTCCTGGACCAGGGCGGCGGTGGTGGCCGCCAGCCGGGCGGCCGCCGTTCCGGCCGCCCGGGCGCGCGCCTGCCGGGCGGACTCGGGGTTGTGGTCGGGCCGCTCGCAGAACCGGGGGGAGGGGCCGCTGCGTCCGGGCGTGCGCGGCCGCGGTGGTGACGGACACCCCGGATAGGCGCACGTGGAGGTGGTCGTCCCGCCGGGTGCCTCCGTCATGCGGTGACGATAGATGGACGGCGCCCATCCATGTATCCGGATCGACGAGGCGGAGGATGACGTCACTTCCGAGAAGCCCCTACTCTGCGAAGTGAAATCCGACGGCGGACGGAGGGGCCCGGCATGGCCGTACCGGCCGGTCCCCACCCCGGAGAGAGGGGGGTCGTCCCGGCGACGGACATGACGGCGGTCGGCACCTACCTCGCCGCGTCCCTCGCCGGCAGCACCCGGGCGGCCTACGCGCGCGACCTCGCCGCCTGGGCCGACTGGTGCCGCAGCCGGTCGCTGCCGTCCGCGCTGCCGGCCGACCCGCTCACCGTCGCCGCCTGGCTCGCCGCGATGGCCGACGCCGGGCACAGCCCGCGCTACGTCGCCCGCCGGCTGTCCGCGCTCAACGACGCCTCCCGCACCGCCGGGCACCCCGCGCCCGGCGACAGCGAGGGGGTGCGCCGCACGCTCAGCGGCATCCGCCGCACCGCCGCCCGCGCCGGCGTCCGCCCGCGCCGGGCCCGCGCGCTGGACACCGCGACCGTCCGGGCGCTGGTCGAGGACCTCCCGGACTCCCTCGCCGGCGTGCGCGACCGGGCCCTGATCCTGCTCGGGTACGCCCTCGGCCTGCGCGCCTCCGACCTGGTCGGGTTGCGGGTCGAGGACCTCGTCCCGGCCGGGCACGGCGGCCTCGACGTCCTCCTCCGGTTCTCCAAGACCGACCAGGAGGGCGCGGGGGAGACGCTGGCCCTGGCGCCGGGCGTGCGCGCGGCCACCTGCCCGGTGCGCGCCGCGCAGGCCTGGCTGGCCGCGCTGGCCGACCGGGGCGTCACCTCCGGCCCGCTGTTCCGGTCGCTGGGCAAGGGCCGCGCCCCGCGGCTGGGCGCGACCGCGCTGACCACCCGCAGCGTCGACCTGGTCCTGGAGCGCGCCGCCGAGCGGGCCGGCGTCCCCACCGAGGGCCTGTCCCCGCACTCGCTGCGCCGCGGCTTCGCCACCACGGCCTACGCCCGCGGCGTGCCGGAGAAGGAGATCAGCCGCACCGGCCGGTGGCGGTCGCTCGTCGTCCGCACCTACGACGACTCCAGCCGCTGGGCCGACCCCGCCTCGGGCGCGCTCGGCCTCTGAGGGCTACACGTAGTGCTCCCGGCGGAGCCAGGCGAAGGCCGCCCAGCCGGGCAGGACCGGCAGCCAGAAGGTGGCGATCCGGTAGAGGAACACGGCGGGGACGGCGACCGTGTGGTCCATCCCGACGCCGACCAGCCCGGCGATGAGGGCGGCCTCGAGCGCGCCCAGACCGCCGGGCGTCGGCGCGGCCGCGGCGACCGCGGCGCCGAGGAGGTAGACCGCGCCCACGGCGACCGGGCCGACGTCGCCGCCCAGCGCCCGCGTGGACAGGTAGAGGCAGGACAGGTAGCCGAGCGTGGTCAGCGCCGAACCGCCCAGCAGCAGCACCACCCGGCCGGGACTGCGCAGCGCGCCGGCCAGGCCGTGGGCCGAGCGGCGCAGCGGCGGCACCAGCCGCGCGGCCGCGAACCGCCGCACGGCCGGGACCGCCGCGGCGGCGAGGGTGACGGCGAGCACCGCGAGGGCGCCCCACACGAGGGCCGGTGACTCCACCGGCCGGGCCAGGTCGGGCAGCGACCGGCCGGCCCAGATCCCGAACACCAGCAGCAGCACCACGTGGACGACGGTCCCGGCCGCGTAGCTGAGCCCGACGCCGGACGTGGCGACCGCGACGTCGAGGCCGCACCGCTGCAGGTAGCGCACGTTCAGCGCCATCCCGCCCAGCCCGGCGGGCACCAGCCGGCCGGCGAACGAGGAGGCGAGCTGGGCGACGAAGGTCGGCACCGGCCGCAGCCGCACGGCCACCGCCCCCGCGAGGCTCGCCGCGGCGCCCACGTAGGTCAGCAGCGAGGCCACGAGGACCGGCGGCACCCACGCCCAGTCGGCGTCCCGCACGCGCTCGGCCATCCCGGCGACGTCGCCGAGCTGGGGGACGAGCAGGTAGGTGGCGAGGGCGAGCACGCCGACGACGAGCAGCGTCCGGGGCCGGACGCGCTCCAGGTCCGCCAGCGGGGGCTCCGGGACGCCGCACCGCTCGCTGACCGCGGCGCGCAGCCGGGCCGCCAGGTGCCGGTCGCGCCGGAGCGCGTCGCGCGTGGCGCCGCTGAGCGAGTCCGGTTGCAGCCGGGGCAGCGCCGCGGCCACCGCGTCGGACCCCAGCACGGCGACCGCGGTGTCGACGGCCGGTCCCACCCCGGCCTGCAGCGTGAGGGCGACGAGCAGCTGGGCCACGTCCGCGTCGAGCAGCGCGGGGTCCGCGGCGACCTCGCTGAAGCCCCAGTCGATCAGCCACGGCGTGCCCGACGGGTCGAGCAGCACGTTGGCCCGGCGCAGGTCGCGGTGGGCCACCCCGTGCCGGCGCAGCACGGCCACCTGCTCCCAGATGCCGCGCAGCACCCGCTCGGTCACGGCCGCGTCGGGCACCCGGTCCAGGGTCGCGCCGTCGACGAGGTCGTAGGACAGCAGCCACGAGTCGCGGCCGACGGGGGCGATCGTGCGGAGGCGGGGGGTCCGGCCGCCGGCGTCGCGGACCAGCAGCGACACCATCGCCTCGTGCTCCACGGTGCGGCGCAGCGAGGAGAACGGGCGCTCGTCGCCGACGTCCTTCAGCCGGAGGAACCGGTAGGCGCGGAACAGCAGGTCCGCCGCCCGGTTCTCCGCACCCATCACCTTGGCGAACACGCGGTCCCCGTCGCGCAACCGGGCGGTCCAGGGCACCGAGCCGCGGGCGTCGACCACCGCCGGTGCCACCTCCACCGGGTCCAGCCCGCTGCCGGCCAGGGCCGCGGCCACGGCGCCCCGCGTCGGCCGGGCGACGGGCCGGCCGAAGGCCAGCAGGGTCGCGGAGCCGACCGCGGCGCCGAGCACCAGCGACACGGCGAGGGTGGCCGGGAACGCGCGGGGCCCGAGCAGCTGCAGCAGGACGGTGAGCGCGAGGACCAGGGCCCCGGCCCGCCGCCACCGCCGGGACACGAACGGCGCCAGCACCACGAACGACGCCGCGGTCACCGCCGGCCCGTGCACGCCGAGCGCGCCGCGCAGGTCCCCCGGCTCCCCGCCCAGGGCCTCCGCCGCCGCGCGGGTCAGGAGGACCGCGGCGGCGGCGCCGGTGAGCAGGTAGCCGAACAGCCGGGGACGGCGGAGCAGCAGCGGGGCGGTCGCCGCCGCGGCCAGCGAGACCGCCACGAGCACGGTCACCGCCCCGGTCAGGGAACGCTCCAGGGCCGGGGCGGCCGAGGTCAGCCGCGCCACCAGGTCGGCGTCGAGCGCGGCCGCCGCCTCGCGCGACCACGCCGCGACCAGGCCCAGCAGCAGCGTGACCGTCGTCAGGACGGCGGTGCGCAGCACGTCGCTGGGGGACCGCTCGTAGCCGGTGACCTCCTCCTCGGAGGGGTCCGCGCCCCGGACGGCGGGCGGCCCGGCGGCCGGCCCCGGGGGAGGCGCCTCCGCCACCGGCGCCGACGGGCCGCCCGTCCGGGGTGTTCCGGGACCGGGCATCGCTGGCTCCTCCGCACGTCGGGGCAGGGCTCACGGCGGGCCACAGTCTGGCCCGCCGGGCGCGCTCGGGGACCGGACGGCGACGTCCCTCGGACGGGCGCGGGCGTACTACCGTTTCCCGCACCGGCACCACGTCGGGATGCAGGACCGCCCCGGTGCCGGAGTGCAGTGCCGGGTGATGGCGATGAGGGCTCCAGTCGCAGTTCCCCTGACCGTGCTCCTCCTGGCAGCCGCCTGCGGCGGCTCCGGGGAGGGCGACGTGGAGGCGGCGGACCGCACGGTCGCCGGCGCACCGACGCTGCAGGGCAGCGTCGGGACCGAGGACTCGCCGGACGCCTTCGAGATCGCCCTGGTCGACGAGGACGGCGCGCCGGTGACCGAGCTGCCCGCCGGGCAGTACAACGTCGTCGTCACCGACCACAGCGACGTCCACGGCTTCCACCTCGGTGGCGGGGACGGCGCGGTCGACGAGAAGACGAGCGTCCTCGAGACCGGCGAGACCACCTGGGTGGTCGACCTCCGGCCGGGCGAGTACCGCTACCTGTGCGATCCGCACCCGAGCATGCACGGCACGTTCACGGTGACCTGACCGGACGGCCGCGGCGCTGGTCGGTCACCGCCGGTCGCCCTAGACTCCGCGCCCAACGGCCGCCAGCCACTCCACCGGGAGGTGGGCCCGTGGACGCACCGTCCGGCCCGGTCCCCAGCCGCCGCGCGCGCACCCCGGCCCCGCGGGACGAGCCGTGAGCCGGCCCGCGCTGCTCGCCGTCGACGACGACGGCCCGGTGCTGGCCGCCGTCGAGCGCGACCTGCGGGAGCGCTACGGCGAGCAGTACCAGGTGTACACGGCGTCCTCCGGGGACCAGGCGCTGGACCTGCTGCGCCGGCTGCGGCTGCGCGAGGAGCCGGTGGCGCTGCTGCTGGTCGACCAGCGGATGCCCGGGATGAGCGGCGTCGAGCTGCTGGCCGCCAGCCGGCGGCTGTACCCGGACGCCCGGCGGGTGCTGCTCACCGCCTACGCCGACACCGACGCCGCGATCAAGGCGATCAACGACGCCGACGTCCAGCACTACCTGCTCAAGCCCTGGGACCCGCCGGAGGACCGGCTCTACCCGGTGCTCGACGACCTGCTGCAGACCTGGCGCCGGCCCCCGCCGGTGGCCAACCTGCGCCTGGTCGGCGACCGCTGGTCGCAGGCCAGCCACGCGGTGCGCGAGTTCCTCACCCGCAACCTGGTGCCCTACCGCTGGCTCGACGTCGAGGCCGACCCGCAGGCGCGGGAGCTGCTCGAGGTGGCGGGCGTCGACGCCGGGTCGCTGCCGGCCCTCGTGCTCGACGACGGCGAGGTGCTCGTGCAGCCGGACCTGCACGAGGTCGGCGCGCGGATCGGGCTGCGGGCACGGGCCGAGCGCGCGGCCTACGACCTCGTGGTGGTGGGCGCCGGGCCGGCCGGGCTGGCCGCCGCGGTGTACGGCGCCTCCGAGGGCCTGGCCACGCTGGTCCTGGAGTGCAGCGCGCCCGGCGGGCAGGCCGGCACGAGCAGCCGGATCGAGAACTACCTGGGCTTCCCGGTCGGGCTCTCCGGCGCCGACCTCACGCTGCGGGCCCGCGAGCAGGCCGTCCGCTTCGGCGCGGAGATCCTGGTGCCGGCGGAGGTGGTGGGCGTGCGCCGGGCCGACCCGTACACGGTGGTGCGCCTGGACGACGGCGGGGAGGTCAGCGCCGGCACGCTGATCATCGCCACCGGCGTCGAGTACCGCACCCTCGACGTCCCGGGCGCCGCGGGGCTCACCGGCGTCGGCGTCTACTACGGCGCCGGGCGGGCCGAGGGGGTGGACCACGCGGGCGGCCACGTGTTCGTCGTCGGCGCCGGCAACTCGGCCGGGCAGGCCGCGCTGTTCCTCGCCACGTTCGCCGCGTCGGTGACGCTGCTGGTCCGGGGCGGGGACCTCGCCGCCTCCATGTCCCGCTACCTGGTCGACCGGCTGATCGCCTCGGAGAAGGTCGCGGTCGAGTACCACACGCAGGTGGCCGGCGCGCTGGGCACGCGGCGGCTGGAGGGCCTGCGGCTGCGGACCGGGACCGAGGAGCGCGAGGTCGCCGCGGACGCCCTGTTCGTCTTCATCGGGCAGGCACCGCGCACCGGGTGGCTGGACGGCCTGGTCCGCCGCGACGACGGCGGGTTCGTGCTCACCGGCGTGGACCTCGGGCCGACGCCGGAGTGGCCGTTGGAGGTCCCGCCGCTGCCCCTGGAGACGTCCGTGCCGGGGGTGTTCGCCGCCGGCGACGTGCGGCACGGGTCGGGCAACCGGATCGCCGCGGCCGTGGGGGAGGGCGCGATGGCGGTCCGCTTCGCCCACCAGCGGCTGGGCGCCCGGTGACCCGCACGGCCCCCGACGCCGCGGCCCCCGACGCCGCGGACGCCGACGTCGCCGCGGCGCTGCGCCGCTCGCGGCTGTTCGAGCACCTCCCGGAGGACGACCTCGCGGCCCTGGCCGACGCCAGCCGCGGCGTCGACCTGGCGGCCGGCGAGGTGCTCATGGCGGAGGGCTCGCCGCCGGAGGCCATGTACGTCGTGCTGGAGGGCGACCTCGAGGTGAGCCGGGAGGTGGGCGGCTCGGAGGTGCTGCTCAACGTGTGCGGCGCCGGTGACCTCGTCGGCGAGCTGGGCCTGGCCCACCGCCGGCCCCGCTCGGCCACCGTGCGGGCGCGGACGCCCAGCCGCGTCCAGCGGATCGGCGCCGACGCGCTGGACCGGCTGCTCACCCACCCCGCGTCGGCCCGGGCGATGCTGCTGGCCGCCACCCGGCGGCTGGACCGCGAGGAGGGCCTGGTCCGCCAGCACGAGCGGATGGCCGCGCTCGGCGCCCTGTCCGCGGGCCTGCTGCACGAGCTCAACAACCCGGCGGCCGCCGTCCAGCGCGGCGTCGCCCGGCTGCGGACCCTGCTGTCCGGCGACGACGACCCCGACGCCCCGCTGCGCGCGCTCGCCGGCGCGGTGCCCGTCCCGGACGACCCGCTGGCGCGCGGGGACGCCGAGCGGGCGCTCGCCGACGTCCTCGCCGCGGCGGGCGTCGACCGCGGCTGGGCGGTCGCCCCCGACCTGGTGCGGCTGGGCGTCGACCCGGCGGGCCTGGCCGCCGGGCTGGCCGCGCTGCCGGCCGCCGGGCGCGGCCGGGCGGTGCGCGGGCTGGCCCGCTCGGCCGAGGTCGCCGCGCTGCTGGAGGAGGTCGCGGCCGGCGCCGACCAGCTGTCCCGGATCGTCTCCGGGGTGCGCCCGCTGGCCTACTCCTCCGACCAGTCGCTGGCCGACGTCGACGTGCACGCGAGCCTGCAGCAGGCGCTGGTGCTGCTGCGCCACAAGGTGCCCCCCGGCGTTCGGGTGGTCGTGGACCTCGACCCGCGGCCCCAGACGGTGCAGGGCTGGGCCGCGGACCTGGCGCTGGTGTGGACCAACCTGCTGGACAACGCCCTCGCCGCGGTGGACCCGGACGGCACGGTCACGGTGCGGACCCGCGGGGAGGACGACGCCGTGGTGGTCGACGTGGAGGACACCGGGCCGCCGGTGCCCCCGGAGGTGCTCGCGCGCGCCTTCGACCCGTTCTTCACCACCAAGCCGGTCGGCCAGGGCACGGGGCTGGGCCTGGCGACGTCGCTGGCGGTGGTCGCCCAGAAGCACCGCGGCCGGCTGACGCTGACCTCGGAGGACGGCGTGACCCGGGCGCGGGTGGTGCTGCCGCGCCGCCGCTGAGCGCCGGTCAGCCGGCCAGCAGCTCGTCGGCCGCGGCCGTCTCGGGGGTCGCCGTCGTGGCCGGCAGGTCCGCGCGCGCCTCCGCGACGAAGGTGCGCCAGTCCTGCGGCCGGACGTCCGCGGGCAGCCGGGCGAGGTCGAGGGCGGCGCGCAGCCGGGACAGCCGGGCACCCTGCGCCGTCGCGATCCACAGCGCCTCGGTCAGGTCGGCCGCGGCGTCGGCGGGGTCCCCGGCGCGGGCCAGCGTGGCGTGCGCGCGCTGACGGAACAGCTCGGGCAGGTGGATCTCCTCACCGCTCTCCCGGGCGGCGGCGAACGCCTCGGCCAGGTGCTCGTCGGCCCGGTCCGGGTCCCCGGCCGCCGCGTCCAGTCTGGCGAGGTGGGCCAGGTGGAAGGCGAGAAAGGACCGGAACCCCATGAGCTCCAGGGCCGCGAGGGTCCGCTCGAGGACCGCCCGGTCCGGCGCGCCGCCGGGCGTGTCCGTGGCGGCGTAGGCGGCGCCGTACGCCGACCAGAGGGCGAGCCCGTGCTCGTTGCCGATGGCGGCGGCCGCCTCCCCGGCCCGGGCGCCCCCGGCGTCGTCCCCGAGGAAGTGCCGCATCCACGAGACGTAGACGTGGAGGAAGGCGAGGCTGGACGGGGCGCGCGGGGAGCCGACCTCCTCGGCCCGCCGCCGGGCCTCCCGCTCCCGTCGCCCGGCCTCCTCGAGCTCGCCGCGCGCGGTGCTCACGAGGGCGTACGCGGCCAGCACACCGGCGAGCGGGTCGTTGGGCAGTGGCCACAGCGGCGTGACCCGTTCCCCGGCCGGCCGGGCGCAGAAGCCGGCCACCGACCGCTCCAGGTGCTCCTGCGCGGACACGAGGTGGCCGCGGGCGAACTCGTGGATCCCGGTCACCGCCGCCACCTCCGGCCCGAAGGCGGCGAAGGCGGGCTCCCGGGCCATCGCGGTGAGCTGGTCCAGCACGCCACGGGCCGTGGTCAGCCGTCCGCTGGCGTACCAGTAGGCCCAGATCGCCAGCAGTGCGGGCAGCACCTCCGGGCGCCCCAGCCGGCTGGCGAGCTCCTGCGCCCGCCGGTGGTCGGCCTCGACCTCCGGTGCGGCGTAGCCGCGCATCGCGCTGGTGGACAGGCCGCGCAGCATCCGGGCGCCGAGCTCGGCCACGTCGCGCTCCTCGGCCGGGGGCAGGGGCTCCACCAGCTCCAGCGCCCGGGTGAGCAGCCGCGCGGCCTCGGCGTGCGCGCCGCGGTCCTGCTCGGCCTGCGCCGCCTCGACGTACCGGGCCACCGCGGGCAGCGTCGCGCTCGCCAGGTCCAGGTGCTGCGCCACCAGTGCCGGCTCGGCCCCCTGCGCCGCCAGCGCCTCGGCCACGGCGGCGTGGGTGCGGCGGCGCACGTCGAGCACCTGGGTCTCGTAGGCGGCGTCGCGCATGAGCGCGTGCCGGAACCGGTAGGCGCCCGTCGCCAGCCCCGCCCGCTCGATGACGCCGAGGTCCGAGAGCACGCGGACCTGTTCGTCCACGGCGTCCGGGTCACCGACCGCCGCGGCGACGGTCGCCGGGTCGAAGGTGGGCCCGATCGTGGCGGCGGTCTGGACCACCCGCAGGTCGACCCCGGGCGCCTTCAGCCGCCAGGTCAGCAGCTCCTGCAGCCGCAGCGGGATCGGCTCGGCGCGCCGCGCCTCGAGGCCGGAGCGGGTCAGCTCCTCGACGAACAGCGGGATCCCCTCGGCGTGCTCGACGATGGCCGACCGCACCGCGTCGTCGAGGTCGCGGCCGGCCGTGAGGTTGCCGACCAGCCGGTCGGCGGCCCGGTCGTCGAGCCGCCCGAGCGGGACCACGCGGGCCGCGCCCCGCCACGGGACCGCGGTCTCGTCACGGCTGGTGGCCAGCAGCAGCAGGCCGGGCGGGCGGCGCGCGGCGACGCGGCCCAGCAGGTCGACGGTGGAGGGGTCGGCCCAGTGCAGGTCCTCGGCCACGAGCAGGTGCGGCCGCCGGACGGCGGCCGCGGCCATCCACTCGACGAGCCGGTCGAGGGTCTCGTCGAGGAGGGCGCCCGGGTCCAGCTCGGGTGCCGGGAACTCCGGCGTCGGGGGCAGCCCGGCCAGCGGGCCGATCAGCGGCACGACGACCGCCGGGTCCAGCCCGAGGGACTCCAGGTGGGTGACCAGCGGGCGCAGCCGGTCCCCGCCCTCGCCCGCCCGGCTCACCAGGCGCTCGATCATCCGCGCGATCGGCCAGAGCGAGACGTTGGCGTGGTAGGGCAGGCAGGCGGCGCCGACCACCCGGCCGCCGCTGGCCTCCACCCGGTCGAGGACCTCCGCCGCCAGCCGCGACTTGCCGATGCCCGGCTCGCCGACGACGAGGAACGCGGCGCCGGTGTCGCCCCGCCGCACGGCGTCCCACGCCGCCAGCAGGCGGGCGCGGGGCTCGTCCCGCCCGACGAGGCCTGCCTTGCGGTACCGCTCGGACTGGAAGCGGGCCGCGGCGTAGCGGGGCCGGTCGACGCGGAACACCTCGACCGGCCGGCTGATCCCCTTGAGCGCGCGCTCGCCCAGCGACTGCAGGTAGAAGTCGGCGTCGACCAGCTGCTGGGTGACGTCGCTGATCACCACCGTGCCCGGGTCGGCGGTCTGCTGCACCCGCGCGGCGAGGTTGGGCACCAGGCCGACGACGGAGTCCCGCTCGGCGACGGCGCCGTCGTCGACCAGGTCGGTGACCACCACCCGGCCGGTGTGGATCCCGACCCGGACGTCCAGGGCCACGCCGAACCGGTCGGTCAGCCGCTCCCGGGCGTCGTGCAGCGCCACCACCAGGTCCAGGCCCGCGAGCACCGCCCGCCGGGCGTCGTCCTCGTGCGGGACCGGGTGGCCGAAGCCGGCGAGGATGCCGTCGCCGGAGTAGTGCATGAGGGTGCCGCCGTACCGGTCGACGGCCTCGCGGGCGGCCGCCCGGTAGAAGGCGAACAGGTCCCGCAGCTGCTCGGGCTCCACCTGCTCGGACAGCAGCGTGGACCCGACCAGGTCGGAGAACAGCAGGGTCATGAGGGCCCGCTCGCCGGCCGGGCCGACCTGGCGGCTCGCCACCCGCTGCAGGACGAGCGCGGCGCGCCGGTTGTCCGGGTCGACGGCGCGGACCTCCTCGGCCGTGGTCCGCGCGGGCTCCAGGTCCCCGGCGGCCAGCGACGCCTCGGCGGCGGTGAGCAGCCGCTCGAGCAGGCGCGCGAGCCGGGTCTCGGCCGAGAGCGCCACCCCGGCGGTCACGCCCGGCCGCCCGGGGGACCGGGGAGCGGTGGGGTCATGGGAACCCGCCTCGCTGCACGCGTCGAGCACTGCCGGGTCGAGCATCCGCAGCACGGGCCGCCGTGCCGTAGAGGCATAGGTCCCGAGGGCGGTACCGGGCGGGGACGGAAGTCCGGTGACAGTCCCCGGCGCCGGTGCTCCAATGGGCCCGCACGGGGCGGAGGAACCACGGAGGTCCGCGGTGGACCCTGTCCCCACGGCCGTGCGGCCCGCGACCGGGCGGCGCGAGCTGCTGCCGGCCATGCGGGTCCTGCTGCTCGCCTTCAGCGTCCTCACCGCGCTCGGCTTCGTCGCGCTGTTCGTCCTGTCGACGCGGACGAGCGAGAGCTTCGCCTGGACCATCCAGCCGCCGGCGACCGCGGCCTTCCTCGGCGCGGGCTACGCGGCCGGCTTCACCCTCGTGGTCCTGTCGCTGCGCGACCCGGTGTGGGCGCACAGCCGGGTGCCGGTGCTCACCATCCTGGTGTTCACCGTGCTCACGCTGGTCGCCACGCTGGTGCACGTCGACCGGTTCCACTTCCAGGACGAGTTCGCCGCGGCGCCGCTGCTCGCCCGCGGGGCCGCCTGGTTCTGGACCGCCGTCTACGTCGTCATCCCGCTGGCGATGCTCGTCGTCCTGCCGGTCCAGGAGCGGGCGCCGGGCACCGACCCGCCGCG
The DNA here is from genome assembly GCF_054050315.1 of Geodermatophilus sp. SYSU D00867. Lineage (NCBI taxonomy): Bacteria > Bacillati > Actinomycetota > Actinomycetes > Geodermatophilales > Geodermatophilaceae > Geodermatophilus > Geodermatophilus sp. SYSU D00867. Next base: position 62,038 of record NZ_JBJGZC010000013.1, on the reverse strand, counting down.
GACACGGCCGGTGCCGGTCGTCCTGCGGACGGCGCTGGCGGTGGAGTCGCTGGTCCTGCTGGCCGTGGGCGCCGCGATCTCGGTCGCGCCGTCGTCGGCGACGACGCTGTGGCCCTGGCCGCTGACCCCGCTGACCGCCCGGGTGGTGGGAGCCTGGCTGGTCGCCTTCGGTGTCGCCACCGCCCTGGCGGCGCTGGCCGGGGACCTCGAGCGGCTGCGCACCGCGGCGATCGCCTACACGGTGTTCGGCGTCCTGGAGCTCGTGGTCGTCCTGCTGCACCGCGGCGACGTCGCGTGGGACGGGCCGCCCGCCTGGCTGTACGTCGCCGTCGCGGCCGCGATCGCGCTCACCGGCGCGGCGGGCTGGCGCCTGGCCCCGCAGCCGGCGGGGCTGCACCGGGCCTGAGCCCCGGCCGCCGGGCGGCGGCCGGGCCCCGGGCCTCAGGCGCGGCCGAACAGCTTGCGGTCGTACCAGGCCGACAGCACCGGGTAGCGGGCGGGCAGCAGCCGGACCAGCCGGTCGACCAGGACGGCGTCCTTGCCGACGCGCACGCGCGGCTTCCCGGCCTCGACGCCGTCGACGACGATCCGCGCCGCCTGCTCGGCGGGCATCGTCAGCAGCTTCTCGTTGTAGACGCGGTTGCGGGCCAGCTCCGCGGGGGAGAGCTCGAGGCCCTGCGCCCGGGCCTCGGCCACGGTCGCCGACGCGATGTTGGTCTTCACCCCGCCCGGGTGGACGACGGTGACCTGCACCGGGTGGCCGCCGGCGATCATCTCGGTGCGCAGCACCTCGGTGAACCCGCGGACGGCGAACTTGCTCGCGCAGTACGCCGACAGCGTCGGCTGGGCCATGAACCCGTTGAGGCTGGACACGTTGACCACGTGCCCGTCGCCGGAGGCGATCAGGTGCGGCAGGAACGCCTTGGTGCCGTTGATGACGCCGTGCAGGTTGACCCCGAGCGTGCGGTCGTAGGTCTCCCAGTCGGTGTCGAGCACCGAGCGGCCGCCGCCGGAGATCCCGGCGTTGTTGTAGACCTGGTGCACCACGCCGAAGTGGGCCGCGACCGCGTCGGCGTACGCGACGACGGCCGCCCGGTCGCCGACGTCGAGGCGGGCGGTGTGCACCTCGGCGCCCAGCGCCTTCGCCCGGTCGGCGGTCTGGCCCAGGCCCAGCTCGTCGACGTCGGACAGCGCCAGCCGCGCCCCCCGCTTCGCCAGCTCGAAGGCCAGCTGCCGGCCGATGCCGGACCCGGCGCCGGTGACGACGGCGACCTTGCCGCGCACGCTGCTCATCGGTTCCCCCCTGGGAGGTCGGCGCCCGCGGAGCGGGCGGTGTCGTCGCGGCCCGCTCCGCGGGCGAGGTCGGTGGTGAGCTCGACGAGCCGGTCGACGACGCCGGGCGCGAGGTGGTGGCCCATGCCGGGGATCTCCACGTGCCGGGCGCCGGTGATCGCGTCCGCGGTGGCGCGCCCGCCGCTGGGGTGGACCATCCGGTCGACGTCGCCGTGGACGACCAGCGTGGGCGCGGTGATCCGCGCGAGGTCGGCGGTGCGGTCGCCGGAGGCCTGGATGGCGCCGATCTGGCGGGCCACCTCCCGCGACCGGTCGCCGCCGCCGCGCTCCCACACCGCGGCCGCCCAGGCGCGCTCGAGGTCGTCGTCGGGCGGGAAGCCGGGGCCGCCGATGTGGCCCAGCATCGCCAGGTGGCGCTCGACCGACTCCTCGACGGTGCGCGGCGCGGCCCGCGCCAGCCGCAGGATCGTGGAGCGGGCCGGCTGCCCGACCCGGCGCGACCCGGTGGTGGAGAAGATCGAGGTCAGGCTGGCCACCCGGTGCGGGTGCCGGGCCGCGACGACCTGCGCGATCATGCCGCCCATCGACATGCCGACCAGGTGCACCCGGCCGAGGCCGAGGGCGTCGAGCAGGCCGACGGTGTCGGCGGCCATGTCGGTGAGGTCGTAGGCGTCCGGCCGGGGCCGGGCCAGCAGCTGCCGCGCGCGGCCCGGCGGCGGGGTGGCGATCCGGCCCGACCGGCCGGCGTCGCGGTTGTCCATCCGCACCACGCGGAAGCCGCGGCCGGTGAACCCGTCGACCATCCGCTGCGGCCACGAGGTGAGGTCCAGCCCGAGGCCCGCGACGAGCACCAGCGGCTCGCCGTCGTCCGGGCCGTCGACGCGGTGGCAGATCCGCGGGCCGGCCGGCAGGTCGGCGAAGCGGTCCTCCGCCGCGACGCGGGCCGGCGCCTCGGCCGCGGTCACGCGGGCACCGCCGCGGCGGTCACGCGGTCGGCCGCCCGGGTGAGCCGGAGCTCGGGGTCGACGACGCTGTCGGCCCGGAGCAGCTTGACGTCGGAGTGGTAGTCCATCGAGGTCAGCCACGGCATCCGGTCGCCCTGCCGCGGCAGCCGGCCGACGGCGCGCTGGATGTAGCCGGCGGCGAAGTCGAGGAAGGGCCGGGTGGGCATGTCCGGGTCGGCGAGCACCGGCCGCGCGGTGTCCAGGCCCCGCTCGTCCATGTGCCTGAGCAGCCGGACGAAGTGCTCGCAGAGCAGGCCGACCTTCAGCGTCCAGGACGAGTTGGTGTAGCCGATCGCGTAGGCGAGGTTCGGCACCCCGGACAGCATCATGCCCTTGTAGGAGACCGTCTCCGACAGGGTCACCGGCGCGCCGTCGACGGTGATCGCGACGCCCCCGAAGGCCTGCACGTTCAGCCCGGTCGCGGTCACGACCACGTCGGCGTCCAGGTGCCGCCCGGAGGCCAGCAGGATGCCGGTCTCGTCGAAGGTGACGATCCGGTCGGTGACGACGTCGGCCTTCCCCTCGCGGATGGCGCGGAACAGGTCGCCGTTCGGGACGGCGCACAGCCGCTGGTCCCACGGGTCGTACGGCGGGTTGAAGTGCGTGTCGACGTCGAAGCCCTCGGGCAGCTGCTTGGTGTTGACCCAGCGGATGACCCTGCGGGCGGCCTTCGGGTGCTTCTGGCAGAAGCTCCAGATCGCCCGCTGCTGGGCGATGTTCTTGCGGCGGGTCAGCGCGTAGCCGCGCTCGTCGCCGAACCACCTCCGCAGCAGCGCGGCGACCTTGTCCTCGCGGGGCACCGGCAGCACGTAGGTGGGGGTGCGCTGCAGCATCGTCACCGACGCGGCGGTGCCGGCGATGGCCGGCACGATCGTCACGGCGGTGGCACCGGAGCCGACGACGACGACCCGCTTGCCGGTGAGGTCGAGGTCCTCGGGCCAGGACTGCGGGTGGACGATCTCGCCGCGGAAGCGGTCGCGCCCCTCGAAGACGGGGGTGAAGCCCTCGTCGTAGCGGTAGTAGCCGCCGGCGCAGAACACCCAGCCGGCGGTCAGCTGCAGCCGCTCGCCGGTGTCGGTGCGCTCGACGTCGACCGTCCAGCGGGCGTCCTCGCCGGACCACGCCACCGCCAGCACCCGGTGGTGGTAGCGGATCCTCTCGTCGAGGCCGTTCTCGGTGGCGGTCTCGCGCAGGTAGGCCAGGATCTTCGGCGCGTCGGCGATCGACTGGCGGTCCCGCCACGGCTTGAACTCGTAGCCGAAGGTCGACAGGTCGGAGTCCGAGCGGATGCCGGGGTAGCGGAACAGGTCCCACGTGCCGCCGGAGGCGCCGCGCGCCTCGAGGATCGCGAAGCTCTTCTGCGGCAGCTCGGTGGTCAGGTACCGGCCGGCGCCGATGCCGGAGATCCCGGCGCCGACGATCAGCACGTCGAGGTGCTCGACCGGCGTCTGCGTGGTGGTCAATGCGGTGCTCCGTCCTCGGGACACGGGTGCAGCGGCCTACGAGACTGCGTGGTCCCGGTCACCCGGTGCAACGGCGAAGTGCACCATCCCGATACTGGCGCGGTGCAGACTGCAGCAGAGGGTGCGGACTGGCCGGCCGTCTCCCCTCGGATCCGGGAGCTGTTCCGCCGGGGCGCGGAGGTGGCCCTCGACCCCCGCGCCGACTGGATCGAGGAGCTGCACCGGGCGTCGCTGGGCACCGAGCGGATGCGCCCGGTCGCCGAGGACCCGGTGCTCGCCGCCGCCACCCGGCGGGCCAACCTGGCCAACCTGCTGCACTGGGCGGCGGCCAACGTGCAGCACCCGGGCCGGCGGGTGCCGGCCAACACCGGCGGGGAGGTGCTGGACGCCGCCCGCGACCTGGTCCGGCGCGGGCTGGACCAGAGCGGGCTGGACGCCTACCGGACGGCGCAGGGCGTGGCCTGGCGGCGGTGGATGGAGATCTGCTTCGAGCTGACCGGCGACCCGGCCGAGCTGCGCGAGCTGCTCGACGTGTCGGCGCTGTCGATCACCACGTTCATCGACGACACGGTCGCGGCGCTGTCCGAGCGGATGGCCGCCGAGCGGGCCGAGCTCACCCGCGGCGCGCACGCCGAGCGCCGGGCCACGGTCACGCTGCTGCTGGAGGGCGCGCCGATCGGCCGGGCCCGCGCGGAGGCGCAGCTGGGCTACGGGCTGACCGGTCCGCACACCGCCGCCGTCGTGTGGACCGGGTCCGGCAGCGCGGCGCCCGGCCAGCTGGAGGCCGCCGCGGAGGCGGTCATGCGGGCGGCCGGCGCGACCCGGCGGCTGACCGTCGTCGCCAGCGCGGCCGCGCTGTGGGTGTGGCTGCCGGTGGGCACCGCGCCGCGGGCGGCGGAGCTGGCCGGGCCGCTGGCCGCGCACCCCGACGTCCGGGTGGCGGTGGGCCGGCCGGGCCGCGACGTCGACGGCTTCCGCCGCAGCCACCTGGACGCCGCGACGGCGCAGCGGATGCTGGCGCGGCTGACCTCCCCGCAGCAGGTGGCCCGCTACGAGGACGTGCAGCTGGTGGCGCTGCTGACCACCGAGCCGACCCAGCTCGAGGAGTTCCTCGCCGGCACCCTGGGCCGGCTGGCCACCGCCGACCCCGACACCCGCGAGGCGGTGCTGACCTACGTGCGGGAGCTCGGCAACGCCTCCCGCACCGCCGAGCGGCTGTACACCCACCGCAACACCGTGCTGCGCCGGCTGGCCCGCGCCGACGAGCTGCTGCCCCGGCCGCTGGCCGAGAACGTCCTCGGCGTGGCCGCGGCGTTGGAGGTGCTGCGCTGGCGCGGCGCGGCGGACTGACGCCCGGCCGGAGCGGACCGACGCGTACCGGTCCGGGGTCGTGACGTCCGTCACTCCGAGGTGGACGATGGGCGGACAGCAGGTGTCGCGCAGGGGGGAGCCCCGGGATGAGCGTCCTCCACCGAGCCGCCACCGCCCGGCGCGCCCTGGCCGCCACGGCGCGCCTCGCGGTGACCGGCGCGCAGGTCGCCGCCGCGCCGGCCGTGCTCACCGCCGGCCTGCTCGGCGTCTCCACCCGCGCCGCGGTGCGCACGGCGGAGGACCTGACCAGCCGGGTCACCGGCCGGCCGGTCGACCTCACCGAGGCCGCCGTCTCCGGCGTCCGGGCCGCCGGCACGCTGCTCACCGGCGCCGACCCGCTGCCCACCGGCCGGCTGCGGGAGCTCGCGCGGGTCGCCGCCGGCATGTTCGAGCCCGACGGCGGGCGGCACACGCCGCGGGTGTGGGCCGACGGGGACCTGGTGCAGGTCGAGCTGCCCGAGTGCGCCCCCGGCGCGCCGCCCGACGCCGGCCGCACGCTGCGCGCGCGCCTCGAGCGGCTCGAGGGCGTGCAGTGGGCCACGGTCAACGAGGTCCTCGGCCGGGCGCTGGTCGCCGTCGACACGCGGCGGGTGGGCGTGGACGACGTCGTCGGGACGGTGCGCACGCTGCAGGACGCCGGCGACCGGCGGGACGTCCTGCGCCAGCCGGCCGACCACCCCGCCGACCTCGAGCCGCTCCTCGCGACGGCGACGGCGCTGGCGGTGGACGCCCTCGGCGTCCTGACCGCGCTCACCGCCCGGGCGCTGCCGATCCCCGCCCTGTCGCGGCACGCCACGCTCGCGGTCACGCTGGTCGACACGCAGGACTGGATCACCGAGCTGCTCGCCCGGCGGATCGGCCGGTACGGCACCCGCCTGGTCCTCGAGGGGCTCTCCGCCGTGCTGCACTCGGCCACCCAGAGCCCGGTCGTCCCGGCGCTCAACGCGGCCGCCTCCGCCCAGCAGGTGCTCGAGGTCCGGGCCCGGCGGCAGGTGTGGCGGCGCCGGGAGGAGCAGCTGTGCCGGCCCGAGCCGGACGGGACCGAGCCGGAGGACCCGGCCCCGGCCGCCCGCGCCGGGGAGCGGCCGGTGCCCCTCCCGCCCGGCGCGGTCGACCGCTACCAGGGCCGGATGGGCCCGACGACGACCGGCGCCGTGCTGGCCGTCCTCGCCCTGACCGGCCGCCCCGGCCGCGCCGCCGACCTGGTCAAGGCGCTCACGCCCAGGGCCGCGCTGGCGGGCCGCGAGTCCTTCGCCGCCACCCTCGACTGGCTGCTGTGCCGCGCGGGTGTGCTGCCCCTGGACGGCACGGCCTACCGCCGGCTCGACCGCGTCGACTGCGTGGTGGTCGACGGGGCGACCCTGTGCACCGGCCCGCCGGTCGTCCTGGAGGCCACCGCCGAGGCCGACGGGTGGGACACCGCCGCCGTGTGGACGGCGGCGGCGCGGCTGCTGGCCGACGGCGACGGCGCGGGCGGCACCCGGCTCGGCCCGCCGCGGGGAGCGCCGGACGCGCCGGGGGCGGCGCTGCGCACGCTGTACGCCGGGCGCCGGCGGGTGGGCACCGTCCTGGTCGCCCCCGAGCTCGACCCGCACGCCGAGGCGCTGCTGACCGCCGCCGCCGGCACCGGCGCACGCCTGGTGCTCACCGCGCACGCCGGCAGCCGGGAGATCGCCGGCGTCGCCGGGGAGATCGCGCCCGCGGACGAGCCGCTGGCCGGCGTCGTCCGCCGGCTGCAGGCCGACGGGCACGGGGTGCTGCTGGTCTCCTCCGCCGACGCGGCCGCGCTGCTGGCCGCCGACGTCGCGGTGGCCCCCGTGCGGCCCGACCGGGCGCCGGCCTGGGCGGCGGACCTGGTGACCGGGACCGGCCTGGCCGACGCCTGCCGGGTGGTGCGGGCCGTGACCGACGCGCGGCGGCTGGCCCGCCGGTCGGTGCAGAGCGCGGTCACCGGCAACGTGCTGGGCGGGCTGCTGGCCGCCGTCGGCTCGGCCCGCGGCGGGCAGCGGCGGGCGACGACCCCGGGCAAGTCCGCGACGCTGTGGACGATGCTCGACGGCACCGTGACGGCGGTCCGCGCCGCCCGCCGGCCCCCGCCGCCCCCGTCGGTGCACACGCCGTGGCACGCCCTCGACCCCGACGACGTCCTGCGCCGGCTGGCGGACCTGCCCCGGGACGGCGACGCCCCGCCCGGCCCGCTGACCCGCGCGTGGCGGCGGGTGGGCGGCACGGCCGTGGTCCGGGTGCCCGTCCGGTTCGGCCGCACCGTCGCCGCGGAGCTCGCCGACCCGCTCACCCCCGTCCTGGGCGCCGGCGCCGGCGCCACCGCCGTGCTGGGCGAGACCGCGGACGCGTTCCTGGTCGGCGGGGTCACGGTCGGCAACGCGCTGCTCGGCGCGGCGCAGCGGATGCGCGCGGAGACGGCGCTGGCCTCGCTGCTGCTGCAGCAGGACGCCCGCGTCCGCCGGGAGGCCGACGGCGGTGAGGAGGAGGTGCCGTCGAGCGCGCTGCGGGTGGGTGACGTGGTCCTCGTCGGCTCCGGTGACGTGGTGACCGCCGACGCGCGGCTGCTGGCCGCCGAGGACCTCGAGGCCGACGAGTCCAGCCTCACCGGCGAGTCCCTCGCGGTGGCCAAGTCGGTGGCCCCGACGCCGGGCGCCGAGGTGCCCGACCGGCGCTGCATGCTCTTCGACGGCACGACCGTCGTGGCCGGCACCGGCCGCGCGGTCGTCGTCGCCGTCGGCCCGGCCACCCAGGCGGGCCGGGCGGCGCGGGCGGCCGGGCGCGGGGCGCCGCCGGCCGGCGTCCAGGCCCGGCTGGCCGAGCTCACCCGCTCGGTGCTGCCGCTGACGCTGGCCGGCGGCGGGACCGTCGCCGCCCTCGGCGTGCTGTGGCGGCGGCCGCTGCGCGAGGCGGTCAGCTCCGGGGTCGCGGTCGCCGTCGCGGCCGTCCCCGAGGGGCTGCCGCTGGTCGCGACCGTCGCCCAGCAGGCGGCGGCCCGGCGGCTGTCGCGGGACGGGGTGGTGGTGCGCAGCGCCCGGGTGCTGGAGGCGCTCGGCCGGGTGGACACCGTCTGCTTCGACAAGACCGGCACGCTGACCGAGAACCGGCTGCGGGTGGCCCGGCTGCTGCCCCTCGGGGACGGTCCGGACGACGGCGAGGACGGCCTGCTGCGCCTGGCCGCGGCCGGGATCGGCGCCGGCGACACCGACGCGCACGAGACCGACCGCGCCGTCGACGCCGCCGCCACCGACCGCGGCATGGCCGGCGGCGGCGAGCCGGAGGCCTCGGTGCCCTTCGCCACCGGCCGCGGGTTCTCGGCGGCGCTGCGCTCGGGCCGGCTGGTGGTCAAGGGCGCGCCGGAGGTCGTGCTGCGGCTGTGCACCGACCCGGGCGACGCCGCGGACCGGGTGCGGGAGCTGGCCTGCGACGGGCTGCGGGTGCTCGCCGTCGCCGACCGCGCGGTGGACGGCCGGCCCGACGACCTCGAGGCGGCGGCGACCGGGCTGACCCTGCGCGGCCTGGTGGGCCTGGCCGACACCGTCCGCGGCTCGTCGGCCGCGGCGGTCGAGCAGCTGACCGCGGCAGGCGTCCGGGTGCTCGTGGCCACCGGCGACCACCCGGAGACCGCCGCCGCGATCGCCGCCGAGGCCGGGGTCCCCGACGCCGGCCGGGTGGTCACCGGCGCGCAGCTGGCGCGGGCGTCGGAGTCCGAGCGGACCGCGCTGGTGCGCGAGGCGGCGGTGTTCGCCCGGCTGACGCCGGAGCAGAAGGTGCTGCTCGTCGGCGCCCTGCGCCGCGCCGGCGCCACGCTGGCCATGACCGGCGACGGCATCAACGACGCCGCCGCGATCCGGCTGGCCGACGTCGGGGTCGGGGTGGCCGGCGCCGAGTCGCCCGCCGCCCGCAGCGCCGCCGACCTCGTGATCACCGACCGGGACCTGACCCGGCTGGTCGACGCCGTCGCCGAGGGCCGCGCGCTGTGGTCCCGCGTCCGGGACGCCGTCGCCATCCTCGTCGGGGGCAACGCCGGCGAGGTCGCGTTCACCGTGCTCGGCTCCGCGCTGGGCGGCCGCGCGCCGCTGGGCACCCGGCAGCTGCTGCTGGTCAACCTGCTCACCGACATGTTCCCGGCGCTGGCCGTCGCCGTGGCCCGCCCGCGGGCGGCCGCCCCGGCCGCGGACGGCGGGCCGCTGGCCGGCCACCCGCTCGCCCCGGTGCTGCTCGCCGGCCCGTACCGCGGCTTCGCCGACGCGGTGCGCCGCCTGGTCGCCGTCCGCGGGGTGGCCACCGCCGCCGGCGCGACCGGCGCGTGGGCCACCGGCCGCGTCACCGGCCTGCGCCGGCGGGCCAGCACGATGGGGCTCGCCGCGCTGATCGCCACCCAGCTCGGGCAGACCGCCTGGGCCGGGCGGCGCAGCCCGCTGGTGCTGGCCACCGCGGCCGGGTCGCTGGTTGCCCTGGCCGCGGTCGTGCAGACCCCCGGGCTCAGCCGGTTCTTCGGCTGCACCCCGCTGGACCCGCTGTCCTGGCTGGTCGTCCTCGGCTGGGCCGCGGCCGGCACCGCCGGCGCGGAGGTCGTCCCGGCCCTGGCCCGCCGGTGGCCGGGTCAGGACGCGACGCGCTCCGGCGCGCCCGACCGGGAGGACCGGGTCATCGCCCAGCCGGCCAGCGCGGCCACCGGGAACATCAGCACCCCGTAGACCGCCGCCGGGACGGCCAGCTCCACGCTGCCGAGGACGCTGATCGCCACCGTGATCGCCAGCGTGCTGTTGTGCACGCCGATCTCGAAGGCGCAGGCGACCGCCTGCCGGTGGCCGACGCCGAGCGCGCGCGGCACGGCGAACCCGGCCAGCAGGCTGAGCGCGCAGAAGGCGAGCGCGACCAGCCCGACCTCGCGCAGGTACCCGGCCACGTCCTCCCGCTCGGCCACCACGGTCCCGGCGATCACCAGGGCGAGCACGACCGCGGACAGCACCCGCACCGGCCGGTCCATCCGCTCGGCGAACGCCGGCGCCGCCCGCCGCACCAGCATGCCGAGCGCCACCGGCACCAGCACGATCGCGAACACCTGCACGGTCTTGCCGAACTGCAGGCCGATCGACCCGGCGCCGGGCGGGTCGAAGACGGTCACGGCGAGGTTGGTCACCAGCGGCAGCGTCACGACGGCGAGCAGCGAGTTGACCGCCGTCAGCGAGACGTTGAGCGCGACGTCGCCACGGAACAGGTGGCTGAACAGGTTCGCCGTCGTCCCGCCGGGCGAGGCGGCCAGCAGCACCATCCCCACCGCCAGCACGGGCTCCAGGCCGGTGGCCACCACGAGGCCGAAGCACAGGGCCGGCAGGACCAGCAGCTGCAGGCCGAGGGCGACGACGGCGGCGCGCGGCCGGCGGGTGACCCGCGCGAAGTCGTCGACGGTGAGCGACAGCCCCAGCCCGAACATGATCACGGCCAGGGCGGCGGGCAGGGCGACGGTGCTGAGGGCCGAGTCCACGGGCGACCTCCGGAACGGCCGCGGCCCCGTCGCCGCGGATCGCCCGGATCCTGGCGGACCGGAGTCCGGCCGCGCGAGCACCGGCACGCGTCCGGGGGAGCCGCCGTGGGCGGTCCGGTGGTTGACGGGGCGTCCGGGCGGGAACCCACCCGGGGTCGCCCACCCGGCAGGGGGAGCGGCCGCGCAGCTCCCGGTGGGGGCCGGAGGAGGCGGGGCGCACCCGCCCGCGTCGGACGGGACGGAGTCGGGCAGTGACCACGGTGCAGCGGGGGAGCCGGACCCTGGGGGACCGCTACGAGCTGCAGGAGGTCATCGCCACCGGCGGCATGGGCCAGGTCTGGCGGGGCCGGGACCACCTGCTCGCCCGGCCGGTCGCGGTCAAGGTGCTGCGCAGCGAGTACGCCGACGACCCGACCTTCCTCGCCCGCTTCCGCAACGAGGCCCGGCACGCGGCGGCGCTCACCCACCCCAACATCGCCACCGTCCTGGACTACGGCGAGGGCACCGACGACGCCACCGGCGAGCACCTGGCCTACCTGGTGATGGAGCTGGTCGAGGGGGCGCCGCTGTCCACCCTCATCGAGACCGAGGGCCCGCTGGACCCCGGTGCCGCCCTCTCGGTGCTGCGCCAGGCCGCGGCCGCCCTCGCCGAGGCGCACCGCGGTGGCGTCGTCCACCGCGACGTCAAGCCCTCGAACATCCTCGTGCGGCCCGACGGGCGGGTGAAGCTCACCGACTTCGGCATCGCCTGGTCGGCCGAGTGCGTGCCGCTCACCCAGACCGGCCAGGTCATCGGCACCGCGCAGTACATGTCCCCGGAGCAGGCCGCCGGCGAGCGGGTCGGCCCGGCCAGCGACGTCTACGCCCTCGGCCTGGTCGGCTACGAGTCGCTGACCGGCCACGCCGCCTTCACCGGCACCAACCCGGTCACCGTCGCGCTCAAGCAGGTCCGCGAGCAGCCCGAGCCGCTGCCCGACGACCTGCCGCCCGACGTCAAGGAGCTCATCGGTGCCGCGCTGACCAAGGACCCCGGCGCCCGCCTGCCCGACGGCGCCGCCTTCCTGGCCGCGGTCGAGGAGGCCCTGGACCCCCGGGCCGCCCCCGTGCCGCCCACCCGCCCGGTGGCGGCCGCCGCCCCCGTCCCCGGGCCGGTCCCGGAGCCCGCGCCGGTCCCCGGGCCGGAGCCGCGCCGGCGCCGGCGGGCGCTGGTCCTGCTGCCGCTGCTGCTGGTCGCGCTCGTCGTCGGCGGCGTGCTGTTCACCACGACCCGCGCCGGTGACGTGCCGGTGGCCGACGCCGCCGAGACGCAGCAGGCCGGGATCGTGCTGCGGGCCGCGGACTTCCTCGGCCGCCCGGTGGCCGAGGTCACCGACGACCTGACCGCCCTCGGTCTCACCGTCGGCCAGCGCGGCGAGCAGACCCCGGACGCGGCTCCCGGCACCGTCGTCGGCCTGGACCCGGTGGACGTGGAGCTGGCCGCCGGCGACCGGGTGCAGGTGGTCGCCGCCGTCGCACCCGACACCGCGGTGCCCGAGCCCGAGGCGCCCGCCGCCGGGCCCGGCCCGTCCGGTGGGTCCGCGCCGGAGGCCCCCGCGGCGACGCCGGAGGCGCCCGCCGCGGACAGCAGCACCCCCGGGACCCCGACGCCGGAGGCCCCGGGCCCGGAGGCCACCACCCCCGAGGTCACGACCCCCGAGGTCACGACCCCCGAGGTCACGACCCCCGAGGCGCCCGCTCCCGAGGCGACCACGGCGGAGAGCCCCGGGTCCGCGGGCACGGCGCCAGAGAGCACGCCCGAGGCCCCGGAGAGCACCCCGTCCGGCAGCACGACGCCGGAACCGCCGGCGCCGGCGACCGGGACGCCCGGGGACACCGCCCCGCCGGCGACGGGGGAGTCCCCGGCCCCGGACGCGGGGACGACGTCGACCGGTGGGGCGCCGGCGACCTCCCCGGCCCCGGACGCCGGCGCCGGCGGGACCGTCCCGCCGGAACCGGCCTGGGACGGCTCCCCGGCGGGACCGTCCCGGTGAACCCGGGGCTAGGGTCCGACGCCATGTCGACGAGGTCGCGGGTCGAGCCGACGGGGAGCGTCCGGGAGCTGGGTCTGCCCGCGCGGGCGGTGGGCGCGCTGACCCGCGCCGGGATCACCACCGTCGAGCAGCTGTCCGCGCTGACCCGCCGCGAGCTGGCCGCCGTCCCCGGGCTGGGACCGGCGATGGTGGCCGCCGTCCGCGCGGTCGTCCCCGAGCCCGTGGCGGTGGGGCTATGGCCGCTGCCCGACGAGGACGACGCGCCGCCGTCCCCGGCGATCCCGTCGTTCGACTCGTTGCGCGCCCCGCGCCGCCGGACCGCGTTCGACGTCCTCGTGCCCGAGGAGGACCCGGGGGAGCCCGCCGGTCCGTCGGTGGTGGCGCCGTCGGACGGGGCCTCCGGCGGGACGCCGGAGGAGGACGAGGAGCCGACCCCCGCCGGGCCGCCCCCCTCCGCCGCGCCGGCCGCCCCGGCGCCGCGGCCGGCCGAGTGGGCCGACCTCGCCGCCCTCGGCGCGCGCGGCGTCCGGGCCGCCGCGGTCCTGCCCTGGCGGGTGACCGGGTGGTGGCTGCGCCTGCCGCTGCGCGTCGTCGGGCGGCTGCGCACCCGCCCCTGACCGGCGTGTGGTCCCCGCCACGGAACGCGGCCGCGGTTTGTCACGGACGGGTAACGGCCGTTACCGTGGCCGAGGCCGTCCGGCCCCGTCCCCGCCAGGGGACCCGGGCGGTCGCCGCCGAGTCGCCCCCTGGGCGAGCCGGGGACCCACCGCAGTACTGGGGTGAATCCCGCACCGGACCCGTGCGTCCGGGCGGGTAGGGCTGCTTCCCGCCCGAACCCGTCAGCTAACTCGGCAGGCGGCTGACGGGAGACCTGCACCCATGCCCTCGAGCACCACCCCCGGCCGCCCCGGCGCGTCCGCAGACCGTTCCGACCGCCGCCGCCCGCCGGCCGCGCACCGCCGTCCGGGCCTGTACCTGGGCGTCGCCGCCGCCGGCGCGGTCCTGGTCAACGTCCTGGTCGGCCCGCAGCCGGCCGCCACCGCCGAGGCCGGGACGGCGAGCGGGTCGGTCGCCGTCGCCGAGGCGCTGGGGCTGTCGGCGCAGTCCGGCCCGGTGACCGCCACCGCCCCGCCGGACCTGGCGCCGCTCGAGGACCTCGCCGCCACCCGCAGCTCGCGGGAGGCCGCCGAGACCGCGGCCCAGCAGTCGCAGGCCGCCGCCGACCAGGCCACCGTCGACCGGCAGCGGGCCGAGGCCGAGGCCGCCGCCCGCGCCGCCGCGGAGGCCGCCGCAGCCGCCGCGGCCGCCGAGGCCGCCGCCGCGGCGGAGGCCGCCGCAGCCGCCGAGGCCGCCGAGGCCGCCGAGGCCGAGGAGGAGGCCGGCCCGGCGGAGACCGCGGGCACCACCGTCGTCTCGGCCGTCGCCCGCATCACCAACAGCACCGGTCCGGTCGAGCCGCAGGTGCAGGCCGCCGCGGACGCCGTCGTCAGCAACGTGCCGGGGGCGGACGCGATCACCCTGGGCGGCACCCGCGCCAGCGCGGCCGACCCGGGCGGCCACCCCTCCGGCAGGGCGCTGGACTACATGGTCATGACCGACGCCGCCCTCGGCGACGCGATCGTCGCCTACCACCGCGCGCACTGGGACGAGCTCGGCGTCGACTACCTGATCTGGGAGCAGCGGATGCTGTCCTCGCCGAACGGGTCGTGGCAGACGATGGAGGACCGCGGCGGCACGACGGCCAACCACTTCGACCACGTGCACGTCAACTACCTCTGACCGCCCTCAGCGCTCGCCCGGGTAGGGCGGCGCGCTGTCGGCGACCACCGCGCCGCGCTCGCCGAGCGGCCGCTCGGGGCCCACGGTGGAGTCCCGGGCGGTCTGCCGCTCGGTCTCGGCGTTGACGACCGCGCCGACGAGCACGAGGAAGACCGTCGTCCACAGCCAGAACATGCTGATGGCCACGCCGGCGAGCGAGCCGTACGTCGCGGAGTAGTCGCCCAGGCTGCGGACGTAGGCGAAGAAGCCGATCGTCGTCGCGAGCCACAGCCCGGTGGTCAGCGCCGCTCCGGGGGTGATCCACCGCCACCGGGCCTGCCTGCGGTCGGGGCCGAACCGGTAGAGGACGGCGAGCACCGCGCTCATCAGCACCGCCGCGGCGACCCACGTCAGCACGGGGGCGACGTCGCGGACGGCGCCCGGTGCCCCGGCGAGCGCACCCGAGACCTCGCCGGCGCCGGCGATGATCCCGCCGAGCAGGACCGCGCCGCCGAGGACGAGGACGAGCGCCAGCGCGCTGCGGCGGAGGAAGCCCCGGGTCTCGGTCTCGTGGTACGCGAGGGTCAGCCCGTCGATCAGGTAGGTCATCGCGGTCGTCGCCGTCCACAGCGCCGCGGTCAGGCCGCCGAGCCCGCGCCAGGTGTTCACGTGCGTGGAGGCGGTGGTGATCGTCGTCAGCTGGTCGACCACCAGCGACCGCAGGTCCTCCGGCAGCATCCCCGCCACCCCGGACAGCTGGTGCAGCGCGTCCTGCGGGGTGTTGACGACGCCGTACACCGAGACCGCCGTGACCAGCACCGGCGCCACCGACAGCAGCGCGAAGAACGCCACCGCCGACGCCTGCACCATGAGCCGGTCGCTGAGCACGTGGCGCGCGACGCGGCGCAGCACCCGGCGCCAGTCGCGGGCGGTGAGCCGGTGCGGCGAGTGTGCGTCGGCCGCCGCGCCGACGGGCGGCTGCCGGGTGCGCGCTCCACCCCCTGTCATCGCACCATCGCACCGCCGGACGCGACCGGCCGCAACGCGGCTCCCCGGACCCGGCCGTCCGGTCCCCTCCGGCGTCGGGGAGGCTGGCTGTCCGTGACCGCCCCGGGACGCGCGCGTGACTGACCTGCTCCTGCCGGAGGGCCTGACGCCCTCCCTGCTCGCCCTCGTGCTCGTCGCGGCGCTGGCCGCCGGCTGGGTGGACGCCGTCGTCGGCGGCGGCGGGCTGATCCAGCTGCCCGCGCTGCTGCTGGTGCCGGGCCTGGCCCCGGTGCAGGCGCTGGCCACCAACAAGCTGGCGTCGGTGTTCGGCACCACCACCAGCGCGGTCACCTACCAGCGGCGGGTGCACCCGGACCTGCGGACGGCGCTGCCCATGGCCGCGGTCGCCCTGGTCGGCTCGTCCTGCGGGGCGTCGGTGGCGGCCCTGCTGCCGGCCGCGGTGTTCAAGCCGGTGATCGTCGTGGCGCTGGTCGGCATCGCGCTGTTCACCGCGTTCCGCCCGGCGCTGGGGGAGGTGACGGCGCTGCGGCACACCGGCCGCCGCCACCACGGCACCGCGCTCGCCGTCGGGGCGGTGATCGGCTTCTACGACGGCGTCCTCGGCCCCGGCACCGGCTCGTTCCTCGTGTTCGCCCTGGTGTCGCTGCTGGGCTACGACTTCCTCAACGCCAGCGCCAAGGCGAAGATCGTCAACGTCGCGACCAACCTCGGCGCGCTGGCGTTCTTCGTGCCGCACGGGTCGGTCGTCTGGGGCCTGGGCCTGTGCCTGGGCGCGGCCAACACGCTCGGCGGCTACGTCGGCTCCCGGACGGCGACCTCCCGCGGCACCGGGTTCATCCGCGTCGTGTTCCTCGTCGTGGTCACCGCGCTGGTCGTGCGGCTCGGCTGGGACGTGTGGACGGAGAACGTGCGCGCCGCCGGCTGAGGAGCCGGAGCCGATGGGCCCTCGACCCGGCGCGGACGCCGTGCCAGCCTGGGTCGCCGGTCCGGGGTCCGGCGCCGGTGCGCGCCCAGCCGACCCCGTCGCGGGCCGGGCACGACCGACAGGCGGCAGCCGATGGAACCCGTCGCACCGCGGACGCCGGACCCCGCCGAGGAGGTCCGCCCCGGCACCCGGTGGCTGCTGACGGCCTTCCTCGCGCTCACGCTGCTCGCCGTCTCCGAGCTGCTGCTGCTCGCCGACGTCGCCGACCGCTTCTGGGCCTGGTCCATCCGCACCGAGGCGACGGCCGCGTTCCTCGGCGCCGCCTACACCGCCGGCGCGGTGCTGTCGGTCCTCTCCCTCCGGCAGGACCGGTGGAGCCGGATCCGGGTGCCGGTCCTCACGGTCACCCTGTTCACCGTCCTCACCTGCGCCGCGACGCTGATCCACACCCACCGCCTGCACCTGCTCACCGGCGGGCCGGTCGCCCGGGCGGCGGCCTGGGTCTGGCTGGCCGTCTACCTCGTCGTCCCGGCGCTGTGCCTGGCGGTGGTCCTCGGGCAGGAGGTCCGCCGGGGCCGGCGCCCGCCCGTGCGGCTGCCGATGCCGGCCCGGCTCACCGCGCTGCTGCTCGTCGAGGGGGCGCTGCTGGCCGCGGCGGGCGCGGTCCTGTTCGCCGGCGGGCTCACCGTGCACCACCACGTGGAGACCGTCACGTCGTTCTGGCCGTGGGAGATCACGCCGCTGAGCTCGCAGGTGATCGGCGCCTGGCTGCTCGCCCTCGGGTTCGCCGCGGCGCTGTCGGTCCGCGAGCGGGACCTGGACCGGCTGGGCGTCGCGGCGGTCACCTACACCGTGTTCGGCGCGCTCGAGCTCGTGGTGGTGCTCTGGTACCGCCGCGACGTCGAGGCCGACGACCCGTGGCTGTGGGCCTGGGTGGCCCTGCTGGTCGCGGTCGTGGGCACCGGCGCGGCCGGGATCCGGGCCGCCCGGCCCACGTGGTCGCGCCGGCCGGGCGCGCCGGTGCGGTGACCGGGTCCCCGCCCGGGGCGGGGCGGGGACCCGGCCCGCTCACGTCCCCCGCAGCTCGCGGCGGAGGATCTTGCCGGTGACCGTCTTCGGCAGCTCGTCGAGCACGACCACGCTGCGCGGGTACTTGTAGGCGGCCATCCGCTCCCTGCAGTGCGCGATCAGCTCCTCCGGGGTGGTGCTGGCCCCCGGCCTGAGGCTGACGAACGCCTTGACCGTCTCGCCGCGCTTCTCGTCGGGCACGCCGACGACGGCGGACTCGCGGACGGCGGGGTGCTCGGCCAGGACGTCCTCGACCTCGCGCGGCCACACCTTGTAACCGGACGCGTTGATCATGTCCTTCTTGCGGTCGACGATGAACACCCAGCCCTGCGGGTCCATGAACCCGACGTCGCCGCTCCTCAGCGTCCCGCCGGGCAGGTTGGTCGCCGTCTCCTCGGGCTTGCCCCAGTAGCCGGCCACCACCTGCGGGCCCTCGGCCACGATCTCGCCGACCTCGCCCAGCGGCAGGTCCTGCCCGTCGTCGCCCTGGATGCGGACGACGGTGTTCGGCGCCGGCACGCCCACCGACAGTGCGCCCGAGTTCGGGTCCACCGGCGACGGCGACCCGAACGGCGTCACCGTCATCGGCGACGTCGTCTCGGTGAGGCCGTAGGCGTTGTGCACCTGCTTGCCGGTGGCCTCGAAGAACCCGCGCTCGGCGGCCGGGGAGATCGCCGCCCCGCCGGAGTAGACCGACGTGAACGAGTCGAAGTGCTCCTTGCGGAACCCCGGGGCGTTGAGCAGCGCGCTGAACGCGGTGATCGCGCCGATGGTGAACGCCGGCCGGTGCTCGAGGAACGCGTCGAGCACCACCTGCGGCTCGAACCGGTAGGCCAGCACCAGCGGCGCCGGCACCAGCATGCTCACCGCCACGTGGCCGATCAGGCCGGTGATGTGGAACAGCGGCGCGATGCCGAAGATCGCGCCGTCCCGCCCGGCGTGGGTCCAGTCGCGGTAGACCTGCGCGGTGAAGCAGACGTTGCGGTGGGTGTTCATCGCGCCCTTGGGCACGCCCGTCGTCCCCGACGTGTAGGTCAGGAACGCGACGTCGTCGGGGCCCAGCTCCACCGGCGGCGGGGTCTGCCCGCGGTACCGCTCGACGAACTCGAGCAGGTCGGTGGTGCCCTCGTGCCGCTGCCGGGTGACGCCGGCGAACAGCCGCTCGTCGTCGCGGGTCTGCAGGTCCAGGCCGCTGGTGGTGAGCACCAGGCGGACGTCGGTGCCCGGGACGACGTCGCGGGCGACCTCGTCGTAGAGGGTGTCCAGGCACAGCAGCACCGTCGCGCCGGAGTCGGCCAGCAGGTAGGACAGCTCCCGCGCCCGGCTCATCGGGTTGATCGACACCATGACGCCGCCGGCCTTCCAGGTGGCGACCATGGCCAGGACGAACTGCGGCACGTTCTGCAGGTAGACCGCCAGCCGGTCACCGGGCCGGAAGCCCGACTCCAGCAGCCCGGCGGCCATCGCGTCGGTCATCGCGTCGAGGTCCCGGCGGACGACCGTGCCGTCGAAGTAGCGCAGCGCGTCGCCGTCGGGGTCGCGCTGCACGCCGGCCCGGAACATCGACAGGGCGTCGCCGAACTCGATGTCGTAGTCCGGCGGCTGGTCGCCGTAGAGCGCCAGCCAGGGGCGGTCGTCGTAGGCGCTCACGACGGGCTCACTTGAGGACGACGGGGTTGACCGGCGAGCCGCTGGCCTTGTGCACCTTGAGCGGCGCGGCGACGTAGAGGCCCTCGTACTGCCCGTCCTCGGCGGAGTCGGCGGCCAGCGCCTCGAGGTCGGCGATCTCGGTGAGGGTGACCCCGAGGTTGCGCATGAGCGCGTTGTGCAGCACCAGCGCGACGCCGTTGTTCGGGTCGGTGGTGACCTCGTTGGCGATGGTGTCGGTGACCAGGTTGGGGATCTCCATGTCCTGGAACCACCGCACCAGCTCCGGGCTGTAGACCAGGCCGGGCTCGTTGAAGCCGTCGTAGAAGGCGTCGCCCTGGTCGAAGAACAGCTGCAGGAAGTTCGTCCGGATGATCAGGACGTCCCGCTTCCGGATCTCCACGCCCTGCTGCTCGGCGCAGGCGAGCAGGTCCTCGTGGGTGAAGGTCTCGCCCTTGTCGAGGGTCGGCTTGCCGCGGAAGCGGGCCATGTCCAGCAGCACGCCGCGGCCGACGACGCCGCGCTGCGCGATCGGCTCGACGCTGGCCTTGTCCATGCCGCCGACGGTGGTGCGGGCGTCGTAGCCGTTCCAGAGCTTGCCGCCGTACCAGACGTGGCCGAGGCCGTCGTACTGCGTGGAGCCCTGGAGGAAGGCGTTGATCTTGTCGTCGGCGTAGTGCAGGCCGCCGGGGTACTGCGGCGCGTCGTCGGAGTCCCAGGTGGACTCGTCGAGGATCTGGGTGCGCTCGGCGGGGGAGCGGCCGGGCCACACCGGGTCGCCCTTCGGGTCGCCGATCAGCCGCTGCAGCGTGAACACCTTGCCCTGCCGGACCAGCCCGACGGCGGCCAGCACCTGCTCGGGGCCGAGGTAGTTCAGCGCGCCGACCTCGTCGTCGTCGCCCCACTTGCCCCAGTTGGTGGGGGAGTCGGCGAGCAGGTCGTCGAGGGCGGGGACGGCGGTGGTCTCGGGTTCTGCGGTCACGGCTGACCTCCAGGGGAAGGTTGGTGGGCGCACCCGACCCTGCCGCGCTGTGGTCCCCGCCACAAGGAGGGTGCAACGATCCGTGCAACCGGATCCGCCCGAGCCGAGGAGGCCGACATGACCGCCGAGTCCGTGTTCACCTACGGGGCGCCGCAGCTGAAGTTCGGCAGCGGGGCGTCGGAGGAGATCGGCTACGACCTCAGCCGCTTCGGCGTGCGGCGGGTCCTGGTGGTCACCGACGCCGGGGTGTCGGCCACCGGCCTGCCGCAGCGGGTCGCCGACCAGATGGGCCGCTTCGGCATCGAGGCGGGGGTCTACGACGGCGTGCACGTCGAGCCGACCGACGTCAGCCTGACCGAGGCGATCGAGGCCGCCCGCGAGTCCGGGCCGTGGGACGCGTTCGTCGCCGTCGGCGGCGGGTCGAGCATCGACACCGCCAAGGCGATCAACCTGCTCACCACCAACCCCGGCGAGCTCCTGGACTACGTCAACGTGCCGGTGGGGAAGGGGCAGGCGCCCACCGAGCAGCTCAAGCCGCTGGTCGCCGTCCCGACGACGACCGGCACCGGGTCGGAGAGCACGACCATCTGCGTCATGGACGTGCTGGCGCAGCGGGTGAAGACCGGGATCAGCCACGCGCGGCTGCGGCCCACCCTCGCCGTCATCGACCCCGACCTCACCGTCACCCAGCCGCCCGGGGTCACCGCCGCGGCGGGGATGGACATCCTGTGCCACGCGCTGGAGAGCTACACCGCCCGCTGGTACACGACCTACGACCGCAAGGCCCCCGAGCAGCGGGTGCCCTACTGCGGGTCCAACCCGATCTCGGACATGTGGTCGGAGAAGGCGCTGTCGCTGCTCGCGGGCTCGTTCCGGCGGGCGGTGCGGCACGGCGACGACACCGCCGCGCGCGGGGACATGGCGATGGCCGCGACCTTCGCCGGCATGGGCTTCGGCAACGCCGGGGTGCACGTCCCGCACGCCAACGCCTACCCGATCGCCGGGCAGGTGAAGGACTTCCACCCGAAGGACTACCCGGCCGGCGAGCCGATGGTGCCGCACGGGATGTCGGTGGCGCTGACCGCGCCGGAGGCCTTCCGGTTCACCTTCGAGGCCGCGCCCGAGCGGCACGTCCGGGCGGCGCAGCTGCTCGCCCCGAACGCCGGCGAGCCCGACGACCCGGCCGAGTTCCTGCCCACCGTCCTCACCGACCTGATGCGCGACATCGACATCCCCAACGGGATCGCCGCGGTCGGCTTCGACGAGGGCGACGTCGACGACCTGGTCGAGGGCACGATGAAGCAGCAGCGGCTGCTGGCCACCTGCCCGCGGGAGGTCACCGCCGAGGACGTCGCCGGCATCTTCCGCCGCTCGATGTCGCTGTGGTGACGTCGCTGTGGTGACGTCGCTGTGGTGACGTCGCTGGGGTGAGCCCGCGCCGGTGACCCGGGGCCGCCCCGCGCCGCGGATCAGCCCGCCGGGACGATCGTCTTCGTGACCTGCGCCGAGGCGACGAGGGCGCCGTCCACCGTCGCCTCGGACCGCAGGAACGCCACCCCGCGGCCGCGGCGCAGCACCGAGCCGGTGACGTCGACCCGCGCACCGGCGCGCACCGGGCGCAGCAGCGAGGCGGTGAGGTCGTGGGTGACCGCGTGCTCGGCGTCGCCCAGGGAGGGCAGCAGCGCCAGGAAGGCCGCGACGTCGAGGAAGGTGTAGACGACGCCGCCGTGCAGCAGCGCCGCCTGGTTCTGCGCGGGCGCGCCGACGGGGAACCAGATGCCGGCGGTGGGGTCGGCGGGGTCGCGCAGCTGCATGCCCAGGTGCCGGTGCAGCGGGATGTCGAGGACCGCCTGCACCCGGGCGGCGCCGACGTCGGGCGAGCTCACCGGCGGGCCGGCAGGTCGAGCACCCGGCGGGTGGGCAGCGCGGCGATCGCGGGGACGCCGGGCGCCGGCCCCGGCGGGTGGTGGAACGGCACGACCTCGGCCACGGGCGGCTCCTTCGTCGGGTGGTGGTCCGGCCACGGGACCCGCGTCGGACCGTAACCCGCGGGACCGGGGCCGCCCCGCTCAGGCGGTCAGGCGCTGAGCCGCATGCTGCGGCGGGCCAGGCGCACCCGCCGCCGCTCACGCTCGGACAGCCCGCCCCAGATGCCGAAGCGCTCGTCGTTGGCCAGCGCGTACTCCAGGCACTCGGTGCGGACGTCGCAGCCGGCGCACACGCGCTTGGCCTCGCGGGTCGAGCCGCCCTTCTCCGGGAAGAAGGCCTCGGGGTCGGTCTCGGCGCACAGCGCGTCCAGCCGCCAGGTGGCGTCGCCGCCGGACAGGACGCTCCAGACCGAGCCGGCGAGTGCGTCGGGCTGCGCGGAGGACTCGGTGATCAGGCTGAGGCGGGAGGTCGGCACGGGGGGCTCCTCGGGGTCTGGGAGGTGGCGTGACCCGTGCGTGACGGACGGGTACGCCCTGACTGCTGACAGTGACGTTACGGAGTGCCCGACCCGTCGCGCACCGTCAGAACATCTGCGGAACCTGGCCGTCCGGTTGTCAGATCATGCCGGAGACGACGACGCCCGGAAGTCCTTCCGCGGGAGCTGTCGATCTGGTGCGGTGCTGCGTGTCGTAGAGGTGGAGGGCCCGGCAGGCGGGCCCCCGGAGCCCGGAGGACACCATGACGAAGTACCTGGTCCTGATCTACGAGGACGAGGCGCAGTACGCCACCGCGACCCCCGACGTCTACGGCGAGATCATGGCCGAGCACGAGGCCTTCTCCGCGGGCGTCGAGCAGCTGGGCGCAAAGCTGCTCGGCGGTGAGGCGCTGGAGCCGACGACGACCGCGACCAGCGTGCGCGGCGGCGAGGTCACCGACGGCCCGTTCGTCGAGACCAAGGAGGCCCTCGGCGGCTACTACCTCGTCGACGCCCCCGACCTCGACACCGCGCTGGCCGTCGCGCGGACGGTGCCGGCCCGCTTCGGCGGCGTCGAGGTCCGCCCGGTGATGACCTTCGACTGACGTGGCCCTCCCGACCGCCGACGCCGTCGCGGCCGCGGTCGCCGACGCGCACCGTCGCGAGTGGGCCTTCGTCCTCGCCGCGACGGTGCGCGTCACCCGCGACCTCGACGTCGCCGAGGAGTGCGTCCAGGACGCCTTCGCCGCGGCGCTGACCGACTGGGCCGCGCACGACGTCCCCGCCCGGCCCGGCGCCTGGCTCACCACCGCCGCCCGGCGGCGGGCGCTCAACGTGCTGCGGCACCGCGGCGTCGAGCGGCGGCACCTGCCGCTGCTGGTCGAGGAGGACGTCGCGCCGGCGCTCGTGGACGAGGCGCACGGCTACCCCGACGACCGGCTGCGGCTGGTGGTCACCTGCTGCCACCCGGCGCTGGACCGCCCCGCGCAGGTAGCGCTGACCCTGCGCCTGGTGTGCGGGCTGAGCACCGCCGAGGTGGCCCGCGCCTTCCTCGTCCCGACGGCGACGATGGCCGCGCGGATCACCCGCGCCAAGAAGAAGATCGCCGTCGCCCGCATCCCGTACCGGGTGCCGCCGCCCGCGGAGCTGCCCGAGCGGGTCGACGCCGTCCTGTCGGTGGTGCACCTGCTGTTCACCATCGGCCACACCACCCCGGCCGGGGAGGACCTGGTGCGCCACGACCTGGTGGAGCGCTCGGTCGGGCTGGCCCGGATGCTGCGCCGGCTGCTGCCGGGCGACCCGGCGGTGGCCGGGCTGCTCGCGCTGCTGCTGCTCACCGACGCCCGCCGCGAGACGCGCACCGGCACCGACGGCCGGCTGCTGCTGCTCGAGGAGCAGGACCGCACCCGCTGGGACCGGGCCGCCATCGCCGAGGGCGTCGCGCTGGTCCGCGAGGCGCTGCGGGCCCGGCCGCCGTCGCGGTACGCGCTGCAGGCGGCGATCGCCGCGGTGCACGCCGAGTCGCCGTCGTGGGCCGACACCGACTGGGCGGAGATCGTCGCGCTCTACGGAGTCCTCACCGCGGTGTGGCCCTCGCCGGTCGTGGCGCTCAACCGCGCGGTCGCCGTCGGCTTCGCGTCCGGGCCCGCGGCGGGGCTGGCCGCCCTCGACGAGCTGGCCGCCGAGCCGCAGCTGGCCGGCTACGGCTACCTGCCCGCGGCCCGCGCGGACCTGCTGCGGCGCCTCGGCCGGGTCGCCGAGGCCCGCGACGCCTACGCCGAGGCGCTGCTGCTCACGGAGAACGCCGTCGAGCGGGAGTTCCTCGCCGGCCGGCTGCGCGAGCTCGGCTGAGCCAGGCCAGGGCGGTCGGCGAGGCTGCGACTCGATCACGGCCCGGCGCGGGGTGTTGTGTCCCACACGTCTCAGCGCTGAGATACCCGCACGATCTCCCAGCCGGTCGACGACGGGATGTGCCGCCCATGCGATCTCCTCGAACCAGTGCGAGTGCCGTGGCCGTAGCGGCCGTGCTCGTCCTCACCGCCTGTGGCGGGTCGAGCGGCGGGGACGGGGGCGGCGGCGGGGGAGGAGGCGACGGCGACGCGCCGCGGATCGCCGCCGTCTTCTCCGGCACCACCACCGACGCCGACTACACCTTCCTCGGCCTGCAGGCCCTGCAGGCCGCCGAGGAGGACCACGGCGCGGAGACCACCTACTCCGAGAGCGTCCAGGTGCCCGACGCCGAGCGGGTGCTGCGCGAGTACGTCGCCGACGGCTACACCGTCATCTGGACCCACGGCAGCCAGTTCTACGACGCCACGGTGGCCGTCGCCGAGGAGGCGCCGGAGGTCGTCTTCATCGCCGAGCAGGACACCCAGCCCTCCGACGTCCCCGACAACGTCTGGGTCCTCGACCGCAACTTCCACCTGGCCTTCTACCCGCTGGGTGTCCTGGCCGCCGGTGCCAGCCAGAGCGGGCGGATCGCCTACCTCGGTGGCGTGACGCTGCCCTTCTCCTACTCCGAGGTGCACGCGGTCGAGCAGGCGCTGGCCGACAGCGGGTCCACCGCGACCCTGACCCCCGTGTGGACCGGGGACTTCAACGACCCGACGCGCGCCCAGCAGTTCACCAGCCAGCTGCTCGCCGACGGCAACGACGTCGTCCTGACCTCGCTGAACCTCGGCGCCGTCGGGGCCTTCGAGGGCGTCGCCGACGCCCCCGCGGGCGTCCTCATGACGGCCAAGTACACCGACAAGTCCAACCTCGCCCCCGACCACTACCTGACGTCGGTGCTCTACGACTTCACGCCGATGCTCGACGAGATCCTCACCTCGGTGGAGGACGGCGAGACCGGCGGCTACCTCGGCATGGACTACGAGCAGGGCATCTCGCTCCAGCCGCCGACCAACGTCGACCAGGCCGTGGTCGACCAGGTCGACCAGGTCGTCGAGCAGCTCCGGTCCGGCGAGATCGAGGTCGAGCGCGACGTGACCCCGGTCGAGTGAGCGGCGCCATCGCGGCGGGCCCGGCCGGGGGTGCCGCCCCCGGCCGGGACCGCCCGCTGACGATGAGCGGGATCACCAAGTCCTTCGGGACCGTCCGCGCCCTCGTCGACGCCGACCTGGAGCTGGCGCCGGGAGAGGTGCACGGGCTGGTCGGGGGCAACGGCGCCGGCAAGACGACGCTGATGAACGTCCTCTACGGCCTGTACCGGGCCGACGCCGGCGACATCCGCGTCGACGGCCGCACCGTGCACATCCGGTCCCCGCGCGACGCCATCGCCCTCGGCATCGGGATGGTGCACCAGCACCTGCTCCAGGTGTCGAGCTACACCGTCCTCGAGAACGTGGTGCTGGGGACCACCGCCGGGACCGGTGGGCTGCGCGGTGCCGCACGCCGGATCACCGAGCTCTCCGACCGCTTCGGCCTGGCGGTGGACCCGCGGGCCCGCACCGACCGGCTGTCGGTGGGCGCGCGGCAGCGGGTGGAGATCCTCAAGGTCCTCTACCGCGGGGCCCGGGTGCTGGTCCTCGACGAGCCGACGACCAACCTCACGCCGCAGGAGGTCGACGGGCTCTTCGTCTCCCTGCGCGGCATCGTCGCCGAGGGCACCAGCGTCGTGTTCATCTCGCACAAGGCGCGCGAGGTGCTGGCCATCTGCGACCGGATCTCCGTCATGCGCGACGGCCGGCGGATCGCCACGGTGCCCCGGTCCTCGACCGACGCCACCGGCCTGGCCTCCCTCATGGTCGGCGAGCTGGCCGCGGAACGGACCTCCGAGGTCGCGGCGGCCCTCGGGGTCGGCGCGGTCGGGCAGACCCCGGCCGCGCCGCCCGCCGAGCAGCGGCGCCCCGACGCCGGGCGGGTGCGGCTGGCCGTCTCCGGCGTCACGGCCGACAACGACCACGGCGTCCCGGCGCTGCGCGGGCTGGACCTCGAGGTCCGGGCGGGCGAGGTGCTGGGTGTCGCCGGGGTGGCCGGCAACGGGCAGGTCGAGCTGGCGGAGGTGCTCGCCGGCGTCCGGCCGGTCCGTGCCGGCAGCGTGTCCGTCGACGGCACCGACCTGGCCGGTGCACCCACCCACCGCTGGCTGTCCGCGGGGGTCGCCTACGTGCCCGAGGACCGGCACCGGGACGGGATCCTGGGGGCGGCCACCGTCGCGGACAACCTGCTCCTGGGCGCCCAGAGGCGCGCCGAGCACCGTCGTGCCGGGCTGATCGACTGGCGGCGGGTGCGCGACCACGCCCGGGAGACCATCGACCGGTACTCGATCAAGGCACCCGGTCCCGACGCCCTGGCCGGGAACCTCTCCGGGGGCAACATCCAGCGGCTGGTGCTGGCCCGGGCCTTCGACCGGGAGCCCGCGGTCCTCGTGCTGCAGAACCCCACCCGCGGGCTGGACCTGCGCTCGACCCGCTTCGTCTACGACCGGGTCCACGAGGCCCGCGACCGGGGCTGCGCGGTCGTGCTGATCTCCGAGGACCTCGACGAGCTGAGCCTGCTCGCCGATCGGATGGTCGTCCTCTACTCCGGGGAGGTCGTCGGGGAACGGGCCCGCGGGGACTACGACGTCTACGAGCTCGGCCGCCTCATGGCCGGGGTGCAGGAGGACGCATGAGCGCCCCCGTCCTGACCGACACCGACGCGCCGGCCCCAGCGCCCTCGGGGCCCCTGGCCCGGCTGCTGCGCGGGCTCCTGCCCTATGCGCTCGCGCTCGTGCTGGCCTTCGCCGTCTCCGGCGTCGTCATCGCGGCGCTGGGCTACGACGTCGTCGAGGCGTACCGGACGATCCTGACCACGTCGTTCCGCACCGGGTTCGGCTTCACCGAGACGCTGACCAAGTGGGTGCCGCTCACGCTGCTCGCACTGGGCTTCACCATCCCGCTCGCGGTGGGGCGGTTCAACATCGGCGGTGAGGGCCAGCTCCTGGTGGGGGCCACGGCCGCGGCCGGGGTGGGGATCGTCTACGCCGACCTGCCGGCCGCCGTCCTGCTGCCCCTGGTGGTCCTGGCCGGGGTGCTCTCCGGCGCGGTCTGGGCCGGGATCGCGGCGCTGCTGATGGGGCGCTTCCGGGTCAACGAGATCCTCAGCACCGTCCTGCTGAACTTCGTGTCCTTCCAGGTGCTCGACTACGCCGCGACCGAGGTGTGGCCGGACCCCGCGGCCGGGGTGGCGGCCACGCAGCGGGTCGGTGAGGGCGCCGAGCTGCCGGTCCTGGGCGGGCCGCCGGGCGTGCACGCCGGCATCCTGCTCGCGCTGCTCGTGGCGGCGGTGACGGTCGTGGTCACGCGGCGCACGGCCGCGGGCTTCGATCTGCGGGCGGCGGGGGTCAACCCGCGGGCGGCGGCCATCAACGGCATCCGGGTGGAGAAGGTCGCCGTCCTCGCGCTGGTCGTCGGGGGCGCGCTCGGGGGACTGGCCGGCGCGCTCGAGGTGGGTGGCGTGCACGGGCGCGCCATCGAGGGCATGCAGTCCAACTTCCTGCTGCTCGGCATCATCATCGGGCTGATCGCCCGGGGCAGCGCGCTCTGGGTGCCGGTGGTGGCCTTCGGCATCGCGATCCTCGAGGTGGGCGCGAGCTCCATGCAGCGCACCGTCGGGGTCCCGGCCGAGATGGTGCTCATCATCGAGGCGCTGATCCTGATCTTCCTGCTGCTCTCCGACGTGATCGCGGGGCGGCTGGCGCGGAGGGTGGCATGACCGAGTTCGCGTCCCTGGCCCAGCTCACCGTCGTGGCCATGGTCCCCTACCTGCTCGCCTCCCTCGGCACGATGATCGGCGGCCTGACCGGCGTCTTCAGCGTGTCGCAGGAGGGCGTGATGCTCCTCGGGGCGGCCGTCGGCTTCCTCGTCAGCTACGGCACGGGCAGCACCACGGTCGGCATCCTGCTGGCGGCCGGGATCGGAGCGGTGTTCGGCGCCGCCCTCGGGTGGGCGACGACCATCCTGCGGCTCGACCAGTTCGTGGTCGGACTGGCGCTGTTCTTCGCCGCCACGGGCCTGGCGGGGCTGCTGTACCGGATCGTCATCGGCCAGGGGGCGACGACGCCGCGCGTCGACACCCTCCCGCGGCTGGAGATCCCGCTGCTGCGCGACATCCCGGTCCTCGGGACCGCGCTGTTCTCCCACAACGTGCTCGTCTACCTCACCGCCCTGCTCACGGTCGGCGCGTGGTTCTTCCTCTACCGCACCCGCGCCGGCCTGGACCTGCGGTCGGTGGGGGAGAACCCCAGGGCGGCCGACAGCCTGGGCATCCCGGTGGTGCGCAACCGGCTGTGGACGGCCACCGCGGGAGGCGCGCTCATGGCGGTGGCGGGGGCGTACCTGCCGCTGGTCTACACCGGGACCTACACCGACACCATCGTCGGCGGCCGCGGCTGGCTGGCGATCGCCCTGACCTTCTTCGGCGGGTGGCGCCCGCAGTTCATCGCCCTCGGCGCCCTGTTCTTCGCGGCCATGGACGTCGTCGCGCTGCGCGCCGAGGTGGCCGGCATCGACATCCCCAGCCAGGTGCTGCTGGTGGTGCCCTACGTGGCCACCCTGCTGGTGATGGTGTTCGCCTTCCGGTGGGCGAAGGTGCCGGAGTTCCTCGGCCGCAACTACGACCGCGAGTCCCGGACCGCCTGACGTCGGCGGGCCGGCCGGCCCCCGGAGCCGGCCGGCCCGTCAGGCGAACGCGGCGACCGTCCGGTCGAGGTAGTCGTTGCGGAACGCGCCGCGCGGGTCGTACCGGCGCACCAGCGCCCGGAAGTCGGCCATCCGCGGGTAGAGCCCGGCCAGCTCCGCGGCCTCCGTGGTGAACAGCTTGCCCCAGTGCGGGCGGGCGCCGAACGGGCGCAGCGCGGCCTCGATCTCCGGCAGCACCGCGGTCACGGCGGGCTGGTCGGGCAGCCAGGTGAAGTGCAGCGCCATGACGTCGCCGCCCGACGCCGGGCTCAGCCACAGCTCGTCGCCGGCGACGGTGCGGATCTCGCTGACCTGCAGCAGCGGCGCGACCCGGTCGGCGAGCCCGCGCAGCGCCTCGAGGGCGGCGCGGCCGTGCCGGCGGGGGACGAACCACTCGCTCTGCAGCTCGTCGCCCTTGCTGGGGGTGAACTCGGCGCGGAAGTGCGGCAGCCGCTCGTGCCACTCGCCGGGGACGCCGAGCTGCTCGGTGAGGTTCTCGACCGGGGTGTCCGGGAGCATGTGCGTCGGCTCGGTCGCCGCGCGGGCGCCGAAGAAGTCCTCGGGTGCCGCCGGGTCCTCCGGCCGGGACTTGACCCACACCGAGGTGACCCGGTGCCAGTCGGTGAAGACGCTGACGCTGTAGGCGGCGTCGGCGACGCCGTCGAGGTCGGCGAACAGCCGGTCCCAGGTCATGTCGACGTAGACGGTGTTGGCGACGTCGAAGGTCGGCTGGAACCGCAGCGCGACCCGGGTGACGACGCCGAGCGCGCCGAGGTGGACGACCGCGCCGGGCAGGTCGGCGTCGTCCTCGCCGAGCACGACGACCCCGCCGTCGGAACGCACCAGCTCCAGCCCCGCCACCGACGTGGCGAGCGAGCCGTTGCGGTTGCCCGAGCCGTGGGTGCCGGTGGCGGTCGCGCCGGCGACGGTGATGTGCGGCAGCGACGCCAGGTTGTGCAGCGCCCGCCCGGACGCGGCCAGCGCCCGGACCAGCTCGCCGTACCGCATCCCGGCCGGCACCCACAGCACGCCGCCGCCGTCGTCGTCGATCCGCGCGAGCTCGACGCCGGTGTCCAGGTCGTCGAGGACCACCAGGTCGGCGGTGGTGTCGGCGATGTCGTTGAAGCAGTGCCGCGAGCCGAGGGCCTTGACCCGCTCGCTGCCGGCGACGACCTCCTGCACCTCGGCCACCGTCCGCGGCCGGTGCACCCGCGCGGCGCGGTAGGTGAGGTTGCCGGCCCAGGTCCGCAGCGGGGTCTCCACCGGTGGCACGCTACGCGGCGCCCTCAACGGGCGAGGCCGGCGGCGGGGGACAGCGCCGGGGTCAGCGCGACCGGCAGCGACTCCCAGCCGCGCAGGATGACCGTGCTCCGGCGGCGCCCGGTGCCGGCGGCGGCGAGGTCGGGGAACCGCTCGAACAGCGCCCGCAGCGCCACCTCGCCCTCCATCCGGGCCAGGGCGGCGCCCAGGCAGAAGTGGATGCCGCTGGAGAAGGCGACGTGGTCGCGGGCGTTGCGGCGGGTGACGTCGAAGGCGTGCGGGTCGTCGAACACCCGCGGGTCGCGGTTGGCCGCGGCGAGGACCAGCAGCACCAGGTCGCCCTCGGCGATCGGCACCCCGTGCACCTCGGTGGCGCGCCGGGCCCGCCGGCCGGTCCGCTGCACCGGCGACTCCAGGCGCAGCACCTCGTCGACGGCGTTCGGCCACAGCGACGGGTCCTCGGCGAGCAGCCGGCGCTGGGCCGGGTGCGCGAACAGCAGCGCGGCGCCGTTGCCGACGAGGTTCACGGTCGTCTCGAAGCCGGCGCCGAACACCAGCGCGGCGGTGGCCATGAGCTCCTGCTCGGTGAGCGCGGCGCCGTCGTCGTCGGCCGCGGTGACCAGGCCGGACAGCAGGTCGTCGCCGGGCTCGCGGCGCAGCCGGCGCAGGTGGCCGCGGAACCAGGCGTCGAGCTCGCCGAGGTTGCGCTCGACCTCGCGGTGGGTGCGCCAGGACAGGCCCATGTCCAGGCTCGGGGTGGCGCCGTCGGCCCAGGCGAGGAACTGCTCGCGCATCGCTACCGGCACCCCGAGCACCTCGGAGATGACCGTGACCGGCAGCAGGCTGGCGTAGCGGGCGACGAGGTCGACCTGCCCGCCGGTGGCCGCGGCCTCGCGCTCGAGGTCGTCGAGCAGGTCGTGCGCGATCTCGCCGGTGCGCTCGCGCAGCCGGGCCACCGCCCGGGCGGTGAAGGCCCGGCTGACCAGCCGGCGGTAGCGGGTGTGGTCGGGCGGGTCGACGGCGAGCATCGACGGCGGGTCGATCGGCCCGACGCTGGGCCGGGGGCCGGCCAGGCGCAGCGCCAGCCGCAGCACCGGCGGCAGGCCCTCGGTGCGGTTGCCGCCGATCTGGCCGAAGTCGTCGCTGCGCAGGACGTCGGTGCAGACGTCGTGGTGCACGCTGACCCGGGCGAACGCGCCGCCGGCGAACGGTGCCGGCGTGCGCAGCCGCTCGTAGTGGGCGTGGGGGTCCTCGCGCACGACCGGGTCGCGGAGGACCTCGGCGTCGGGGTTGCCCGCCCGGGCCCGTGCCCGGATCGCCAGCCGCATCGCGCCGTGTGTCGCGGCCCAGCGGACCGCACTGCGCACCGTCACGTCCCCGCACCTCCGGAGTCCCGTCGTCGGCCCCGTCGCCGTCGACGGTGCACATCCTGTGACACGGGTCCCACAGGTACCAGTACCGACCCGTACTCAGCGGCCGAGGTGCGCCCGCATCGCCGCGACGACCATCCGGTGGTCCTCCAGCTGCGGCAGCCCGGACACGACGACGACGCCGACCGGGCCGACGTCGCGCACGAGCACCGGCACGGCGCCGCCGTGCGCGGCGTACAGCCGGGGGTCCAGCCCGGAGGACTCCTCGAACGTCGTGCCCTTCTCCACCCAGGACTGCCGGACGTACAGCGAGCTGTGCCCGAAGCGGTGCACGGTCCGGGCCTTGCGCGCGATCCAGTCCGCGTTGTCGGGGGTGGCGCCGGTCAGGGCGGCGGAGAACAGCCGGTGCCCGTTGCGCCGGATCTCGACCGCGACCGGCGCGTCGGCGCGGCGGGCTCCGGCCACGAGCGCCGAGCCGAGGTCCCAGGCGTCGTCGTTGGTGAAGGTCGTGAACCGCAGCTCGTCCTCCTCGGCGGCGAGCTCGGCGACGGTCGGGAAGCCGCTCACGACTCCCGCCCCCCGACGACGACGTTCCACGGCCGGACCGTCCAGCCGGTCACCAGGCCGTGGACGACGTAGGGGTCGGACTCGGCGAAGCGCTCCACGACCTCGCGGTCGGCCGTCCAGACCAGCAGCGCCCGTTCGAACGGGTCCGGCAGCGCGCCGGCGAGCAGCAGCTCACCCCGCTCGTGCGCCGCGCGGGCGAGCGCGAGGTGGTCCTCCCGCAGCGCGGCCCGCCGCTCCAGGTAGTCGTCGGCCAGGGAGTACTCGAGCAGCAGGTACATGGCCGCCACTCTCACACGGGGCGTGCCCGCCGGGCGTCCCCCGGTCCGGCGGTCCGGTCCCGGGCCCCGGGGACGACGGGACCCCCGCGGCCGAGGGGCCGTGGGGGTCCGGTGGTGGTGCGGCGGGAGGACGCGGCGCGGTCGCGCCGCGTGCCCCCGGTGGTGCTCAGATCGCGCGGACGTTCTCCGCCTGGGGGCCCTTCTGGCCCTGGGTGACGTCGAACTCGACGCGCTGCGCCTCGTCCAGCGACCGGTAGCCGGAGCCGCTGATCGCCGAGAAGTGGCAGAAGACGTCGGGGCCGCCGCCGTCCTGCTCGATGAAGCCGAAGCCCTTCTCCGCGTTGAACCACTTCACGGTGCCCTGGCTCATGTCGTTCTCTCTTCCGTGCTGGGGGTGTCGGTCCGGCAGGTGCCGGCGCCGGGTCGCCGCACCGACCGGCAGGACCGAGAGGAACGTCAGGCAGAGACGACTGCGGACGTCCGAGAACGAAGCAGAGGCACGACAGCGACCGGAGGCCACTGTACCGGCTCCCGGCGCGGGGGCGGCGGCCGTCCCCGCCGTCGTCACCAGCGGAGCGGGTCGGTCAGCCGGGACTGCGCCGTGCGGCAGACCCGGCAGTTCCCCCAGGCGAGCAGGGACAGCGGTGTGGTCGGGGAGCCGCACTCGGGGCAGTCCACCGGCTCGTCGGACCGGGCCCGGGCGTCGCGCATCTCACTCGAGCGTCGCTCGTGGACGGTCTCGTCGCCCCGGCAGGGGCATCCGAGGTGGGCTTCGGCGCAGCGTCCGCGGTGTGTGGGAACGGGACCTCCTCCGGTCCGCCCCGACGCTACCGGTCGCGGGCCCTCCTCGGGTGCGTCCCGCGGCCGCCGCCCGGTCCCGCGGGGTGGCGGCGCGGGCCGTCCGCGACCATCGGGCGGTGCGCTCCGGACCGCGGGCGGCGCTGGCCGTCGTCGTCGTGTTGGCTGTGGTCGTGGGCCTGCTGTGGACGTTCCAGCGGCGCCTGGTCTACCTCCCCGACGACGGCCCGCTGCCCGCCGCGGCCGTCGCGGTGCCCGGCGCCCGGGACGTCGGGCTGACCACCGCCGACGGCCTGACCCTGGGCGCCTGGTTCGTCCCCGGCCCGGCCGCCGGCGCGCCCGCCGTCCTGGTGGCGAACGGCAACGGCGGGCACCGGGGGCTGCGCGCGCCGCTGGCCCGGGCGCTGTCGGACGCCGGGCTGGCGGTGCTGCTGTTCGACTACCGCGGCTACGGCGGCAACCCGGGCAGCCCGAGCGAGGAGGGCCTGGCGCTCGACGTCCGGGCCGCGCGGACCTGGCTGCTCG
This sequence comes from Geodermatophilus sp. SYSU D00867, assembly GCF_054050315.1. Taxonomy (NCBI): domain Bacteria; kingdom Bacillati; phylum Actinomycetota; class Actinomycetes; order Geodermatophilales; family Geodermatophilaceae; genus Geodermatophilus; species Geodermatophilus sp. SYSU D00867. The sequence continues at coordinate 28,131 of NZ_JBJGZC010000013.1, read as the reverse complement.
AGGAGGCCGGCGTGCCCGCCGGCCGGCTCCTCTACTACGGCGAGAGCCTGGGGGCGGCGGTGGTGGCCGAGCTGGCCGTGGAGCACCCGCCGGCCGGGCTGGTGCTGCGGTCGCCGTTCACCGACCTGGCCGCCGTCGGCGCCGAGCACTACCCGTTCCTGCCGGTCCGGCTGCTGCTGCGCGACCGCTACCCGGTGGCCGAGCGGGTCGCCCGGGTGCGGGTGCCGACGACGGTCGTGCTCGGCACCGCGGACACGATCGTGCCGCCGGCGCAGAGCCGGCGGGTGGCCGACGCCGCCGCCGCGCTGCACCGGCTGGTCGAGGTCCCCGGTGCCGACCACAACGACCTCGTCCTGCTCGACGGCGCGGCGCTGGTCGACGCCGTCGTCGAGCTGGCCGCGCTGACCGCCGGGGAGTGAGGTCAGCGCGGCTCGTCCGGCAGGACGCTGCCCACCAGGCGCCGGCCCACCCAGTGCAGGGCCTCGTCCCCGGGCGCCGGGTCCCAGCCGGCGGGCGAGAGGTACACCTCCCACAGGTGCACCTGGGCCTGCCAGTACCGGGTCACCGCCTGCCGGACCCGGCCCGCCGTGCTCGCGGTCAGGATGTCCATGCCCCAGGATCGGTCGCCGCGCCGTGCCGCGACAGGGGTGTCCCTGCCGGGGACCGCAGCAGTCCTGCCGGATCCGGCTCAGGGACTCGCCGGCGCGGAGGTGGTCGCGCCCGAGGTGGTAGCGCTCGAGGTGGTCGCGCCCGAGGTGGTCGTGGTCCCGGTCGACGGCGTGGTCCCGGTCGGGGTGGTCGTCGTCCCCGCCGGTGGGGTGGTGGTCACGGTCGGTGGGCTCGTGGTCGGTGGGCTCGTGGTCGGTGGGGTCGTGGTGGTCGCGGGCGGCGTGGTGGTCGGGGTGGGCGTGGTGGTCGGCGCAGGCGTCGTGGTGGTCGGGGTGGGCGTGGTGGTCGGCGCAGGCGTCGTGGTGGTCGGGGCGGGCGGTGTGGTGGTCGCGGGCGGCGTGGTCGTGGTCGGTGGGGTCGTGGTCGGTGGCGGCGTCGTCGGGGTGGGCGTCGTCGGGGTGGGCGTCGCCGTCGCGGCCGGCGGGGTGGTGGCCTCGGGTGGAGTGGTGATCTCGGCCGGCGGGGAGGTGGTCTCGGGTGGAGCGGTGGTCGCGGCCGGCGGGGTGGTGGTCTCGGCGGCCTGCGTGGTCCGGGCCGCCGTGGCCGGGGCCGGCGCGGGCGCGGCCGTGGTGGTGGGCGCCGGCGCCGTCGTGTCCGGGGGCGGCTCGGACGTCCCGGGGAGCGCGGTGGCGTCGGTCACGGGCGGAGGCACGACCGCGGCGGAGGTGGGGGACAGCTGCGGTGCGGCGGTCCGGGGCGCCTCGGTCAGCGCGGCGGGGACGGTGTCCGGCACGTCGGTCGACCGCGTGAGGACGTGGGTCAGCAGGACGACACCGCCGAAGAGGCCCAGCACCATCCCGCCCACCAGGGCGACCTCCACACCCCGGGGCAGGCGCCGGGTCGGGACCACCCGGGACACCGGGGCGACACCCACGACCGGCCGCCGCCGTGCCACCACCGAGACGACCGGACCCAGGGCGCGTCCGATGCCGCGGCGCCGGGCCTGCGCCCGCCGGGGGGCGAGCACGGCGGACAGCAGCGCACCGCCGAGCAGGACCGCCGCCCCGACGCGCAACGTGACGGCGTAGCCGGCGGCGAACGCCTCCCGGGCGCCGTCGGCGACCGCCGCGCCGGCGGACCCCGAGCGGCCGGCCACCTCGACGGCCTGCGCCATGCCGGACCTCGCCCAGGCGGAGGTCTGCGCGGGCAGGTCCGCGACCGCGGGGGACAGGTCGCCCCGGTAGACGGCGAGCAGGACACCGGCGGCGACCGCGCCGCCGAGCGCGCCGCCGACCCAGCGCGTCGCGTCCCCGACCGTGGCGGCGGGCGAGCGCCGGTCGGCGGGCAGGCCCTCGGCGATCAGTGCCGTGGCCGAGACCAGCGCCTGGCCGAAGCCGATCCCGAAGAGGAACGTCGCCGCGGGGAACTGCCACAGCGGCGCGTCGCCGTCGGCCTGCCGGGACAGCAGGAACGCCCCGATGCCCATCTGGAGCAGCGCCCTCGTCGTGACCGCGCGGGGGCCCTGCCGGCGCAGCACCGGGGCGATCCGCACGGCCACGGTGGTGCCGACCGCCATCGGCAGCAGCCACAGCGCGGCCTCCAGGGGCGAGAGGCCGCGCACGTACTGCAGCCACTGCGGCGCGAGGAAGAGCAGACCGCAGGCGGCGGCGAACTGCAGGAGGACGACGGCACGGCCCAGGGACAGGCGCCGGTCACGGAACAGCCGGAGGTCGACCAGCGGGTGCCGGCTGCGCAGCTGGTGGCGCGTGAACGCGGCCAGCGACACCGCGCCGACGGCGAGGGCACCGAGCGTCGTCGCGTCGGTCCACCCGCGCACGGGCCCCTCGATGACGCCGCACACCACACCGCCGAGACCGGCGAGGGCGAGCACGCCGCCGAGCGGGTCCAGCGGCCGGTCCGGGTTCCGCGAGGCCGGGACGACGACGAGGCACAGCACCAGGACCAGCCCGGCGAGCGCGCCGGAGGCGACCTGCACGCTGCCCCACCAGGCGACCTCGAGCAGCGCGCCGGCGAGCAGCAGCCCCAGCAGCACCCCCGCGCCGGAGACCGCGGCCCACACGCCGATCGCGGAGGCGTGGCGCTCAGCGGGATGGGCGTCGACCAGGACCGACAGCGTGGCCGGCACGACCGCCGCCGCGCCGGCGCCTGCCAGCCCGCGCAGCGCGACGAGCGCGAGCGGGTCGGTGACCAGGCCCGACGCGGCGGTGCAGGCGGCGAACACCGCCAGGCCCAGCAGCAGCGCGCCGCGCCGGCCGAAGCGGTCGGCGGCGACGCCCAGCGGCAGCAGCAGCGCGGCGAAGGCCAGCCCGTAGGCCTGGACCGCCCAGGTCAGCTCGGTCTGCGTCGCCCCGGTGGCGCGGCCGAGCTCGGGCAGGGCCAGCGCGAGCGATGGGGCGGCTCCGACGACCAGGGCCGAGGCGGCGCCCGTGGCGGCGAGCAGGGTGCCGAGGCCGCCCCGGGCTCCTCGGGCGTCGGGCATGCTGGACTCCAGACGATCGCCTGACACGCCCGTCTGAGGGCGGTGACCCAGGATGGAGGGGCCGTGACGGAGGTCGCAACCCCCGTGCGGCTGCTGGACGCGGCCGAGGAACTGCTCGCGACCGCCGGTGCCGCGGGCACCTCGGTGCGTGACGTGCTGCGGCGGGCAGGCGTCGCCAACGCCGCCGCTGTGGGCTACTACTTCGGCGGCAAGGACGGGCTGGTCGCCGCCGTCGAGCGCCGGGTGGTGGACGGCGTGGTGGCCGACCGGGAGCGGGTGCTGGCCGGCCTCGGCGGGCACGCCGGCGTCGAGGCGCTCGTCGACGGCTGGGTGCGGCCGATCGTCGCGCTGCGCTGCGCGGGCCGCGGCCGGTACGCCGCCCGCGTGTTCACCCGGATCTTCGACCAGCCGCCGGACCGCTGGGAGGCCAACGGCGCGGCGGCGGTGCGTGCGACGGCCGGGCGGTACTGCGCCGCCCTGGCGCCGCTGCTCCCGCACCTCGACGGCCGCGAGCTCACCTGGCGCTGGCAGTGCGTCACCGCGACGACGGACTTCTACGCCATCGGCGCCCTCGACTTCGGCGAGCCGGCACCCGGCCCGGACGACGTCGACGCGCACGTCCGCCGCCTCGTCGTCCCGGGCGCCGCGCTGCTGCGCGCCGACCCCGCCGGCTGAGTCAGAACGTCACCGGCAGCGCGTCGACGCCGTACACGAACGACAGCCGGCGGAAGGCCAGCCGCTCGGGCGGCACCGCGAGGGCGAGGTCCGGGAACCGCCGGAACAGCGCGGGCAGCACGATCCGCAGCTCCAGCCGCGCCAGCTCGGCGCCGACGCAGCGGTGGATCCCGTGGCCGAAGGCCAGGTGCCCGCCGCGGGTCGGCCGCCCGGGGGCGAGCGCGTCGGGGTGCGCGCCGGCCCAGGCCGGGTCGCGGTTCGCGGCGCTCAGCGAGACCAGGACCGCGTCGCCGGCCCGCAGCCGGTGCCCGGCGACCTCGGTGTCCCGCCGGGCGAAGCGGGGGAATGCCACCTGCACCACCGACAGCAGCCGCAGCAGCTCGTCCACCACCGTCTCCACGTCCCGGCGCGGGCCCTCGCGCACCAGCGCCGCGGCGGCCGGGTCGCGCAGCAGGACCAGCGTGCCGAGCGAGATCGTCGACGCCGTCGTCTCGAACCCGCCGGTGACGATCCCGTCCGCCAGGCCGGCCAGGTCGGCGTCGGAGACGGCGTCGCCGTGCTCGCGGACGATCCGCCCGAGCAGCCCGTCGCCGGGGTCCCGGCGCTGCCGTGCGACCGCGTCGAACAGCAGCCGGCGCTGCGCGGACACCGCGCCGAACGCGCCGGCGGTGCCGCGGGCGGCGTCGAAGCGCCGGGTGGCCAGGCGGGTGACCAGCTGCTCGTCGGGACGGTCGAGGCCGAGGAGGTCGCAGACCGTCCGCATCGGGACCGGGCCGGAGACGTGCCGGGCGAGGTCGGCCGGCGGCCCGGCCGCTTCGAGCTCGTCGAGCTGCCGGGCCACGGTCTCCTCGATCGCGGGTCCGAGGCGCTGCAGGCGGGCCCGCGTGAACTCCGGGGCGACCAGGCCGCGCAGCCGGGTGTGGTCGGGCGGGTCGGTGAACCCCAGGCCGCCGACGTCGTCGGCGGTGGCCGGCCCGGTGCCGCTGAACAGGTGGCGGACGTCGGTGCTGAAGCCGTCGCGGTCAGCGAGCACCGCGCGGGCCTCCGCGGCGCCGGTCACCAGGAGCACGGAGAGGTCGAAGGGCAGGTCCAGCCGCCGCACCGGCCCGCCGTCGCGCAGCTCGGGCACCGGGTCGACGTCGACCCGCCGCAGCGGGACCGTCGCGGCGGCTGGGAGGAACGTCAGGCGGGAGAGGTCCAGCCCGCGGCGGCGGACGCGGCGCAGCGCCAGGCGGCCGAGCCGGTCCCGCACGCGCGCCGCCGGACCGCGGCGGCGGGGGGCAGGAGCGGGGGGCTGCGGGGGGTCGAGGGTGCACTCGGGAGCGGACACGGCGCCTCGTCGTCGGCCACGGGAGGTGGAGCCCGGCGGGACGTGACCTCGGTCCCGCCGGGCACCTCGAGCCTCGCGACGGCGCCGCGCGCGGACCATCGGGTGAGACCCCCGGAAGCGCTGGTCGGACCGGGGGTGTCCCCGGACGGGGGAGCCCGGGGGTCGCGGCGCGGTCCTGTCACACCCGCGCGGCAGCATCGGCCCATGACCGGTCCGGTGCGTGTGCAGCTCTCCCGGGCGCGCGGCTGGCGGAAGCCGCCGAACACCGTCGTCGTCGCCCGCCCCTCGCGCTGGGGCAACCCGTTCCGGGTGGGGGAGACCTACCTGTGGCTGCCCGGCGACGACGAGACCGCGTGGCCGCTGCCGACCGTGCGGGAGCCGGGGGAGCAGGAGGACGGCAGCCGCGTCGTCCGCTGCGCCGACCGTGCCACCGCCATCGAGTGGTACCGCCGCTGGGCCGCCTCCGGCGACCTCGCCGCCCAGGCCCGCCGGCAGCTGCGGGGGCGGAACCTCGCCTGCTGGTGCCCGGCCGGCGAGCCCTGCCACGCCGACGTGCTGCTGGAGCTGGCCAACCGGGTGCCGGCCCTGCGCTGACCTCGCGCGGCTCCGCGTCCTGTGGCTTGCTGGACGCATGGACCTGCGCACCCTCGGCCGCAGCGGCTGTGCCGTCTCCTCGCTGGCGCTCGGCACGATGACCTTCGGCGCGGAGACGGACGAGGCGGGAGCGCACGAGCAGCTCGACGTGTTCGTCGAGGCGGGTGGCACGCTCGTCGACACCGCCGACGTCTACTCCGCCGGCGCGTCCGAGGAGATCGTGGGGCGCTGGCTGGCCTCGCGCCCGGCCGACGTCCGCGACCGCGTCGTCCTCGCCACCAAGGGCCGCTTCCCGATGGGCGAGGACGCCAACGCGCTGGGCACCTCCCGCCGGCACCTGCGCCGGGCGCTGCACGACTCGCTGCGCCGGCTCGGCGTGGACTCCGTCGACCTGTACCAGCTGCACGCGTGGGACCCGCTCACGCCGCTGGAGGAGACGCTGCGCTTCCTCGACGACGCCGTGTCCGCGGGCGAGATCGCCTACCCGGGGCTGTCGAACTTCACCGGCTGGCAGGTGCAGCGGGCCGTCGACGTGGCCGAGCGCGCGCACCTCGCCGTGCCGGTGACCCTGCAGCCGTCGTACAGCCTGCTCGTGCGCGACGTCGAGGCCGAGATCGTGCCCGCCTGCCTGGCCAACGGCCTGGGCCTGCTGCCCTGGGGTCCGCTGGGCGGCGGGTGGCTGTCGGGCAAGTACACCCGGGACCAGCGGCCCACCGGGGCGACGCGGCTGGGCGAGGACCCGGCGCGCGGGATGGAGGCCTACGACCGGGTCGCCGCGCGGGAGCGCACGTGGGACGTGCTGTCGGCGGTGCAGGACGTCGCGGAGGCGCGCGGTGCGACGATGCCGCAGGTGGCGCTGGCCTGGCTGCTGGCCCGGCCGGGCGTCAGCTCGGTGATCCTCGGGGCCCGCACCCCCGACCAGCTGCGCGGCAACCTGGGAGCCGCCGGACTCGTGCTGAGCGAGGAGGAGACCGCGCGGCTCGACGCCGTCAGCGACCCCGGTTGGTCCGACTACCCCTACGGCGAGGTCGGCTCGGAGCAGCGAAGCCGCTCGCTGGGCTGACACAGGCGCGCAGGCGCGAGGTACGTCAGGCGGCGGGCGCCAGCAGGGGCGCCGGGGTGGTGATCTCGGTGCCGTCGGGCCGCCAGGTGCGCCAGGTGCCGGTCGGTTGTCGTTCGACGCGGAAGCCGTGGTGGACCTTGGTGTGGTGGCGTTCGCACAGCAGGGCTGCGTTGTCGAGGCTGGTGTCGCCGCCGTCGATCCAGTGGACCAGGTGGTGGACGTCGCACCACCACGTCGGTGCCCCGCAGCCGGCGAACACGCACCCCCCGTCGCGCAGCTCGGCCGCCTTGCGGATGTGGCGGCTCATCAGCCGCCGCTCGCGGCCGAGGTCCAGCGGTGCGCCGTCGGGGCCGAACACCACCCGGGACAGTGCCCCGTCGCAGGCCAGCCAGCGGGCTCTCGCGGCGGAGATGGTGGCGCCGAAGCCCATCCGCCCGGCGTTCGGCCGCCCGTGCGGATCGACCAGGTCAGCCAGGTCCACGACGACGGCGACCTGCGGCCTGTGCCCGCGCAGCGTCGGCAGGGACCCGGCGGCCAGGGCGTTGTCGGCGACCTGCACCAGCGCGTCGCCGAGGCGTTGGGCGCGGCTGCGCTCATCGCCGGCGGGGCGGTCGGCCTGCACGTGCGCCTCCAGGGCGGTCTGCAGCCTCTCCCCGCCCACGGCGTCCAGGTACCCGCGGATCGTGAGGGAGCCGTCGGCGTGCCGGGACAACGTCAACGACCGGCCCTCGGTCGGGTCGGGCTCCGGGCCGTCGGGATCGAGGGCGTTGCAGTAGTGCTGCACCACCGCGACGAGGTCGGCGTGCGACTGCTCGATCGCCACGCCGGTGAGCACCGCGTCGATCACCGCCAGGTCCACCCCGGCGGCCGCAGCCAGCCGCTCCGGGGTCACCGCCTCGGCCGCCTTCGCCATCTGCTCCGACGTCGCCAGTCCGGCGTCGTGTGCCTCGGCCAGCGCCGGGAGGTGCTCCAGCGCCCGCCCGGTGCGCACCAGCCGCGCGGCGGCGGCACCGGAGAGCCGGCAGTGCCCGCGCAGCCACGAGGCCATCGACGTCAGGCCGTCCCGCTCTGGCGCCTGGGACAGCTCCGCGGCCCGGACCGCGCGGGCGAGGCGGGCGTCGATCCGGTTGCGCTCGGCGACCAGCGCGGCGACGTCGTCGAGGACGTCCCCGCTCCCCGGCTCACCCGAACACATGTACGAAGCCTACCCGATCAGGCACCCTCCCGCGCGGTGAATCCCCAGGTCAAACGCCTGTCCACGGATCGCATCCGAGGGTTGACATCTCACCCGCGGGCGGTGGACCGCAGCTCCCACCACAACCAGGCGGCGAGCGCGAGCGGCACCGCTACGAACGCCGCCAGCGCCGGGACGGTGCCGGACACCGAGCCCAGCCAGGCGAGCAGCAGCGGGGTGCCGAACCCGACGTAGGCGAAGGCGTAGAAGGCGCTGTTCATCGCCCCGCGGGTGTGCGGGGGCGCGAGCTGCGCGGTCAGCGTCAGCCCCGCGGTCAGGCACAGGCCCCCGCCGGCGCCCATCAGCGCCGACGCCGGCAGCAGCAGCGGCTCGAACGTGGTCGCCACCGCGACCACGCCGAGCGCGAGGCCGACGGCGCCGAGCGTCATCCCGAGCGGACCGCCGCCGCCCCCGGCCCGCCGCCCCAGCCGCGCCGCCACCGCGCTCGCCGCCAGCGCCAGCCCGCCCACCAGCCCGGCGTACGCCACGCCGACGCCGTCGGGCACCACCAGCAGCGGCAGCACGGTCGCCGCCACCGCGGGGAAGGCGAACACGCCCGTGGCGGTGGGCGCGAGCACCGCGCGGAACGGCCGCCGCGCCTCCGGCGGCAGGCCGAGGGTCATCAGCCGGCCCGGCCGGCGCTCCCGCACGGTCTCCGGCACGGTGAGCAGCGCGGCCAGCCCGACCAGCAGGACGGCGACGTGCACGAGGTAGGGCAGCGTCGTCGGCGCCGGGCCGTACTCGGCGAGCACCCCGCTCATGGCGGGCGCGATCGCGAAGCCCAGCGACGTCGACACCGCCCCGCGGGTGGCCGCCGACTGCTGCCCGCCGGGACCGGCCAGGTCCTGCAGCCACGCGTTGGCCACCGAGAACACGACGCCGGACACCGCGCCCTGCAGCAGCCGTCCCGCGTACAGCAGCGGCAGGTGCTCGGCCGCGGGCACGAACAACAGCGAGACCAGTCCCGCCAGCACCGCGAACGGGAGGACGACGGTGCGCCGGCCGAACCGGTCCGAGGCGGCGCCGGACACGGTCAGCGCGGCAATCAGGCCGATCGCGTAGCAGCCGAAGACGGCGGTGAGGTCGGCGTCGGACAGCCCGAGGGTGCGCCGGTAGACCAGCAGCAGCGGCGTGGGGACGTTGGTGCCCAGGGCGACGGTGAAGAGCCCGAACGTGAGGGCGTCCAGCCGCCGCCCGACCCGCTCCGTCGCAGCGTCCGGCACCCGGCGGACGCTACCGCTCCGCTGCGAGGATGGGCGCCGGCGACGAGAGGAGCCGGAGCCGTGTCCCTGCACCGCCACTACCCGCCCGACCTCTACCGCGGCACCACCGGGGAGGCCACCGCCTGGCTGCGCCGCGCCGACCAGCCCCCGGACACCGTCTCGGCCGCCGGCGTCACCTGCGAGTTCCTCGCCACCGGGGACCAGACGACCGGCCGGTTCGGCCTCTACCGGTGGACCTTCGGGGCTGACGCGTCCGGCCCCGGCCCGCACTTCCACCGCTCGATCTCCGAGCAGTTCTACGTCCTGCGCGGCGAGGTGGAGGTCTACGACGGGCGCAGCTGGGTCACCGCGGGCGCGGGCGACTTCCTCTACGTCCCCGAGGGCGGGATCCACGGGTTCCGGGGCGGCGACCACGCGTCGATGCTGCTGATGTTCGCGCCGGGCGGCCCGCGCGAGGAGTACTTCCGGACGCTGGCGCGGGGTGCGCAGATGACGCCGGAGGAGCGGGCGGAGTTCATGCTCCGCCACGACACGTACTGGGTCTGACGGGCCGGCCACCGCGGCGGGTGGCCGGCCCGCCGTCTCAGCCCCGGAGCAGCTCGCCGAAGCGCGCGCAGCTCTCGTCGATCGCGGCCTGCGCGGCCGGGGACCAGGCGCCCATGTCGAAGAAGCCGTGGACCATCCCGTCGTAGCGGCGCACGTCGGCCTGCACGCCCGCGGCCTCGAGCGCCTCGCCGTAGGCCTCGCCCTCGTCGCGCAGCGGGTCGAACTCGGCGGTGACCACGAGCGCCGGCGGCAGGCCGGCCAGGTCGGCGGCGTGCAGCGGGGACAGCCGCGGGTCGCGGGCGTCCTCCCAGGTCCCGGCGTAGTGGCCGTGGAACCAGTCCATCGTGTCCCGCTCGAGGAAGTAGCCCTTCCCGTTCTCCACCCGGGACGGGTACTCGCCGGCGACATCGACCGACGGGTAGACCAGGAACTGGGCGGCGACCTTCGTGCCGTCGTCGCGGAGGACCTGGGCGACGACGGCGGCCAGGTTGCCGCCGGCGCTGTCGCCGGCGAGCCCGAGCCGGGAGTCGCCGCCGAGTTCGTCCAGGTGCTGCGCCACCCAGCGCGCCGCGGCGACGGCGTCCTCGGCGGCGGCCGGGAACGGGTGCTCGGGGGCGAGCCGGTAGTCGACGGCGACCACCACGGCCCCGGCGCCGCGGCAGACGTTGCGGGCCATGTTGTCGTGGGTGTCGAGGTCGCCGATCACCCAGCCGCCGCCGTGGAAGAACACGACCGTGGGGAACGGCCCCTCGCCCTCGGGCCGGTACACCCGCGCCCGCAGGTCGCCCTCGGCGCCGGGGACGGTGCGGTCCTCGGTGCTCGCCACCGGCACCACGTGCTCGGGCGAGCGCGCGCCGTGCGTGAGCGCCAGGTACTGGGCGCGGCCGGCCTCGGGCGTGCCCTCCCACATGGGCGGCGCGCCGGACTGCGCGAGCATGGACAGCAGGGCGGAGATGTGCGGATCGACCGGCACGGGGCAACTCCAGACGGCGTCGTCGGGCGGGGGGCGGGGCCGTGTGACCCCGGCCACGGACGGTACCGAGCCGGGACGGCTACAGGTCCCGGCGGGAGAACGCCATCCCCGCGAGCCCCAGGACGACGGCGACCCACAGCGCCGCCCACGCCAGGTAGGTGGCGGTGAGCGGGGCCTCGCCGAAGAACGGCGACCCGCCGAGCTCGGTGAACTGCCCGACCAGCGTCGGGTCCTGGAAGGCGTTCATCGCCCCGCGCCACAGCCCGTCGGTGGGCAGCAGCATCCGCGACACCGCGCCCACCCGGGCGACGCCCTCGTTGCCCAGCGCGTCGCCGATCCCGCCGACGACGCCCGCGATCCAGGTGGCGCCGAACAGGCCGACCGCCACCACGCCCGAGGCCATCGGCGAGATGACCGTGGACAGCAGCAGGGCCAGGGTGAGCAGCACCGCGGTCTGCGCGGCGAGCAGCGCGAGCCCCACCAGCGGCCGGGGCGGCCAGTACCCGACCGTTCCCTGGACGACGACGAACTGCGCGAGCCCCGCCAGCGCGACGAACGCGCTGCCGAACGCCACCAGCCCCAGCCACTTGCCGACCAGCACCGCCGAGCGGCGGACCGGCCGCGCCAGCACCGCCAGCGCCGCCCCGGACTCCACCTCCCCGGAGACGGTCGGGCCGGCGAGGAACGCCGTCCCGAGCGCGGCGATGAGGCTGTAGCCGAACATCACCAGGTTGAGCACGGTCGACGCCGCGATCCGCGCCTCCCCGCTGGTCAGCCCCCCGAACTCGGCGTCCAGCCGGGCGAAGCCCCACGCGGACAGCCCGAGCAGCGCCAGCGTGAGCACCGCGAGGGAGCGCAGCACCTTGCGCCGCGCGGCCTCGCGCAGGGTCAGGCCGGCGATCGTCAGCACGACGCGGGCGGTGCTCACGACTGGGCCGCCTGACCCGAGCGGAGGACGTCGAGCAGCCGCTCCTCCAGGCTGATCCGCCCCGGCTCCACCGCGTGCACCCGGACGCCGAGCGCGACCAGGTCGGCGACCAGCGCCGGCACCACGGCGTCGGCGTCCTCGGGCAGCGTGACGGTGAACCGGTCGCCGCTGCGGGTCAGCCGGCCGGTGGCGGCCAGCCGCGCCTCGGCGCGGGCGTCGACGCCGTCGAGCCGCAGCCGCACCTCCCGCTGCCCGAGCAGCTCGGCCAGCGTCCCGGCCGCCGCGACCCGCCCCCGGTCGAGGATGACCACGCGGTCGCAGACCCGCTCCACCTCGCCGATCAGGTGCGAGTTGAGCAGCACCGCGACGCCGCGCTCGCGCAGCGACAGCACGACGTCGCGGACGTCCACGCGGCCGAGCGGGTCCAGCGCGCTGGTCGGCTCGTCGAGCACCACCAGCTCCGGGCGCGCCACCAGCGCCACGGCCAGCCCCAGCCGCTGCTGCATGCCCTTGGAGAAGCCGCCCACCCGGTCGCCGGCGCGGTCGGCCAGGCCGACCAGTGCCAGGACGTCGCGCTGCTCGGCCGCCGGCACCGCCGCGCCGGACAGCCGCACGTGCAGGGCCAGCACCTCCGCCGCGCTGAGCCACGGCTGGTAGCGGAACAGCTCGGGCAGGTAGCCGACGCGGGCCCGGGCCCGCGGGTCGCGTGCCGGCCGCCCGAGCAGCAGCACCTCCCCGGCGTCGGGCCGGACGAGGCCGAGCAGCATCTTGATGACGCTGGTCTTGCCCGCGCCGTTGGGCCCGAGCAGCCCGAGCACCTCGCCGCGGCCGACGGCGAAGGACACCCCGTCGACCGCGGTCCGCCGTCCGTACCGCTTGCGCAGCCCCTGGCACCAGACCGCCGGCGACGGCGGCAGCTCGGCCAGCAGCCGTTCCGCGGCGGCGGTCGGGGAGGTCACTCCGACAGACCCCGGGCGACGGCGAGCACCTCGTCGGCGCCCAGCGACCCGGCCACCGCGGTGACGACGCCGTCGGTCACCCACACCACGCCGGCGACCGAGCCGTCCCGCGAGGTGAGCACCGTGGCCTCCTCGCCGTCGACCTCGGCGGTCGAGCTGGTCGCCAGCCCGGCCGGCACCGGCAGCGGCAGCGTCGTGCCGTCGCCGGAGAAGGACCGCAGCTGGGCGGCGAGGTCCTCGGGCATGCCGGGCAGCGACAGCAGGTAGTCGCGGGCGGTCCCGAACGGGATGCCCGAGGACTCGGCGGTGGGGGCGACGACCCGGGCGACGACCAGGCCGGGCGCGCCGCTGCCGCTGGTCCAGACCGCGGCGACGCCGGGACCGGCGGTCAGCCGGAACCGGCCGCCGTCGAGACCGGCCGGCGGGGGCGGCAGCGTCTCCCCGGACGCCGCGGCCGCCTGCGCCGCCCGCTCGGCGGAGAAGGTGAACTCCACGGCCGCCCGGTCGCCGACCTGGTAGGACGGGTCGCCGCCCACCCCACCGGGGAGCTCGCCGACCCGCGGGACGGCGAGCCCGGTGACGTCCTCCGCGGCGGCGGCGTCGGCCACCGGGCGGACGTCGGGCTCCTCCAGCACCTGCGTGGTGCCGTAGGCGGACAGGTCGGGCAGCGCCACCAGGTCGGCCTGGGTGACCGTGACCGGCGCGATCTCCTCGGTGCGGAAGACCTGCAGCCAGTCCGCGGCGGCGGCCGCGCCGCCGCCGGCCAGCAGCGCGACCACGCCGACGGCGGCCACGAGCGGGCTGCGCAGCCGGGCGCGCCGGCGGCGGGCCGGGGCGGGAGCGGCCGCGCGGCGGCGCTCGTCCAGGGCGACCGCGGACGACAGGCGGTGCCAGGCGGCCCCGGTGTCGGCGGCGGTGTCCGGGGACAGGGCCGCGGAGACGGCGGTGGCGTCGCGCTGGGCGGCGGCCAGGCCGGTCAGGCACGTGGCGCAGCCGGCGACGTGCTCGCGGTCGGCGTCGGGGACACCGGCCGGCTCGTCCACGAGCCGGCGCAGCGTGCCCTCAGTCGGATGACGCATGGCGGGTCAACTCCTCGCGCAGGGCGGACTCGGCGCGTCGCACGGTCGTGCCGACGCTGCCGGGGGACAGGTCGAGGGCGGCCGCGACCTCGGCGTAGCTGAGGCCGCTGTGCCGCAGGACGAGCGCGACGGCCTGGCGGCGGGGGAGCCGGGCCAGGGCCGCCCGCACGCGGCGGCGCTCGTCGAGGGTGACGACGTCGTCGGCGACGTCGGGCACCGCGGGGTCGGGGCCGCCGGCCGCCTCCTCTCGGGTGGCGCGGCGGCGGCCGGAGCGGAGGTGGTTGAGGGCGGTGTGGGCCGCGGCGACCGAGAGCCATCCCGGCGCCTCGCCGGCCGGCACCGTGGTGCGGGCGAAGGAGAGGAAGACCTCCTGGGCGACGTCCTCGGCGCCGTCCCGGGAGCCGAGCACCCGGGCGGCGACGCCGACCACGCGCGGGTAGGAGGCGCGGAAGACCTGCTCGAGGTCGGCGCGGACCGCTCCCCGTCCCGACACGGCCCCGCCGTCCTCCCGATCCGCCCGGCCCACCCGCCGGCTCCGGCCGGCCCGGGACAGGACGGCCGGCACGGCGGCCGCCGGTGCGGGGACACCGTGCCTCATCGCGCTCACGTCCAGGGAGCACCGCCGCGCCCGCGGATGTGACACGGCGGCTCCGGGCCCGGGCTCAGGTGTCCTGGCGGAGGTGGGCGACGAGCCCGTCGAGACCGGGGAGCTGGTAGCTCCAGAAGCCGGCGACGAGGGCGCGGCCGTGGTCCCGGTCGCGCGCCGTCCGCAGGATGCGGGCCAGCGCGCGGCGGGTGTTGTCGAAGACGAGGTCGAGGACCTCCCGCTGCTCGGGGGTCGGCCGCCGGCCGAGGGAGCGCTCGGCGTGGCCGACCAGGCGCCGGACGAAGGCGGCGGGGTAGCCGGCGAACGGCGTCCCCTCCGCGCGGTCGAGCAGCACGGCGACGGCGAGGGGGTGGTCGAGCCAGAAGCCGAGGAGCTCGTCGGCCGGGGCGCGGTGGGCGGATCCCTCGGCCAGGGCCGCGACCCGGGTGTCGAGCAGCCGGTCGTGGCGGGCCGGCAGGTCCGGCGGCACCACCGCGTCGAACAGTGCCTGCTTGGAGCCGAAGTACCGGTACACGTTCCCCGGGACGGTGCCGGCCAGGTCCCCGATCGCGGCGACCGAGGTGCCGGGGTAGCCGTGCTCGGCGAAGCAGCGCAGGGCGGCGTCCTCGATCCGCGCGCGCACCTCCGGCTTGAGGACCTGGGCCATCACCGCGCTCCCGGAGCGGCCGGCTCCGGTGGCCGGACGTCGGCCCACGGGGCGGCGCCCTCGAGCTCGAGGGCGAGCGCCAGCAGCATCCGGTCGGCACCGGGCCGGGCGGCGAAGTGGATGCCGACCGGCAGCCCGTCGTGCCGGCCGAGGGGGACCGACATCCCCGGGCACCCCGCGACGTTGTGGATCGGCGTGTACCCGACGGCCTCCTCGGTGCGGCGGATCAGCGTCTCCCGGCCCGCGGAGGGGGACAGGTGCCCGACCGGCCAGGAGGTGCGGGCGAGCGTCGGGCTGAGGACGACGTCGCAGTGCTCGAACAGGCCGAGGTAGGCGCGGGTGGCGTCCGCGAACGCGCGCCCGGCCCGCGCCGGCCCGTCCGGGCCGAGCGACGAGGCCCAGTCGATCAGCTCGAGGGTGAACGGCTCCAGCTCGTCCGGGCCCGGTGGCCGCCCGAGCAGCGGGACGGCCGCGCGGGCGACCTGGGCCATGGTCAGGGCGGCGGCCGTGAAGAAGCCCCGGCTCAGCTCGGGGCCGTCGACCTCCAGCGCCGGAGCGACGTCCACGACGTGCCCGAGCGACGCGCACAGCGCGGCTGCCCGGTCGAGTTCGTGACGGACGGCCCGGTCGGGCTGCTCCCCGAGCAACGTGGGCGCCAGCACCGCGATCCGCAGCCGCGCGGCCGGCGGCCCGGTCACCCGGCCGACCGGTGGGTGCACCGCCCCGGGGCCGCGGTGCTCGGTGGCCGCGAGGAAGGCCGCGCTGTCGCGGACGGACCGGGTGACGACGTGCTCGACGAGCAGGGCGCCCAGTCCGGGCGCCTCCGGGCCGGTCGGCTCGCACCGCCGGTGCGACGGCTTGAACCCGAAGACGCCGGTCAGCGCGGCCGGGACGCGGAGCGAGCCGCCGGCGTCGCTGCCGTGCGCCACGGGGAGGACGCCGGCGGCGACCAGCGCGGCGGAGCCGCCCGAGGACCCGCCCGCGGACAGGCCCGCCCGCCAGGGGTCGGCCGTCACGCCGTGCAGCGCCGTCTCGGTGCTGCCCAGCAGTCCGAACTCGGAGCTGGTCGTCGAGGCGACCACCTGCACTCCGGCCTCCCGGACGGCCGTGGTGTAGGGCGAGTGGCCGGGTGCGGGAGTGGTGGCCGTGAGGCGGGAGCCCATGGTCCAGGGCAGCCCGGGCCATGCGAGCAGCTCCTTGACCGCGAACGGCACGCCGGCGAGGGGACCCCGTGCGGTCCCCTCGCCGGGCACGGCGGCGGCCGGGGCGGCGACCGCGTTGAGGTCGCTCCGCTCGGCCATCAGACGGCGGGCCGCCTCGGCCAGCTCGGCGGCGGTGACCTCGCCGTCGCGCACGAGGCGGGCCGCGTCGAGGGCGTCCCAGCAGCGGTACTCGGTCAGCGACAGCGTCACGGGGCCAATCGTGAATGCATCGTTCGCGTTTGACAACGGGCCGGCGCCCGGCGCCGTCGGCAGGGGCGCCGGGACGCTTCCCCGCGGGCGGGAGCGCGCGGGAGGATCGGCCGGCGCCCGGGCGAGGGGAGTACGGGTGGACGACGTCGTGGTGATCGACACCCTGGCCGCGGTCACGGCCGTCTCCGTGCTCGCCGCCGTCCTCGTCGGGCTGTTCCCGCGGCTGCCGGTGCCCCAGGTGGTGCTGCTGCTCGCCGGCGGGATGCTGCTGGGCCCCTCCGCACTGGACGTCGGCACGGCGCAGGACGTGCGGGTGCTCGCCGACGTCGGGCTGGGCTTCGTCTTCCTGCTCGCCGGCTACGAGCTCGACCCGCGGCTGTTCCGGGAGGACGCCGGCCGCCGGGCACTGCTCGGCTGGACGGTGTCCCTGCTGCTGGCGCTCGGCGTCGTGGGCCTGCTGCACGCCGGGGGCGTCGTGGAGGCGTTCCTCCCGGTGGCGCTGGGGTTGACCACCACCGCCCTGGGGACGCTGCTGCCGGTGCTGCGGGAGAAGGGGCTGCTCGCCGGCCGGCTCGGGCGGTACCTGCTGGCCGCGGGCGGCGTCGGGGAGCTGCTGCCCGTCCTCGCGATCGCGGTGTTCCTGGGCAGCCAGGGCCGGGTCGCCGCGCTGGTGTCGCTGGGCGCGGTCGCCGCCCTCGCCCTCGCCCTCGCCCTGCTGCGCCGCGGCGTCCGGGACGGCAGCCGGCTGGCCCGGGCCGTCGTCGCGGGCCAGGACGCGACCGCGCAGATCACCCTGCGCGCCACCGTGCTGCTGCTGATCACGCTCATCGCGGTCACCGAGCAGTTCCACCTGGACGCGGTCCTCGGGGCCTTCCTCGCGGGGATGGTGCTGCGGCGGTGGGTCGGCGGGGCCGCGCCCCAGCTGGAGGCCAAGCTGGACGCGGTCGGCTACGGCTTCTTCGTGCCGGTGTTCTTCGTGGCGTCGGGCATGGCGCTGGACCTCGGCTCGATCGCCGACGCGCCGCTGCGGCTGGTGCTGTTCTTCGCGCTGATGCTCGCCGTCCGGGGCGGCCCGGCGCTGCTGGTCTACCGCCGGGTGCTGCCGCTGCGGCAGCGCGCGCAGACCGCCCTGGTCAGCGCCACCGCGCTGCCGGTGCTGGTCGCGCTCACCGAGATCGGCCTGCGCAGCGGCCACATGCTGCCGGAGAACGCCGCCGCGCTGGTCGGCGCCGGCGTGGTCACCGTGCTGCTGTTCCCGGCCCTGGCCGTCGCCCTGGACCGGCGGCCGGCCGCCCCGGCGCCCGTCCCGGCCGCCGGGGGCCCGGCAGGCCCTGCCTGAGACACCCGGGTCAGTGACGTCCGGGACGCCGGACCGGCAGGCGCACCCGGAGCACCGTCTCGCCGGGCCGCAGGTCGACGTCGATGTCCCCGCCGTGCCGGTCGACGATCCGCCGGGAGATGTCCAGCCCCAGGCCGGTGCCCTCGCCGACGCCGCGCGTCGTGAAGAACGGGTCGAAGGCGTGCGCCCGGACCTCCGGGGTCATCCCGGCGCCGGTGTCGCCGACCTCCACGACCACCGCGTCCCGGTCCACCCGCGTGGACACCCGCAGCGTCCCGCGGTCGCCCATCGCGTGCAGGGCGTTGTCGACCAGGTGGGTCCACACCTGGTTGAGCTCGGCGGCGCGCGCCTCGATGCGCGGCACGCCGGGTGCGTGGTCCCGGACGACGGTCACGCCCGGCGGCACCCGCGGGGCGAGCATCGCCAGGGTGCTCTCCAGGCCCTCGGCGAGATCGGTCTCCCGCACGGCGGCCCGGTCGAGCTGGGAGTAGGACCGCACCGCCGCCACCAGGTCGGAGATGCGCCGGGTGGACTCCTTGACCTCCGCCAGCAGCCCGCTCGCCTCCAGGGTGCTCGCCACCCACTCCAGTGCGGGCTCGAGCCGGTCGGCCCCGACGACGCCGGCCACCCGCTCGCCCCAGGCGACGTCGGCGCCCGCCCCGCTGAGCGCGGGGGCCAGCGTCCACCCGTGCGCCACCCCCTGCCGGGACAGCCAGTCGGCGAGGGCGTCCTCCCGGTCGGCGACCTCCAGCGGGTCCCCGCCGGGCCGGGTCCCCAGCTCCTGGCGGAGGGTGTCCAGCCGGGTGAACTCGCCGGCGGTGACCGGGGCGGCGGCCAGCCGGCGCAGCGACGACAGCATCGCCGCGTGGGCCTCGGTCAGCGCGTCGACCGCCCGGGTCGCGGCCGCGGCCGGGTTGTTCAGCTCGTGCGCGAGACCGGCGGCCAGCGTCCCGAGCGCGGCCAGGGCCTCCCGCTGGCGGGCCATCGTCTCGTAGTTGCGCGCCGACCGGGACACGCCCTCGGTCAGGTACAGCCCCAGCGGGAAGCGGCTGGCCCACAGCTCCCGCAGCGCCGCGGCCGGCACCCGCAGCACCCGCCCGTCCGACGCCGCCCGGCCGGTGGCGAGGTAGGCGCCGTGCTCGTCCCACGCGCGGAAGCCGCCGGCCCAGCGGCCGGGCACGTCCATGACCCCGAGCCGGGTCTCCTCCGACCCCAGGTGGCGGACCAGGTCGATGCTGCCCTCCAGGAGCACCCACCAGGACTCCGCGGGGGCGTTCTCCACGAACAGCACGTCGCCGTCGGTGAAGGACACCTCGGTGCCGACGGCGGCCAGGGTTCGCAGCTGGCCGTCGTCGGTGCCCGCGAACAGCCCGATCCCGCGCAGGGCGGGGACGGCGGGGTCGGTGGTCTCGGTCATCCGGGCGGCCTCCTGCCTCCCGGTCTCCCCGGGCGTCCCCGGAGCATGCCGGGCCCGCCGGGGCCCCGACAGGTCCCCGGACGCGGCGACCTCAGCCGGTGAGGACCGCCCAGCCGTGCGCGGGCAGCTCCACCCCGCCCCGCCCGTCCCGACCGCGGCCGACGGTCGCCGCGCCGGCGAGGACGGCCCCCGCCCCGGGCGCGGGCACGCGCACCGCGGCGTCGGCGACGTTGAGCGCGACCAGCAGCCGCTGCCCGTCGCCGGCCACGGCGTACACCAGCTGCTCGTTGGCCACGTGCACCTGCTCGGGCGCCGCGGTGTGCAGCCAGCGGTGCCGGCGGCGCAGGCCGACCAGCTCCCGGTGCAGCGCGAACGTCGGCGCGCCGAGCGGCGAGAGCCCGGACGGGTCGGCGGGGAACGGCGGCCGGACGGCGTCGTCGCCCCCGGCGCGGTGCTCCTTCACCCCGCGGAAGGCGTGCTCGTCGCCGGCCCACACCGCCGGCGTCCCGCCCACGGTGAACAGCACCGCGAGCGCGTGGGGGAGGTGCCGGACGTCGGGCAGCTGGCTGGCGATGCGGGTGACGTCGTGGTTGCCGGCGAACGTCCACGGCACGAAGGAGCGCAGGAAGCCGGCGTGCCGCTGCAGCGACCAGGCCAGCTCGAACAGGTTGCGCTCGGCGATCCCGTGCCAGACCGCCTGCCACAGCTCGTACTGGGTGACCGCGTCCAGCCCGCCCTCGGCCACGAGCCGCGGGTAGTCGCCGTGGATGACCTCCCCGACGACGTAGGCCTGCGGGTGGCGGGCGCGCACGGCGGGCAGGACCCGGGCCCAGAACGACGGCGGCACGGCGTAGGCGGCGTCCAGCCGCCAGCCGTCGGCGCCGCGGTCGAGCCAGTGCGTCATCACGCGGGTGACCAGGTCGGCGACGGCGGGGGAGGAGTGGTCGAGCTCGACGAGCAGGTCGTGGCCCTCGAAGACGTCGGCGCCCGGTGCGGTGCCCGGCGTCCAGTCCGGCGGCCAGTGCAGCCGGAACCAGTCCGCCGTCGGGGCGTCGCGCCCCTGCTCGGCGACGGCGCGGAACGCGGGGTGGTCGCGGCCCACGTGGTTGAACACGCCGTCGAGCAGCACCCGGACGCCGCGCTCGTGCGCCGCGGCCAGCAGCGCGTCGAGGTCGGCGTCGTCACCCAGGCGCGGGTCGACGCGGAAGTGGTCGACGGTGTCGTAGCCGTGGGTGCCGCTGGCGAACACCGGCCCGAGCGCCAGGCCGTTGCAGCCCAGTGCCAGCAGGTGGTCCAGCCAGCGCTGCAGGTGGGGCAGCCGGTGCCGCAGCTCCCCGGGCGGGAGGGCGGCCGGCTCCGCGCCGGTGAAGGACAGGGGGTGCACCTGCCACCAGATCGCGTCGGTCACCCAGTCCGGCACGTCGCTCCTCCCGTGGTCGGCGGCCCCGGGCGGGGCCCCCGCCACCCTCCCCGAGCGGGCGCGCCCCCGCAGGCCGGGCGGCTCAGCCGCGGGCCCCGCGCCCCCCGGTGGCGCGGACGAGCAGGTCGGCGGCCGGCGTCCGGCCGAGCTCGGCGAGCAGGTCCGCGGCCTCCTCGTCGAGGCGGACGGCCAGCCGGGCGCGGCCGGCCCACGTGACGCGCTGCCGCAGGAGGGCCCGGCCGAGGGACCACGCCCGGAACTCGGCGACCAGGCCGCGCGCGTCCCCCGGCGGCGTGACCGCGACCCGCCCGCGGGCCCGCCGCAGGGCCTCGTCCCGGTCCAGCACGGCCGCGACGTCCCCGGGCAGGTCGGGCCGGGCCGCGACCGCCGCCCGCACGTGCACCAGCGGCGTCGCCGCCACCTCGCCGAGCCCGGCGGCGGGACCGGCGAGCGCGGCAGCCAGCAGGCCCGCGGCGGGGGAGACGTCGTCCAGGACGGACCGGACCAGCCGCACGACCTGGCCGGCCGCCCAGGGGGAGGCGTCCTCGGTGTGCTCGGTGACCGCGAGCACCAGCGCGGTGGCGGCGACGTCGTCCCCGCGCCAGAGCCCGTGCCGGCCGGCCCACTCCCAGGGGTCCTCGGCGGGGTACCAGCGGGGGGCGGGGCGGTGCGGCGTCACCCCGTCCCATCGGCCACCCGGGGAGGGGAGCTGGAGCCTCCGGCGGCGCCCGTCCCCCGGTCGTGGGAGGGGACCGCACGCGGACCTCCCAGGTGCCGCAGGCGCCGTTCGGTGCGCGCGACGGCGGCCCGGACGACCGGCGCGCGCCGGGGGTGGGCGCGGGCGGTGGCGCTGCCGGGGCCGTGCCGGCCCAGCACGTCGGCGAAGCGGGTCTCGACGTCGACGGTGCGGCCGTCGGCGGCCGTGGTCTGGTCGGCGAAGGTCAGCGCGTCGGCCAGGGGACCGGAGGCGTACCGGGCGGTGTCGAAGTCCCGCACCAGCTCCCCGAGCCCGCGCTGGTCGGCGACGAACCGGGCGCCGGAGTGGTGGGCCACCAGCCCGACCACCACCGGGTGCCAGCCGCGGTCGCGCAGGTACAGGGCCCCGTCGAGCGGGTGGAAGCCCGTGCGCCGGACCTCCGGGGCGTAGCCGACGTCGTGCAGCCACGCGGCGGCCAGCAGCAGCGGCCGGTCGGCGGGCGCCACCGCGGCGGCCGCCTCCTCCGCGCGTCGCGCCACCGCCTGCTCGTGCCGCCAGCGCGCCCCCGAGTCGCCCAGCAGCCGGGCGGCCAGCCGGTGCGCGGCCTCGACCAGCAGCCAGGACGGGGGGTGCGCCGGAACCGTCCCGGCGCGGACCGTCCCGGACGTCTCCTCACGCGGTGGCACGGGTCCTCCCCGGTCGGGTGTCGCGCGGGCCGGCCCTCCTCCGGCGTCCGCCGGCGCGTCGTCCGCGGGGGACGACCGGGTCACCGCCGCTGCGCGGCGTGCCGGTACTCCAGGAGGGCGTTGAGGTTCGCCTCGGCCTGCGTCCGCAGCTCGAGGGCCAGCTCGAGGGCCTCCGCGTCGCCGGGCCGCCCGCATGCGCGCCGTGCGGTCCGGAGCTCGGCGAGCGCCCGCACGATGAGGGAGTCGAGGACGGTGAAGCGGTCCGGGGTCGGCGCCAGGGTGGGCATGGCGGACCTCCCGCCGGTCGTCGCGGCCCGGTGCTGCCGGGTCCGGGCCGCGCGGGGCACGGCGTCCCGGACACCCCGAGCCTCCCCCGTGACCCGGCGGCGGTCATCGTCCGCCAGGGACGACCGGGGCCGGCGGCCGGTCGTAGACGACCGAGGTCCGCAGCAGCAGGTCCTGCACCGACCGGTTCCCCCGGCTGACCAGCACCCACAGCAGGCCGACGGGGAACACCACGCACAGCACCGCCCGCACCGCGGACCGTCCCCAGCCCAGCCGGTCCCCGCGGTCGTCGCCCACGCGCAGCCCGAGCAGCCGGTCGCCGTACGTCCGCCCGGCGTCGGCCCAGGTGACGGCGAGGTAGACCGCCAGCACGCCGAGCGTCCAGGACAGCAGCGTCGACGACGAGGGCGCCGGGAAGGAGAAGCCGGCCGGGTTCACGAGGAACCGGGCGGCCGCGACCGCCGTGCAGCCCCCGACCACCAGCAGCGCGACCACGAGCAGGTCCACCACGTTGGCCAGCGCACGGGTGACCAGGCCCGCGCGACCTCCCCGCGGCGCCGCGTGCTCCGCCGGCGCCGGTGCCGGGAGGCCGGCCCGCGTGCCGCGCCGTTCCCCGGCCCGGGTCACGACGACGCCTCCGGACCGGCGGGGCCGCGGACGCCGTCGCCCGCCGTGGTCCGCCGCGCGTGCCGGCGCAGCAGCCGGTCGACCACCCGTTCCACCGCCCGGTCGGCGTCGGCGCCCTGGTCGCGCACGGAGCGCACCACCTCCGAGGTCACCGAGCCGGTCGAGGCGCGCAGCAGGCCGGGCAGGTCGATCACCTCGACCACGTACCGCGCCAGGCCGGCGAGGTCCATGCGCAGGGCCGCGGCGTCGAGGTCGACGCGGGCCACGGCGCGGTCGAGGTCCACCCGCTCGACGACGGCGTCGAGGTCGACGCGGGCCACGGCGCGGTCGAGGTCCACCCGGTCGACCACGCCGTCGAGGTCCACGCGGGCCAGCACCCGGCCGACGTCCACCCGGTCGGCCACCGCGTCGACGTCCACCCGGCCGACCGCGGCGTCGAGGTCGACGCGGGCCACGGCGCGGTCGAGGTCCACCCGGTCGACCACGCCGTCGAGGTCCACGCGGGCCAGCACCCGGCCGACGTCCACCCGGTCGGCAACCGCGTCGACGTCGACCAGGGCCACCAGCCGATCGAGGTCCACGAACTCGCGGACCAGCGCCGGGACGTCGAGGCGGGCGAGCAGTCCCCGGGCCACCGCCGGGACCACGCGGTCGGCCGCCCCGGCCAGCGCGCGCGCCGTCGCCACCACGGGGTGGGCGAGCGCCTCCGGCGCGCGCCCGGGCCGCGGCAGGCGTGCGACGACGGTGCGGCGGCGGATGGCGGCGCGCTCCGCGAGGAGGCGTGCCAGCGCCGCCGTCACCTCGAGCACCGCCACCGCTGCCTGCACCGCGTCCCGGACCGCGCCGTCGGCGTCGAACCGGTCCGGCGACGGGGCGGCCGACGGTGCACCGGCCGGCCGCAGCTCCTCGACCGGTGGGCCGCCGGGGTTCACGGCCACCGGGGGACGCCGCCCGCTGTCAGGACCATGCGCCCTCCCTGCCTCGGAGCCGCCAGCGTCCGGCAGGGGTGCTGCCCGTCCCTCATCCGGAACGGATGAACCCCGGCCCTGCGGGGAGCGGGAGGCTCCGGTGACCTCCCGCCCCTCCACGGCGTGTTCCGGGGGAGGGGAGGCCGGTGACCTTCGGCTCTGAGGTCCCGCAGGGGGGACGGCCAGGCTGGGGAAGGGGACCGGTCGCACGCCGGCCCGGTAGGCGCCCAGAGGGAGGCTCGGGAACGGGGGACGGCCTGCACCGCACGCGGGAGGACGCGTCATGGCGAGTCTGTCGCCGATCCACGCGACCGGGTCGGGGACGGCGGTGCCTGCCGCTGCGCGACCCGGCCCGGCCCTGCTGGCCTCCAAGCTCACCCCGCCCGAACCCGGGGACGCGACGGTCCTCCGGCCGCGGCTGACCACCGCGCTGTCCCGGGCGGTGCAGCGGTCGCCCCTGACGCTGGTCAGCGGGCCGGCGGGTTCCGGCAAGACGGTGCTGGCGGCCTCGTGGGCGCGCAGCCGGCCGGACGGCCCCGTCACCTGGCTCACCGTCGACGACTACGACGACACGGCGGCGTTCTGGAGCTACGTCGTCGGTGCGCTGGAGTCGGTGGGGCTCGCGCGCGCCGGCCTGCCGCCCCTCGAGCCCGGGGGGCCGGAGCCGCCGGCGTTCGTCCCGTCCCTCGCCGGTCGGGTAGCCGCGCTGCCCCGGCCGGTGACGCTGGTGGTCGACGACGCCGACCACGTGCGGGACCGGTCGATCGCCACGGGGCTCGACCTGCTGGTCCGGCACTCCGGCGGCAGGCTGCGGCTGGTGCTGTGCGCCCGCGCGGACCCGCCGGTACCGCTGCACCAGTACCGGCTGGCCGGGACCGTCTCGGAGATCCGCGCGGCGGAGCTGGCCTTCACCCCGGACGAGGCCCGGGAGCTGTTCGCCGCGATGGGGGTGCCGGTGTCGCCGGAGGTCGCCCGCACGCTCCACGCGGAGGCGCAGGGGTGGGCGGTCGGCCTGCGGCTGGCGGGCGCCGCCCTCGCGCAGGGAGCCTCCCCCGAGCACCTGGTGACCTCGCTCGCGCAGGACGACGGCAGCGTCGCGCAGTACCTGTTCGCGGAGGTGCTGCAGCGGCAGCCGGCCCCGGTGCGGAGGTTCCTGCTCCGGGTCAGCGTGACCGCGGAGCTGTGGCCCGACCTCGTGGACCGGCTGTGCGGGCGGCCGATCGGCCGGCGGGTCCTCGCGGGGCTCGCGCGGGCCAACGCCTTCGTCGAGGCCTCGCCCGGCGCGCCCGGCGGATACCGCGTGCACCCGCTGTTCCGGGAGATGCTGCAGGCCCAGCTGGCCTACGACCACCCCGGTGACGTCGCCGCCCTGCACCGGACCTGCGCCGACTGGTACGCCGCGGCCGGCCGGGTCCCCGAGGCGGTCGGTCACGCCGCCGCCGCGGAGGACTGGCCGGCGGTCGCGCGGCTGCTGGTCGACGACCTGCTCGTCCCGCGCCTGCTCGCGCACGGCACCGACCCGGCGCTGGCCGGGGTCCGCGCGCTGCCCGAGCGGTTCCGCGGTCCCGACGCCGCCGTGCTCCGGACCGCCGTCGCCCTGGCCGACGGGGCCGCGCCCGCGGCGGCCGACCTCGCCGACGTCGCGGCGGCCCGCGGGGAGGGCTCCCGGCCGGCGCTGCGCGTCTCGGCCTCGCTCACCTCCCTGGCGACCGCCGCCGCCTCCGGCGTCCCCGCCGGCGCCCGGCTCACCGAGGCCGACGCCGCCGCTCCGCTGCTGGCTGCGCTGCCGGACGACGACCGGCGGGAGGGTGCCGCGGTGCTGGGCGCCCTGCGCGCCGCCGCGGCCCTCGGCACCGACGAGCCGACCGGGCAGCTGGTCGCCGGGCTGCGCACGGCGGCGGTCGCCGCCCAGGCGGCGGGCTCGCGGCACCTGCGCAGCGGCACCGTCGCCTCCCTGGGCCTGCTCGAGGCCCTCGAGGGCCGGCTGAACCACGCCGTCGAGCTGGCCGGCGAGGCCGAGAGGCTCGCGGCCGGGGAGGGCCGGGACGACGCCGCGCGCGAGCCGGCGTCGGCGACCGCGCTCGCGTGGACGCACCTGCGCCGCTACGACCTCCCCGCGGCCCGGGAGTGGCTGGGCCGGGCGCACGCCCGCACGCGGTCCCTGGGTGACGGCACGGCCGGCGCCGCCCACGCGGAGCCGCTCCTCGCGGTGCTGCAGAGCCAGCTGCTGCGGCTGCGGCACGAGTACGACGCGGCGGAGCGGTGCCTGGGGCCGCACCTGCGGGGACCCCGCCTGCCCCGGTGGGTGGCCGAGCCGGTGATCGGCGAGGTGGTCCGGCTCGCGGTCGCCCGCGGGCACGTGACCGAGGGACTGTCGATCCTCCGGGAGACCCGGGTCGACGAGCCGTGGAGCCGGCGGCTGCGCGCGACGGTCGACCTCCTGTCCGGCGACCCGACGGCGGTGACGCCGACCGAGCCGACGGGGACCAGGGCGCCGGCCGCCGTCGTCGAGGCCCGGGTCATCCGCGCCTGCCAGCTGCTGGAGGCAGGCCACGCGCCCGCCGCGGTGGACGAGCTCGCCGAGGCCCTCGAGACGGCCCGGCCCGAGCTGCTGCGCTGGCCCTTCGTCGACACACTGCCCCAGGCCCGGCGGCTGCTGCGCACGCAGCCTCGGCTGCAGGGACCCGCCGCCTGGCTGAACCCGTCGGCGACAGCCGCGCCGCGCCCCGGCGCGACCCGCCCGCCGGCTCCCCGGGAGGTGCCCGACGTCGTCCAGGAGCTCAGCGACCGGGAGACGGAGGTGCTGCGGTACCTGGCGGGGATGCTGTCCACGGCGGAGATCGCGGCGACCATGTTCATCTCGGTGAACACCGTCCGGACGCACATCCGCAGCATCCTGCGCAAGCTCGCCGTGAGCCGGCGCAACCAGGCGGTCCGGCGGGGCCGCGAGCTCGGCCTCGTCTGACCTCCCGGCGGCGCGTCGCCGCGGCGGGAGGCGGCCGGGGTCATGCAGGGCGGACGATGCCGCCCGGTCCGCGGGGGCCCACGCTGCTGCCGCACACGCCTCGGGTCCCGCCTGCCGCACGGGCCACCGGGACCCGGGGCCGGATCGAGGAGGAGAGGCACGTGACAGACACCTCGCGCGCGGACGCGACGTCGACGACCACGTCGGTGCCGCGGCCGCGTTACGAGCAGCGACCCCTCGAGGAGCGGCCGCCCAGCGGCTGGGCGGGCTGGGTCGTCTTCGCCGGCGTCATGCTCGTCATGCTCGGCACGTTCCAGGTGATCCAGGGGCTCATCGCCGTCTTCGACGACGGCTTCTACCTGGTCACGCAGTCCGGCCTGGCGGTGAACGTCGACTACGACGTGTGGGGCTGGACGCACATGGTCATCGGCGTCATCGGGGTCGCGGCGGGGCTCGGCCTGCTGGCGGGCAACACGGCCGCCCGCGTGGTCGGTGTGTGCATCGCGTTCCTCAGCGCGCTGGTGAACCTCGCCTTCATCGCCGCGTACCCGGTGTGGTCGGTCCTCATGATCACGATCGACGTCATCGTGATCTACGCGATCATCGTCCACGGGCGGGAGCTGAAGTCCGACTACCGCTGACCGCCGACGCGCGCGGGGGTGCCCGTCCCGGGACGGGTGCCCCCGCTGTGCTGTGCGGATCGTCCGCGCGGGGGGACGTGGACCGGCGGCCCCCGCGGCGACCCTGGGTCGACCGCCGTCCACCCGCACCCTTGGGGCAGAGATGACCACGGACCTCCAGCAGCCGACCGACGCCGACCGGGCCGACCTCGACCAGATGGGACCGGTCGACTACCTCGTCGTCGCCTTCCCGGCGGAGCGCATGACCGGGGAGGCCCTCCCGCTGCTGGTCGACCTCGTCGACCGCGGGGTCATCCGCATCCTGGACCTGGTGTTCCTGCGCAAGGACGCCGACGGCACCGTCACGGCCCTGGAGCAGACCGACCTCCGGCGGATGCAGGTCCTCGAGGCGGCGCTGTTCGACGGCGCGCGCTCGGGCCTCCTCGGCGACGACGACCTCGCCGAGGCCGCCGCGGCGCTGGACCCGGGCACCGCGGCCGGCATCCTCGTCTACGAAAACGTCTGGGCGGCGCCCTTCGCCCGCGCGCTGCGGCGCTCCGGCGGTCAGCTGGTCGCCTCCGGGCACGTGCCCGTGCAGGCGATCATCGCGGCGCTCGACGCCCTCGAGGCGGAGCAGCCGGCCCCCGCCGAGCGGCCCCGCCCCGCCGCCCCCCCCCGGCCCGGGGCGGCCCACCCCCCCCCCCCCGGCCCCCCCCCCCCCCCTCGCCC
>NZ_JBJGZC010000012.1:0-161229 GCF_054050315.1 Geodermatophilus sp. SYSU D00867 | reverse complement strand
ACCACTGCGCGGAGCGACAGCGCAGTGAGCGAGCGTCAGCGAGCGGAGACCACTGCGCGGAGCGACAGCGCAGTGAGCGAGCGTCAGCGAGCGGAGACCACTGCGCGGAGCGACAGCGCAGTGAGCGAGCGTCAGCGAGCGGAGACCACTGCGCGGAGCGACAGCGCAGTGAGCGCGCGGGGGTTCCGGGGGCAGGTGACCCTCGACGGGCCGTCGGGCACGGGCAAGTCCAGCGTCGCGCGCGCGGCGGCGACCCGGCTGGGCGCGGCCTACCTCGACACCGGTGCGATGTACCGGGCCGCGACCGTGGCCGTCCTCGACGCCGGCGTCGACCCCGAGGACGCCGAGGCGGTGGCCCGCGTGGTCGCCGGTGCGCGCATCGAGGTGGGGACCGCGGCGGACATCGAGCGGGTGGAGGTCGACGGCACCGACGTCGCGGTGCGGATCCGCGGCGCCGAGGTGACCCGCAACGTCTCGGCGGTCTCGGCGGTGCCCGCGGTGCGCCGGCAGCTGGTCGACCAGCAGCGCGCCCTGGTGGCCGCCGCCGACGCCGTCGTCGTCGAGGGCCGGGACATCGGCACCGTGGTGCTGCCGGACGCGACCGTGAAGGTCTACCTGACCGCCGCGCCGGAGGCGCGCGCGCAGCGGCGCGCCGCCCAGCTGGGGTTGACCACCCCGGACGAGATCGCCGGCCTGGCCGCCGACCTGCGCCGCCGGGACGAGTACGACAGCAGCCGCGCGGACAGCCCGCTGCGGCCGGCCGCCGACGCGGTGGTCGTGGACAGCACCGACCTGGACCGGGAGGGCGTCGTCGACCGCATCGTCGAGCTGGCGCTCTCGGCGGTCGGTGCGGGGGAGAGGGCATGAGCGAGGAGGGCACCGGCGGCCCGCTGCCGGTGGTGGCGATCGTCGGCCGGCCCAACGTGGGCAAGTCGACGCTGGTCAACCGCGTCCTGGGCCGGCGCGCCGCGGTGGTGCAGGACGTCCCCGGGGTCACCCGGGACCGCATCTCCTACGAGGCGCTGTGGAACGGCCGGCGGTTCACCGTCACCGACACCGGCGGCTGGGACCCGAAGGCCGAGGGGCTGGGCGCGTCGATCAGCCGGCAGGCCGAGCACGCCATGCGTACCGCCGACGTCATCGTGTTCGTCGTCGACAGCCAGGTGGGCGCCACCGACACCGACCTGGCCGCCGCGCGCATCCTGCGGCGCAGCGACCGGCCGGTGATCGTCGTCGCCAACAAGGTCGACGACGAGCGCAGCGAGGCCAACGCCGCCGAGCTGTGGTCGCTGGGCCTGGGCGAGCCGCAGCCGGTCAGCGCGCTGCACGGGCGGGGGAGCGGCGACCTGCTCGACCTGGTGCTCGACGCCCTGCCCGAGGCGCCGCGCGAGCAGCCCGAGGAGGGCGGCCCGCGGCGGGTGGCGCTGGTCGGGCGGCCCAACGTGGGCAAGTCCAGCCTGCTCAACCGGCTGGCCAGGGAGGAGCGCTCGGTCGTCGACTCGGTCGCCGGCACCACCGTGGACCCGGTCGACTCGATCATCACCCTCGGCGGTGAGGAGTGGCGCTTCGTCGACACCGCGGGGCTGCGCCGCAAGGTGAACACCGCCAGCGGCACTGAGTACTACGCCAGCCTGCGCACCGAGGCCGCCATCCAGGCCGCCGAGGTCGCCGTCGTGCTGCTGGCCGCCGACGAGGTGATCAGCGAGCAGGACCAGCGGGTCATCACCCAGGTCATCGAGGCCGGGCGCGCGCTGGTCATCGCGTTCAACAAGTGGGACACCCTCGACGAGGACCGGCACGCCCAGCTCGAGCGCGAGATCGAGCGAGACCTCGCCCGCGTCAGGTGGGCCAGCCGGGTCAACATCTCGGCTGCCACCGGCCGCGGGATCGGCAAGCTGCCCGACCACCTGCACGCCGCGCTCGCCTCGTGGGAGACCCGGGTGCCGACGGCGGAGCTCAACGCCTACGTCCGGCAGCTGGTGCAGGAGACGCCGCCGCCGGCCCGCGGCGGTCGCGCACCGAAGATCAAGTACGTGACGCAGGCCGACGTCCGGCCGCCGCGGTTCGTCGTCTTCTCCACCGGGTTCCTCGAGGCCGGCTACCGCCGGTTCCTCGAGCGCAAGCTGCGCGAGCGGTGGGGCTTCCAGGGGACGCCGCTGGACATCTCGGTGAAGGTCCGCGAGGGCCGGGGGAACGACCGGCGCGGCTGACCGCGTCAGCCCGCCGGGGCCGGGTCGTCGTCGAAGCGCAGCGGCTCGGTCCGGCGCGGCATGGCCAGCACCGCCAGCGCGATGACGACGGCGGTCACGGCAGTGGCGACGAACACGCCGTGCGAGGCCGCGTGCAGGCTCTCCCGCGCGAACTCCGCGACGGCGCCGCCCTGCGACAGCGCCGCGGTGGTGCTGTCGACGTCGGTGGGGACCTCGCCGTCCAGGCCCGGCGGAGGTGAGGCGAACCGGGCGGCCAGCGTGGTGTTGGCGATCGCTCCGAACACTGCCGCGCCGACCGCGGACCCCATCGACCGGGCGAACATGTTGGTGGCGGTGACGACGCCGCGCCGGTCCCAGCCGACCACCGACTGCACCGCGACGATGAGCGGCGACGACGACAGCCCGAGGCCCGCGCCGGTGACGAACATCCACGCGCCGACCTGCCACAGCCGGGCGTCCGCGCCGAGCAGCGCCGTCCCGGCGGTCCCGGCGACGGCGAGCGCGACGCCGAGCAGCGCGGTGTTCCGGAAGCCGATCCGCAGGTAGAGCCGGCCGGCGAGGCTCGCCGCGACCGGCCACCCGAGGGTCAGCGCGGCGAGCGCGAAGCCCGCCTCGAGCGCGCCGGCGCCGAGGACGCCCTGCGCCCAGGTCGGCAGGTAGGAGCTCAGCCCGATCAGCAGCGCGCCGAGGCCGAGCGCGGCCACGTTGCCGGACAGCAGGATGCGGCGGCGCAGCACCCACGGCGGCAGCACCGGCTCCGCGGCCCGCCGCTCGACGAACGCGAAGGCCGCGAGCAGCACGACCGCCGTCGCGAGGACCGCGATCGAGGTCCCCGACGTCCACGCCCACGCGCTGCCGCCCTGCAGCAGCCCGAGGATGAGCAGCGCGAAACCGGCCGACAGCAGCACGGCGCCGGCGACGTCGAAGCGGTGGGTGCGGCGCTCGACGCGCTCGTTCCACCGGCGCAGCAGCGCGACGAACGCCAGCGCGCCCAGCGGCAGGTTGACCAGGAAGATCCAGCGCCAGGACAGGTAGTCGCTGAAGACGCCGCCCAGGGTGGGCCCGAGCACCGAGGAGACGCCCCACACCGAGGCGAGGTAGCCCTGGACCCGGGCGCGCTCCTCGACGGTGTAGATGTCGCCGATGACGGTCATGCCGATCGGCTGGACGGCGCCGGCGCCGATGCCCTGCAGCGCCCGCCCGACGATCAGCGCCGGCATCGACCAGGCCAGGCCGCAGAACAGCGAGGCGGCGACGAACACCGCGATGCCGAACAGCAGCACCGGCTTGCGCCCGAGGACGTCGGCGAGCTTGCCGTAGACCGGCACGGTCACCGCCTGGGTGAGCAGGTAGACGCTGAACAGCCAGGGGAACTGGCTGAACCCGCCGAGGTCGTCGACGACGGCGGGGACGGCGGTGGCGATGATCGTGCTGTCGAGGGCGATCAGCGCGGTGCTGAGCATGACGGCGCCGAGCACGGGGCCGCGCTCGGAACGGAGCCCGACGGAGGCGCGGGTCACGGTTGTCACGGACAACCACCAACGCGGGCCGGCGCGGGGCATTCCCGCGGGGCCCGGCCCGGGCGCCACCACTCGCCGTCCGTGGTGCAGGTCACAGAGTTGCGTGCAACCCTGAGGCCCGGGAGCCCGGCCCGCGCCAGCCCGGCGCGCTTCCCCACCGGGCCCCGACCGAGGTGGTGTCCGCGTGGACGTGGTCGAGCTCTCGCGCTTCCAGTTCGCCTCGACCAGCATCTTCCACTTCTTCTTCGTCTCGCTGACCGTCGGTCTCGCCTTCCTCATCGCGGTCATGGAGACGATCGCCTACGCGCGCCGGGACCGGCGCGAGGTCTACGGGAAGATGACCAACTTCTTCGGTCACCTCTTCCTGATCAACTTCGCCGTCGGCGTGGTGACCGGGATCGTGCAGGAGTTCCAGTTCGGGATGAACTGGAGCGAGTACTCGGACTTCGTCGGCAACATCTTCGGCGTCCCGCTGGCGCTCGAGGTGCTCATGGCGTTCTTCCTCGAGAGCACCTTCATCGGGCTGTGGTGGTTCGGGAAGGACCGGCTGCGGCCCTGGATGCGGCTGGCCAGCATCTGGCTGGTCGCGATCGGCACCCAGATCAGCGCGTTCTGGATCGTGCTGGCCAACGCCTGGATGCACCACCCCGTCGGCTACGAGGTCGTCGACGGCCAGGCCCGCCTGACCGACTTCGGCGCCGTCGTCTTCAACTACAAGGCCTGGCTGTACTTCGCCCACGTCCAGGGCAGCGCCTGGGTCGTCGCCGCGTTCTTCGTGCTGGGCATCAGCGCCTTCCACCTGCTGCGCCGGCAGGACACCGACGTCTACTCCCGGTCGCTGCGCATCGGACTGGTCTTCGCCGCCGTCGGCACCGTGTTCTCCGTGGTCAGCGGGCACACCGAGGCCCAGGTCGCCCGCGAGGACCAGCCGATGAAGTTCGCGGCCATGGAGGCCCAGTGGGAGACCTCGGACTCGCCGGCCCCGTGGTCGTTGTTCGCGGTCATCGACCAGGGGCGGCGGGAGAACCCGTTCAACGTCGAGATCCCCTACGTCGGCTCGATCCTGGCCTACAACAGCCTCGAGGGCCGCTACGACGGGATCAACCAGATCGAGGAGCAGTACGACGAGGCCTACGGGGAGGACGACTACACCCCGCCGGTGGCCTGGGTGTACTGGTCGTTCCGGATCATGGTCGCGATCGGCTCGCTGCTGCTGGCCACCGCGTTCCTCGGGCTGTTCCTCTGGTGGCGGCGCAAGCGCGGACTGGACACCACCCGCTGGTTCCTCCGGGCGCTGGTCCTGTTCATCCCGCTGCCCTGGATCGCCAACTTCACCGGGTGGATGGTCACCGAGATGGGCCGCCAGCCGTTCATGGTCTACGGCGAGCTCACCGTCACCGAGGGCGTCAGCCCCAACACCGCCGGGGAGGTGCTGGCCGGACTCGTCGGCCTGTGGGTGGTGTACCTGGCCCTCATCGGCCTGGACGTCTACCTGCTCAGCGTCACCGCCCGGGCGGGCATCCACCGCAGGCCGGAGGCGCAGCTGGTGGCCGCGCCGGCGCCGGACTACGAGGGTGCCGGCTTCCAGGGGTACGAGAAGAGGGACTGACGGTGGACCTGGTCACGCTGTGGTTCTGGCTGATCGCGCTGACGTTCACGCTCTACTTCTTCCTCGAGGGCTTCGACTTCGGCGTCGACATCCTGCGGCCGACGCTGGCCCGGACCGAGGCCGAGGAGCGGGCGCTCACCGGCACGATCGGGCCGTTCTGGGACGGCAACGAGGTGTGGGTCATCGCTGCGGCCGGGCTCATGTTCTCGACGTTCCCGGTCTGGTACGGCGCGGTCTTCAGCGGCATGTACCCGCTGTTCGTGCTCATCCTGCTGGCGCTGCTGCTGCGCGGTGTCTCCTTCGAGTACCGCAACCAGGTCGACAGCGAACGGTGGCGGGCGTTCTGGGACTGGATGTCCTTCGGCGGCAGCGTCGTCCCGTCGTTCCTGTGGGGCGTCATCATGGCCAAGCTCATCGAGGGTCTGCCGGTGAACGCCGACGCGCGGGTCGAGGGCGGGTTCGCGGCGATGTTCACCCCGTTCTCCCTGGTCGGTGGGGTCACCACGCTGCTGCTGTTCACGCTGCACGGCGCGAACTTCCTGCTGCTGCGCCTGCACACCGACACCGTCCTCTACAACCGCGCGCGCAAGGCCGCGCTGCGGTGGGGGGCGCTGGCCACGGCGGCGATCGTGGCGTTCGTCGTCATGGGCTACGTGACCGAGGACCTGTTCGAGGACTTCGGCGTCGTGCCGTGGGCGTTCCCGATCGCCGCGTTCCTGACCCTGGCCAGCATCTGGCTGGCCCTCGTCCGCCGCCGGGACACCCTGGCCTTCACGATGAGCGGCCTGACGGTCCTCTTCGCCACCGTGACGGTCTTCATCGCGCTGTACACCCGCGGCGAGGTGCTGCCCTCCACCCTCGACCCGGACTTCGGCCTGACGCTGGAGGAGACGGCCAGCCAGCAGTACACGCTGGTGCTGATGACCTGGGTGGGCGGGATCTTCCTGCCGCTGATCATCGGCTACCAGATCTGGAACTACTACGTCTTCCGCGAACGCGTCCGCCCCGACGAGGGCGCCCTGAACCACGGCTACTGACCGTGCGGGGACCCACCGGGCGCCTGCTCGCGCTGTCCGGGCCACGCCGGCTGGTGCTGCTCTGCGCCCTGCTCGGGGTGCTCACCTGGGCGCTGCTGGTGGTGCAGTGGTCGCTCGTCGCGGCCTTCGTCGCCGCGGTCGTCGGCGGTGGGGACCCGGCCGGGCACGCCGGTGTCCTCGCCGGCGTGGTCGCCGCCTGGGGAGCGCGCGCCGCCGTGGCCGCCCTCCGCGACCGGGCGGCGCGGCTGGCCTCGGCGCGGGTGCGGCGGACACTGCGCGCGGCGCTGCTCCGGAAGCTGCTCGACCTCGGTCCCGCGCGCACCGCCGGGGAGCGGGCCGGGGAACTGGTCACCACGGTGACCGAGGGCGTCGCGAAGCTCGACGGCGTGGTCGGCCGGCTGCTGCCCGGGGCGGCGACGGCGGCCGTCGTCCCGCCGCTGGTGGCCGCCACGGTCCTGGTGCTCGACCCGGCCAGCGGCGCGATCCTGCTGCTGACCGGCCCGCTGGTGCTCGTCTTCCTGTGGCTGACCGGTGCCCTCGCCGCGCGGTCGGCCCGCGCCTCCTGGGAGGCGCTGGGCCGGCTGGGGGCGTCGCTGGTCGACACCCTGCGGGTGCTGCCGACCCTGGTCGCGTTCGGTCGGGCGCGCAGCACCGCCCGCTGGCTGACCGACGTCAGCGAGGCCCACCGCGTCAGCACGATGCGGCTGCTGCGGGTCGCCTTCCTGTCCGGCTTCGTCCTCGAGTTCGGCGCGGTGCTGTGCACGGCGCTGGTGGCGGTGACCGTGGGTGTGCGGCTGTTCCAGGGCGGGATGGACCTGGAGCGGGCGCTGCTCGTGCTGCTGCTCACGCCGGAGTTCTTCGCGCCGCTGCGCGCGCTGGGGGCCGACCGGCACGCGAGCCTGGAGGGCCGGCCGGCCGCCGAGCGGGTGTTCGCGCTGCTCGACGCCCCCGGGCCGCCGCGCGGCACCCGGCCGGTCCCGGACGGGGTCCCCTCGGTCGCGCTGCGCGGGGTGACGCTGCGGTACGGCGGGCGCACCGCGCTCGCGGACGTCGACCTCGAGCTGCCGCCGCGGTCCAGGACCGCGCTGGTCGGCCCGAGCGGGGCGGGCAAGAGCACGCTCGCCCGGCTGCTGCTCGGCCTCGCCGCCCCGGACGAGGGCGCCGTGCTGGTCGGGGGCGTGCCGCTGACCGAGCTCGACCCCGACGCCTGGCGGGCCCGCGTGGCCTACGTGCCGGAGCGGCCGTGGCTGCTGCCCGGCACCGTCGCCGACAACGTGCGGCTCGGGCGCCCGGCCGCCACCGACGCCGAGGTCGAGGAGGCGCTCGCGCGTGCCGGGCTCCTCGACGTCGTCCGCGGGCTCCCCGACGGCGCCGCGACGCGGCTGGGGGAGGACGCCGCCCGGCTCTCCGGCGGGGAGCGGCTGCGGCTGGCCCTGGCCCGCGCCTTCGTCAAGGACGCGCCGCTGCTGGTCCTCGACGAACCCACCGGGCAGCTCGACGAGGCGACCGAGCGGCAGGTGCTGGCCGCCCTGGACGGGCTCGCCCGCGGCCGCACCGTCGTCACGGTCACCCACCGGCCCGGTCCACTGGCGCTGCACGACCGGGTCGTGGACCTCGACGCCGGACGGCTGCGGGCGCCGGAGGCCGCGCGGTGAGGGAGCTGCTGGCGCTGGTCCGGGGTCCGCGGACGGCGCTCGCCGTGGTCCTGGGATCGCTCACGGTGCTGTGCGGCGCGGCGCTGCTGGCCACCGCCGGGGCGCTGATCACGGGCGCGGCGCAGCGGCCCTCGACGCTGCTGGTCCTCATGCCGCTGATCACGGGGGTGCGGCTGTTCGGCGTGTCCCGCGCCGCGGTGCGCTACGCCGAGCGGCTGGTCACCCACGACGTCACGCTGCGCCTGGTGGCGCGGGTCCGCGCCCGGCTGCTCGAGCGGCTCACCCCGCTCGCGCCGGCCGCGCTCACCGGCGCCCGCGGCGGCGAGCTGCTGACCCGGGTGCGTACCGACGTCGACGAGCTCCAGGGCGTGGTCGCCCGGCTGGTCGTGCCCACGGGCGTGGCCGTCCTCGCCGGCGGGGTCGCGGTGGTCCTCACCGCCCTGGTGTCGCCGGCCACGGCCGTCGTCCTGGCCGCCCTGCTGCTGGTGCTGGGGGTGGCCGTCCCGGCCGCGGCGGCCCGGGCGGGGAGGGCGGCCGCGCTCGCCGCGGCCCGGGCCGACGCCGACCTCGCCGCCGACTTCCTGGACCTGGTGCGCGGCCTGGCCGACGCGCTCAGCGGGGACGGCGGCGCGACCGCCCTGCGCACGCTGGGCGCCTCCCTCGACCGGCAGGAGGAGGCCGAACGGGCGGCCGCGCGGCTGACGGCGGTGACCACGCTGGCCCGGGAGGGCGTGCCCGGGGTGGGCCTGGTGGCGGCCCTGTGGCTGGTGGGGACCGGCGTCGCCGCCGGCACCACGTCGCCGCTGCTGCTGGCCGCCTGCGCGCTGGGGGTGCTCGGCGCGTTCGAGGCCGTCGCCGGGTCGGGAGCGGCCTGGAGCGTCGCCGGCGGCATCCGCGCCGCCGCGGAGCGGGTGCGGGCGCTGGGGGAGCAGCGGCCCGCGGTGACCGAGCCGGGCGACCCGCAGCCGCTCCCGGCCGGCTCCGCGCTGCGCCTCGAGGGCGTGACGCTGCGGTACCCCGGTGCCGCCGCGCCCGCCCTCACCGGCCTCGACCTCGCCGTCGCCGACGGGGAGAAGGTGGCCCTGACCGGGCGCAGCGGCGCAGGCAAGAGCAGCGTCCTCGCGCTGGCGGTGCGGGCGCGCGACCCCGACGCCGGCCGGGTCACCCTCGACGGCACGGACCTGCGCCGGCTCCCGCTCGACGGCGTCCGGTCGCGGCTGGCCTGGGCGGCGCAGGCGCCCCAGGTGCTCGGCGGCACGCTGGCCACCAACCTCCGCCTGGGCCGGCACGACGCCACCGACGACGACCTGCTCGCCGTCCTGGTCGACGTCGGGCTGGCGGACGTCGCCGCCACGCTCGGGCTGCACGGCTGGGTGGGGGAGGGCGGCGAGCGGCTGTCGGCGGGGGAGCGGGCCCGGCTGGCCCTGGCGCGGGCCCTGCTCAGCCGTGCCGACGTGCTGCTGCTCGACGAGCCCACCGCCCACCTCGACCCCGCACTCGCCGCGTCCGTCCTCGACCTGCTCGGTCGCGACCCGCGGACCGTCCTGCTCGTCACGCACGACGGCGCTGCGCTGGACGGACGGTGGCGGGTGGTCGACCTCGACGCCGCGGTCCCGGCGCGCGGGTGACCACCGGGCCGGAGGGGCGAGCGGGTGCGGTAACCTGCTCCACGCAGCGATCGGGCGGTGCGAGCCGCCCGGGCGCTCGGGCTGTAGCGCAGCTTGGTAGCGCACTTGACTGGGGGTCAAGGGGTCGCAGGTTCAAATCCTGTCAGCCCGACAGTGCAGGTCAGGGGCCGTCCCGGAGTGATCCGGAACGGCCCCTGACTGCTTCCTGGGGCGGTTGACCACCTCATCGACCACCACCGGGCCACCCTCGCTCGCCCAAGGCGCCGCCCAGGACGTCCATCGCCTCGCGCGCGACGCCAGGGGCGACGTGCCCGGAGACGTCGCGGGCGGTGGCGATCGACGCGTGGCCGAGCATCCCCGGCACCTCGTCGAGGGCACTCGGGGATCGTCGTGGCCCCCATGGTCACGGGGTACAGCCCCCGGCCCGGCGGCCGGCTGACCTCCGCGTCCACCGCCCACCTCACGCCCTACGGGCGCGCGGCGGTCGCCTGGCGTCGGGAGGGCGGCCGGCTCACCGTCGACGTCGCCGTCCCGACCGGGACCACCGCCGTCATCACCCTGCCGCAGGAGGGGGCGCGGCCGGAGCGGGTCGGGCCGGGACGGCACCGGTTCGAGTGGGCCCTCCGGGCGCCCCGGTGGCGAGAGCCGCCCTCGGTGTCGCTGGCGCCGAGACCTTCCTCGGTGAGTGATACCCGTGTTTGACTTCGGGTGCGGGGACGCGGCCGGAGGTCGATGTGCTTCCCACGGGAACGGTCACCTTTCTCTTCACGGACATCGCCGGGTCGACGAGGCTGCTGCGCGAGGACGCGCTGGGCTATGCGGATGCGCTCGCGGAGTACCGATGTCTGCTCCGGGCAGCCTTCACCGCGCACGGTGGCCATGAGGTGGACACCCAGGGAGATGCGTTCTTCGTCGCCTTCCCCACGGCCGGACAGGCAGCGGCGGCGGCGGCTCAGGGCCAACGGTCGCTCGCGGCGCACCGTTGGCCTGATCGCCAACGCGTCCTGGTGCGGATGGGGCTGCACACCGGCGAGGTCATGGCCACCGAGGACGGATACGTGGGCCTTTCCGTGCACCAGGCGGCGCGGATCGCGGCGGCCGCCTCGGGCGGACAGGTGGTGCTGTCGGAGGCAACCGCGGCTCTTCTGGCTCGGGCGCTTCCCGGAGGCAGCGCCCTGCGCCGGCTCGGCGACTACCGGTTGAAGGACTTCCCTCAGCCAGAGGTGCTGTACCAGCTCGACATCGCCGGGCTACCCACCGACTTCCCGCCGCTGCACACCCTGGAGGTAGGTCAGCGGCTGCCGTCCCCGACCGGAACGCTGCTGGGCCGCGGTCGTGAACTCGCGGCCCTCACGTCCCTGCTGACCGATGTCGAGACACGGCTCGTGACCCTCACCGGCCCAGGAGGCATCGGCAAGACACGATTGGCGCTCGAGGCATCCTCCGACGTCGTCGCCGCCTTCCGTGACGGCGTGTTCTTCGTGGACCTGAGCGTGGAGCACGAACCGGAACAGGTCTTCGCCGCCATCGTCCGGACCGTGTCGCTTCCCGGCGTGACCGAGGACGAACCGCTGGAGGCGCTCCGACGCGGTCTGCGCACCGCCCGGATGTTGTTGGTGTTGGACAACTTCGAGCAGGTGGCCGAGGCGGCCACCGGTCTCAGTGACCTGCTCCAGCACTGTCCGCACCTCACGGCGCTGGTCACGAGCAGGGAGTCGCTGCGGGTGCGCGGTGAGGCCCTCTTCGCGGTCCCTCCTCTGTCGCTACCGGAGCGAGAGACGGTGACGGTCGGGGAGGCGGAGGCATCCGAGGCCGTGCGCCTGTTCGTCCAGCGAGCTGCTGCCGTGGTCATGGGGTTCGGACTGACCGACGAGAACGCCACCGACGTGGCGGCCATCTGCCGGCTGCTGGACGGCCTGCCTCTGGCCATCGAGCTCGCCGCGGCGCGAGTGAGGCTCTTCGCGGTCGACGAGTTGCGCGCACGCCTCGAGCTGCAGCTGGACGAGCTCCGGGGCGGGCCGCGCGACCTCCCGGAGCGCCAGCAAACGCTTCGTCGCGCCATCGAGTGGAGCACCGAGCTGCTCCGCGATGCGGACCGTGCCGTGCTGAGCGTGCTGTCGGTGTTCGCTGGGGCCCGCCTGGCCGATGTGGAGGCGGTCATCGGGCGTGTGCCGAGCCTCGGCGGGCTCGACGTCGTCGAGAGCCTGGGCTCGCTGGTGGACAAGAACCTCGTGCGCAGCACGCAGGCAGGCGATGGTCGGCCCCGTCTGTCCATGCTCAACACCATCCGCAACTACGCGGCCGAGCAGCTCGCGTCCTGGCCGGACGTCGCGGCGGCCGCACGTCGCGCTCACGCTGAGCACTACACGGAGCAGGCGCGCGCGTGGGGGAGCCCGTCCGGTCACGCCGATCGAGCCGAGGTGCTGGCCGCGCTGTCCCTGGAGCTCGGCAACTTCCGGGCGGCCTGGTCCTACTGGGTCCGCGAGGGCGCCGTCGCGCGGCTCAACGACCTGCTGGAACCGCTGTGGGGTTACTACGATGCGCGTGGCAACTACCGAGGGGCGGTGGAGCTGGGGAGCGACCTCC
The DNA here is from genome assembly GCF_054050315.1 of Geodermatophilus sp. SYSU D00867. NCBI lineage: Bacteria > Bacillati > Actinomycetota > Actinomycetes > Geodermatophilales > Geodermatophilaceae > Geodermatophilus > Geodermatophilus sp. SYSU D00867. The sequence goes on along the minus strand of NZ_JBJGZC010000012.1, from coordinate 148,984 downwards.
TCGCTGTGCTGTCCGTCCAGCCGGAGACGCCGGAGCGGATCCGGGATGAGATCGCCGTGGAGACGAGCCTGGCTCGGTCGATGATCGCCGTCAGCGGCTACACGGCTGAGGTCGAGCGGCGCATCCGAGCCGCCCTCGATCGGTCGGATGCTGCGGGTGGTGTGCCTCAACGCTTCTCGGTGCTCCGGACCGTGGCGACGCTGCACCTGCTCCGGGCCGACTTCGAACGCGGTGCTGCCGTGGGGCGTGAGCTGTTGGCTCTGGCCGAGCAGAACCGGGAGCCCGCCCTGCTGGCCGATGCGCACCTCGTCGTCGGTGCCGTCGCGACGGAGGACCTCACCGGGAGCCTGCGACACCTCGACGAATCCATCGAGCACTTCCTCGAGCAGCGGACGTCCCGGGTGCAGTTCCGCGTCGGTCCGAACCCCGGGGTGGTCGCCTACGTCGTCTCCGGGTTGCTGCTCTGGGAAGCGGGCTTCCCGGACCGTGCCGAGGTGCGCATCGAGCGGGGGATCGAGCTCGCGGGGCAGATCGGCCATCCCTACTCGGTGGCCTACGCCTACTTCCACGCGTCGTTCGCGGCGCTCGGCCAGCAGGACCTCGGGCGCGTGGCCGAGTACGCCGGGGAGCTGCTGCGGATCGCCGAGGCGCAGGACTACCCGATCTGGCGGGCACTGGCCTTCGTCATGCGCGGAACTGCACGAATAGGGTTCGGAGAGCTGGACGAGGGACTCGCCGACGTCGAGCGCGGCTTCGGCCTCTACGAGGGACTGTCGACCCCGCCGGTCTTCTGGAGCAGCCTGCTCATGGTCCGAGCGGCTGGGTGCCTGATGGCCGGTCAGCCGGAGCGTGGCGCGGCCTTCGTGGAGGAGGCGGTGTCCACGGTGTGGAGCCAGGGCCTCCAGGACCCGCAGCTCGACATCCTGTGGGGAGACCTGCTCCTCGCGTCCCCGGTCGCCGACGTCTCCGCCGCCGAAGAGCTGTTCGAGCGCGCCGCGGCATCCGCGGAAGCGTACGGCGCGCGGATGATCCATCTCGTCGCGGCGACGCGACTCGCGACCCTACGACGTTCGACCCCTCGTCGCGACGAGGCACTCGCCGACCTTCGCGCCGCGTACGACGGTTTCACGGAGGGTTTCGACACCCCACAACTCGTCGCCGCACGCGCCCTCCTCGACGGAGCTTGACGGCCCTGGCGCACGCGCTCTCGGACGACGAGCGGCCCCTTCGTCGTGGCGCGGGCGCCATCGGGGGCGCACACCCCAGCGACCGGGACGCGGACCTGCGGGTGACGGAGACCGCGCGAGGCGGCTCCCACCCCGTCGACCCCGCGTGCTCATCCCCGCAGCCCCGGCCGCGCCGCGTCAGCGGGTCGCCGGCCACCGTCGTCACGGCTCCCGCACCGACCTCAGCCGAGCTGTCGGCGGTCGCTGAGTCCTCGATCTCCGCTCCCGCCCGGATCCGCACGGCGACACGCGCGACCGCCGGGCGACCCGTGGCGACGGGTGCAGCAACCAGCCTCGGACGAGGGCGGATGAGCGGGAGGTGGGACGTACGTGCCCCGTCGTCGATCCACGCGGACGACTCGAGGCGAACGAGCGTGGACCCCACGCAGGTGGCCGGGGGCGAGGGGGCGCAGGTTCGCATCCTGTCGGCCCACAGTGCGGAGCAGGGCCGTTCGAGAGGTGCGGCGGTCAGTGCGACTCGCGGCTGACCCGGGAGCCGCTGGAGCCGACGAGGAAGTCCAGGTCGGCGCCGGTGTCGGCCTGCAGCACGTGGTCGACGTAGAGCCGTTCCCAGCCGCGCCGGGGGTTCGCGAAGCCGTCCACGGTGGCCTGGTCCGGCGTGCGGGCCGCCAGCTCGTCGTCGGGGACCTCGACGTCGATGCGCCGGGCCCCGACGTCGAGGCTGATGACGTCGCCGGTGCGGACCAGCGCCAGCGGCCCGCCGGCGGCGGCCTCCGGGGCGACGTGCAGGACGACGGTGCCGTAGGCGGTGCCCGACATCCGTCCGTCGCAGACGCGGACCATGTCGCGCACGCCCTGCTCCAGCAGCTTCCTCGGGATGGGCGTGTTGGCCACCTCCGGCATGCCGGGGTAGCCCCGGGGCCCGCAGCCGCGCAGCACGAGGACGGAGTCGGCGTCGACGTCGAGGCCGGGGTCGTCCAGCCGGGCGTGCAGGTCCTCGATCGAGTCGAACACCACCGCCCGGCCGCGGTGCCTGAGCAGGTGGGGGGAGGCGGCGGCCGGCTTGATCACCGCGCCGGAGGGCGCGAGGTTGCCCCGCAGCACGGCGATGCCGCCGTGCTCGACCAGCGGCTCGCGGCGCGGCCGGATGACCTCCGGGTCCCAGATCGGTGCGTCGTCGAGGTGCTCGACCAGCGGCTTGCCGGTGACGGTGAGCGCGGTCGGGTCCAGCAGGTCGCGGACCTCGCCGAGGACGGCGAGCAGCCCGCCGGCGCGGTGGAGGTCCTCCATCAGGAACCTGCCGGCCGGCAGCAGGTCGACCAGCACCGGGACGCCGGAGCCGATCCGGTCGAAGTCCTCCAGCGTCAGGTCGACGCCGAGCCGCCCGGCGATCGCGAGCAGGTGGACGACGGCGTTGGTGGACCCGCCGATCGCGGCCAGCGCCACGATCGCGTTCGCGAACGACGCCTTCGTCAGGAACGTGGACGGACGGCGGTCGGCGGCGACCATCTCCACCGCCAGCCGGCCGGTGCCGTGCGCGGCCTCCAGCAGCCGGCTGTCGGCGGCCGGGGTGCCGGCGAGGCCGGGGACGACGGTGCCCAGCGCCTCGGCGACCAGCGCCATCGTCGAGGCGGTGCCCATCGTGTTGCAGTGACCGCGGCTGCGGATCATCGACGACTCCGAGCGCGTGAACGCATCCTGGGACAGCGTCCCGGCCCGGACCTCCTCCGACAGCCGCCACACGTCCGTGCCGCAGCCCAGCGGCACGCCGCGGAAGGTGCCGGTCAGCATCGGCCCGCCGGGGACGACGACGGCGGGCAGGTCGACCGAGGCGGCGGCCATGAGCAGCGACGGGATGGTCTTGTCGCAGCCGCCGAGCAGTACGACGCCGTCGATCGGGTTGGCCCGGAGCATCTCCTCCGTGGCCATCGCGGCCATGTTCCGCCACAGCATCGCCGTCGGCCGCACCTGCGTCTCACCCAGCGACACCACCGGGAGCTCCAGCGGGATGCCCCCGGCCTCGTGGACGCCGTTCCGCACCGACGCGGCGACCTCGGTCAGGTGCGCGTTGCACGGCGTCAGGTCCGAGGCGGTGTTCGCGATGGCGATCTGCGGCCGGTCGAACGCGTCGCCCGGTACACCGCGGCGCATCCACGCGCGGTGGATGTAGGCGTTGCGGTCGTCCCCCGCGTACCACTGGGCGCTCCGGAGCTCCACGGCCGTCCGCCTTCCGACTGTCGACCCGACGGTCTAGCTTCTGGAACCCGATGGACGGTAACCACCCCGCCGCGGGAACGACAGCACCCGGCACGGGCAGCGGGGCCCGGCTCGGCGAGAGCCGGCTCGTCGGTTCCGACCGGGTGCCCGGCGTCCGCCCGGCGACCCGGACACGCCCCTGACCTCCGCGGTCACCTCCGACGACCCCTGGAGTCCCCGCCCGTGCACCTCATGCGCATCGGCGCGCCCGGCGCCGAGAAGCCCGTCGCCCGCATCGACGACGCCACCTACGTGGACCTCTCCGACGCCGTCCGCGACGTCGACGAGGCGTTCCTCGGCAGTGGCGGCCTCGACCGGATCCGCCCCGTCGTCGCCGAGCGGGCGGCCGCCGGCCGGGTGTCCCGGTTCGCCGGCGAGCGGATCGGCGCGCCGATCGCCCGGCCGCACCAGATCCTGTGCATCGGGCTGAACTACCGCGACCACGCCGCCGAGACCGGCCAGGCGGTGCCCGCCGAGCCGATCCTGTTCACCAAGTCCCCGAACACGCTCATCGGCCCGGACGACGACGTGCGCATCCCGCGCGGTTCCACCAAGACCGACTGGGAGGTGGAGCTCGGCGTCGTCATCGGCCGGCGCACCAGCTACCTGGACGCGGTCGAGGACGCCCGCGACGCCATCGCCGGCTACTGCGTCGTCAACGACGTCAGCGAGCGCGCCTTCCAGATGGAGCGCGGCGGGCAGTGGACCAAGGGCAAGTCCGCCGAGACGTTCAACCCCGCCGGCCCCTGGCTGGTCACCCCGGACGAGATCGACGACGTCCTGGACCTCGACATGTGGCTGGACGTGAACGGCGTCCGCCGGCAGACCGGCAACACGAGGACGATGGTCTTCGACCCGTGGTTCGTCGTGCACCACCTGAGCCAGTTCATGGTGCTGGAGCCCGGGGACCTGATCAACACCGGCACCCCGCCCGGCGTCGGCATGGGGTTGTCCCCGCAGGTCTGGCTGCAGCCGGGGGACGTGGTGGAGCTCGGCATCACGGGACTGGGCCGCCAGCGACAGCGCGTGCTCGCCCCCCGGTGAGCGCATCGACCGTGCGGGCCCTCGTCGTCACCGGCCCGGGACGGGCCGAGGTGCAGGAGGTCCCGGCGCCGGTGGCGGTGCCCGGGGAGGTGGTCGTCGACGTCGAACGGGTCGGCGTCTGCGGCACCGACGTGGAGTTCTTCACCGGCGAGATGGCCTACCTGCACCAGGGGCACGCCGCCTATCCGATGCGGCTGGGCCACGAGTGGGCCGGCACCGTCTCCGCCGTCGGCGGCGGCGTCGACCCGTCCTGGGTCGGCCGGCGGGTCACGGGCGACACCATGCTCGGCGACCGGACCTGCCGCCGCTGCCGCAGGGGACACCAGCACGTCTGCGCGCAGCGGCAGGAGGTGGGCATCCGCGGCGGGCGTCCCGGGGCGCTGGCCGAGCAGCTCGCCGTCCCCGCCCGGTCGCTGCACCCCCTGCCCGGCGCGGTGGACGCGGTGCTCGGCGCGCTGGTCGAGCCGGGCGGCAACGCGCTGCGCGCCGCGCAGGCGGCAGCGGTCGGCCCGGGGGACCGGGCGCTGGTGCTCGGGCCGGGGGCGATCGGGCTGCTGACGGCGATGTTCCTGCGCGCCGGTGGTGCCGACGTGCACCTGATGGGCCGCACCGAGGAGTCGCTCGCCTTCGCCCGCGACCTCGGCTTCGCGCACACCTGCACCGAGGACACCCTGCCGGACCTGCCGTTCGACGCCGTCGTCGACGCGTCCAACGCCGCGCACCTCCCGGCCCTGGCGCTGGACCTGGTCGAGCCGGCCGGCCGGGTGGTCTACATCGGCCTGGCCGGCAGCCCCAGCCGCATCGACACCCGCACGCTGGTGCTGGAGGACGTCACCGCGGTCGGCGTCCTGTCCGCCTCCCCGGGACTGGCCGACACCATCGCCGCCTACGCGAGCGGCGCGGTCGACCCCCGCCCGCTCGTGGCCGCCACCGTGGGCCTCGACCAGGTCGGCGCCGTGCTGGCGGGGGAGCGCGTCGAGGGCGCCGGCCCGGGACCCAAGATCCACGTCGACCCCACGAGGATCTGAGCCCGGCAGATGAGAGTGATGACGTGGGTCCTCCCCGACGAGGACCCGGCAGGGCTGCCGGGTAGCACCCCGGCATGACGCAGGCGGAGTCCAACCTCGAGACCATCGAGCGCATGGTGGCGGCCTACAACGCAGCGGCCACGGCCGGTCTGAGCGCCGAGGAGACAGCGGCCCGGACCCTGCGGGTGTTCGGCGAGTTCTACGCACCGGACGTGCGGTGGGTGGAAGCCCCGACACCCTTCTTCCCCAGCGGCCGGAGCGGCGGCCGGACAGAGCTCGAGGCTGCGGTGCGAGGGGTGTCAGGGCTGCTGAGCGAACGCCGTTACACCCTCGTGGACGCCTTCGCGGTGGCTGACCGGGTTGCTGCCGAGTACCTGTGGGAGGCCACGTACCGGGAGGACGGTCGACGCCTCCGGATCCGCATGGTGACGTTGTACCGGCTGCAGGACGGCCGGTTCACCGAGCTCCACGAGTACCCCTGCTCCGAACCGCCTGCCTGAGCGTGACTCCAGCCAGCCGGCGCCGCCACACGTGGGAGGCGCGGACAGGCCCATCTGCCACCCTCATGTGCCCTACTCAGGAGGAGCTGACATGGCCGAGTTCGACGGGCTCGTCGCCGTCGTCACCGGCGGCGGCAGTGGCATCGGGGCGGCCACCGCCCGGCTGCTGCAGGAGCGCGGCGCCCGCGTCGCGGTCCTCGACCGCGCGACCGACGCGGCCCCGGAGGGCGTGCTCGCCGTGCCGTGCGACGTCACCGATCCCGCCGCCGTCGACGCCGCGGTCGCGACGGTGGCCGAGCGACTCGGCGGCCTGGACGTGCTGGTCAACAACGCCGGCATCGGCGCGACCGGGCACGTGGGCGAGAACGACGACGCCGAGTGGGCACGCGTGCTCGACGTCAACGTCACCGGCATCGCCCGGGTCACCCGTGCCGCCCTGCCGCACCTGCGGCGGTCGCAGCACGCGGCCGTGGTCAACACGTGCTCGGCCGTTGCGTTCCTCGGCGTCCGGCAGCGGGCGCTCTACAGCGCCAGCAAGGGAGCGGTCCTCGCGCTCACGCTGGCCATGGCCGCCGACCACGTGCAGGAGGGGATCCGGATCAACGCCGTCGCGCCCGGCACGGCCGACACCCCGTGGGTCGGCCGGTTGCTCGCCGCCGCCGAGGACCCGGCCGCGGCCGCCGCGGCGCTGCGGGCCCGCCAGCCGCTGGGCCGCCTGGTGACCGCCGAGGAGGTCGCGCACGCGATCACGTCGCTCGCCTCCCCGCTCGCCGCCTCTACCACCGGCACCGTCCTCCGCGTCGACGGTGGCATGACCAGCCTGCGCGTCTGACGGGAGAGCGTTCGCGGCCCGTCCGTCCGGGCCGGGACGTCGGGGAGTCCTCTCCTGGGCCGACGCCGTCGGACGAGGCGGGCCGGCCGTGATGTGGTTCGAGGTGCCGTGCCGGGCCTCGGCCGTCGCCGCCCTGGTGAACGGAACGGGAGGACCAGGCCGGTTCCGGTCGTCCGGCACACCGAGGGGACGCCGGGCCCTCGCTCGCACGTCGACCCGACGCCAGTCCCTGGCCGCGTCCGCTCCGGCGTGGACCAGCGGTGGCGATCCGGCGGGCCGGGGTGTCGGCAGCCGCCCGGGGTGTCCGCCGTGCTGGTCGCAGGTGCGGGCGTGTCCGTGGCAGGGCGCCGGCGTCCGCTCACGTCCGTCATCGCCGGCGACGAGGAACGAGCGACCGCGGATCCCACGGAACTGGAGCACCACGGCCCAGCAGCGATGGGCCGGCGGTCAGCGCCGTGCCAGCGCCGCGAGCGCGGCCTCGATCCGCCGCCGGGTGTCGTCGGCGGTCCAGCCGGCGAGGACGGCCGCGTCACCGCCGGCGGTCGCCTCGATCGCCGCGGTCACCGGGCGGTGGAGCGCGTCCTTGGCCAGCCGGTAGGACTCCGGCGACCGGGCGGCCAGCTCCCCGGCCAGCGCGACCGCCCGCGGCAGCAGGTCGCCGGGCTCGGGGAGCTCGTCGACCATCCCCAGGGTGAGCGCCCGCTCGCGGTCCACGGCCTGCGCGCCGAGCAGCACCCGGCCGGCGCGGGAGCCGAGCGCGTGCCGGGTGATCTCCAGGGCGGCGGTCGGGAAGGGGACACCGACCGCCAGCTCGGTCAACCCGATCCGCCCGGCCGACATCAGCCGCAGGTCGCACGCCAGGGCGAGCACGCAGCCGCCGGCGATCGCGTGCCCGTTGACCGCCGCGACCGTCGGCCGCGGGTGGTCGAACACGGCGCGGAAGGTCCGGGACAGCGCCGTCAGGAGCTGCTCGGTGTAGGACGGGCCGCCGTCGAGGATCCGGCGCAGGTCCACCCCGGCGGAGAACGACGAGCCGGTGCCGGTGACGACCAGCGCCCGGTCGGACGCGGTGACGGCCTCGGTCAGGGCGTCCAGCAGCTCCACGTCCAGGGCGCCGACCCGGCCGTGCTCGATGCGCAGGACGGCGACGCCGTCCCGGTCCTCGGTGACCAGCATCGAGCCATCCTCCACGCACTCGGGCCGGCGGGGGCCCCGGAGCCGACGGCACGTCGCTGGCGGTGCGACCCCGATCGCCGGCGGCAGGAGCCGGCACCTGGGCCGGCTCGTCCGCATGCGACACGATGACCTCCCGCGGCACACCGCCACCGCGGCCGGGAGACCCCATGACGGAGCAGGGGCACCGGGTCACCGGACTCCGCCTGGTGGTCACCGCGACGGACCACGGGGCCGCGGTCCGCTTCCTCCGCGACGTGCGGGGGTTGCCCGAGCAGGAGGCCCGCGAAGCCGACGGCGGCCCCGTCGTCCTCGACGCCGGCCGGGCGACGCCGGAGATCAACGACCCGCGCCACGCCGAGTACCGCCACGCCGAGTACATCGACGAGGTCGAGGTGGGCCACCGCGTCCCGGCCCGGATCCGCGTCGCGTTCGAGGTCCCCGATCCCGGGGCCACGACCGCGGACCTGGTCGGGGCCGGCGCGGCCCCGGTCGGGACGGCTGCTCCTGACCGTCTTCGGTCCCGTGGAGGAGCAGCCGTGGCGTCCCGGGCGCAGCGGCGGCGGCTTGCGTCCTGGCACCGGACGGGAGCCGCGCCGGCCCGCCGGGGCGTGGTGCGTCCCGGCCGGCGTCGCCGCGGCCGGGGACCGGCGATCCGCGGATCGGCCGTCCCTGAACACGGGCGCCTCGCGCGGTGAGGCTGGGGTCCCCACGACCCGAGGAGCACCCGATGCCGCGTTCCCGCCCCGACGTCCCCGTCCCCGACCTCACCGGCCGCCGCGCCGTCGTCACGGGAGGCAGCGACGGCGTCGGCCTCGTGCTGGCCCGCCGGCTCGCTGCGGCCGGCGCCGAGGTGGTCCTGCCGGTCCGCAACCCGCGCAAGGGCGAGGCCGCGGTCGCCCGGATCCGCGCGCAGGTCCCGGACGCCGACGTCTCCCTGCGCGACCTCGACCTGTCCTCCCTCGCCTCCGTCGCCGCGCTCGGCGAGACGCTCCGGGCCGAGAGGCGGCCGGTGCACCTGCTCGTCGCCAACGCCGGCGTCATGCGGCCGCCGGACCGGCGGACCACGGCCGACGGCTTCGAGCTGCAGTTCGGCACCAACCACCTGGGGCACGTCGCGCTCGCCGCCGCGCTGCTGCCGCTGCTGCGGGCCGGCCGGGCGCGGGTGACCTCGCAGACCAGCGTGGCGGCGCGCCGCGGAGCGGTGAACTGGGACGACCCGAACTGGGAGCGGACCTACGACGGGCAGCGGGCCTACGCCCAGTCGAAGGTCGCCGTCGGCCTGTTCGCCCTGGAGCTGCAACGGCGCAGCGCCGCCGGCGGCTGGGGGATCACCAGCGACCTGTCCCACCCCGGGATCGCGCCGACCAGTCTGCTCGCGGCCCGGCCGGAGGTCGGCCGCGCCCGGGACACCACCGGCGTGCGGCTCATCCGCGTGCTGTCGCGGCTGGGCCTCGCCGGCACCGTGGAGAGCGCGGCGCTACCGGCCCTGCTCGCCGCGACCGCGCCGGACGGCGGCGGCCGGTTCTACGGCCCGGACGGTCCCGGCTCCACCGCCGGCGCTCCCGCGGAGCAGGAGCCCTACCGCGCGATGCGCGGTGCCGGGGACGCCGAGCGGATGTGGCGCCTGTCCGAGCGGCTGACGGGGGTGTCCTTCCCCGCGGCCGCGCCCGACGGGGTGCGCCCCCTCCCGCGCTGACCGTCCCGGGCCGTCCCCGCTCAGCCGGGGACGGCCCGGTCCGCGGGCGCCGCGGCGGTGCCGAGGACGGCCAGCAGCTGCAGCCGCTCGGCGCTCTCGCTGCCCGGGACGGCGGTGTACACGAGCAGCCGGTGCGACTGGTCGGGGTCGACCAGCGACTGGCAGGCCAGCTCCAGCGGGCCGACGACGGGGTGGACGAACCGCTTGACCTCGCGCGGGCGGATGCCGACCTCGTGCGCGTCCCACAGCCGCCGCAGCTCCTCGCTGCGGGCGAGCGCCAGCTCGGCGAGGCGCGCGGCCCGCGAGCCGGGGCCGCGCAGGGTGACCAGCTCGCGCAGACCCGAGGCGTAGAGCCGGGACAGGAACGCGTGCTCCTCCGGGGCGTGCAGCGCCCGCGCGGCGGGATCGGTGAACCACCGGTAGCCGAGGCTGCGCGCCGGCCCGGTGCGCAGGGTCGCGTCGCCGGTGAGCACGACGGCGAGCGGGGTCTGCCGCAGCGTCTCGCCCAGCTCCGTGACGATCTCCGCCGGGGTGTCGCCGAGCCGGTCGAGGATCCGCAGCAGGCCGGGGCCGACGTGCTCGCCGTCGGCCCCGCGGGCGGGCGGGCGCTGGCCGGCCAGCCGGAACAGGTGGTCACGCTCGTCGAGCGTGAGGTGCAGGCCCTGCGCGATCGCGGCCACCATCTGCTCCGACGGCTGCGGCCCGCGCTCCTGCTCCAGCCGGGCGTAGTAGTCGGTGGACATGTGGCAGAGGACGGCGAGCTCCTCGCGCCGCAGCCCGCTCGTCCGGCGCCGCGGCCCGCGGGGGAGGCCGACGTCCTCCGGCTGCAGCGCCTCCCGACGGCGGCGGAGGAACTCCGCCAGCCCGGCCCGGTCGATCACGTCGCCTCCCTCGTCGGTGCTGCGTCGTTCCTACCGTCGCCGCGAGCGGTCATCCACGGTCCGCCGGTCCCTCCCTCGGCCGGGACGAGGACCACCGCCGGCCCGGCGACCTCCGGCGCGAACGCGATGGACCTGTCGCTGCGTCCGCCCGCCGCCCGGGCGGCCCCCGACCAGGGCAGGGCGCTCACCGGGCGGCTCACCGGGTTCTGGCGCGACGCCTGACAGCATGTGCCGGTGCGCGCCGTCGTCGTCGACTCGGTCCGGGCCCGCCCCCGGGTGCGGGAGGTGCCCGAGCCTCCGGCCCCGCCCGGCGGCGTGGTGCTGCGGGTGATGGCCACCGGGATGTGCCGCAGCGACTGGCACGCCTGGGCCGGGCACGACGAGATCGCGTTCCCCCACGTGCCCGGGCACGAGCTCGCCGGGGTGGTGATCGAGGTCGGGGCCGAGGTCACCCGCTGGCGGGCCGGTGACCGGGTGACCGTCCCGTTCGTCTGCGGCTGCGGCCGCTGCGCGTGGTGCCGGGCCGGGGAGGCGCAGGTCTGTCCGGACCAGCAGCAGCCGGGCTTCACCCACTGGGGGTCCTTCGCCGAGTACGTCGCCCTGCACGCGGCGGACACCAACCTGGTGCGCATCCCCGACCGGGTGGACTTCGCGAGCGCGGCGAGCCTGGGGTGCCGGTTCGCCACGGCCTACCGCGCCCTGGTCGCCCGCGCGCGGGTCGGCGAGGGGGAGTGGGTCACCGTGGTGGGTGCGGGTGGCGTCGGCCTGAGCGCGGTGGCGATCGCCCGCGCGCTGGGGGCCCGGGTGGTCGCGGTGGACCGCAACCCCGAGGCCCTCGCCGTGGCCGCCGCTCTCGGCGCGGAGCACACGGTGCGGGCCGACGGCCGCGACGTCCCGGCCGCCGTCGCGGAGCTGACCTCCGGCGGCAGCCACGTCGCCGTCGACGCCGTGGGGAGCGAGCAGACCTGCGCCGACTCGGTCCTGAGCCTCCGCCGCAGGGGGCGCCACGTGCAGGTCGGGCTGCTGCCGCCGGTCGACGGTCATCCTCGGGTCCCGATGGCGCGGGTGATCGGCTGGGAGCTGGACCTGCTGGGCAGCCACGGCATGGCCGCGTCGGACTACCCGGCCATGATGGCGCTCGTCGAGCAGGGCTCGCTGCAGCCGCAGCGGCTGGTCGAGCGGACCATCGGCCTCGACGAGGCGGCGGCCCTGCTGCCGGGGTTCGACCGGGCGACCGTCGCCGGGATGACGGTGGTCGACCCCGCCCGCTGACCCCCGCTCCGGGCGCCCGTCCGACGGCGGCTCCCCGGCCCTGCCCTCCGCGGACGGGCCCGGGAGTGCGTTCCCACCGCCGGCCTCCTCGACCCCAGCCGCACGGAGCGACGGCCAGGACCGCGGCGGCGCACGGGGTGACGACGTCGTCAGGGCCGCACACGCCGCGGCTGCGGTGCAGGACGTCCCGGCCCGGCGCGGGCGGGCTCCGCCCGGTCGTGCAGGGCGAGGGCGAGGACCACGGCGCCGGCGTCCAGGAGGGTGACGGCGTGGTCCGGGCTCAGGACCGGCGCCGCGCCGCAGCGCGTCCTGCCCGGTCGCGGGTGCGGGTCCCGTGGCCGAACGCACTGTCGACGTCCGGGTGCCGGTACTACCGTCGCGCGATGGCGGGCAGCGTGGACTTCGTCGTCGTGGGCGGTGGCTCTGCCGGAGCGGTGATCGCATCCCGGCTGTCGGAGGACCCGGACGTCCGGGTGGCGCTGATCGAGGCCGGGGACCGGCCGCCGGCGGTCGAGCTGGTGCCGGCCGCCTGCCCGGTCCTGCAGGCGGACCCCGAGACCGACTGGATGCTCACCGCCGACGCGGGCGCCTGCGGCAAGGGGCTGCGGGGCGGCCGGATGATGGTGCCCCGCGGCCGCATGCTCGGCGGCTCGTCGGGCATCAACTACATGGCCTACGTGCGCGGCCACCCGGGTGACTTCGACGCCTGGGCCGCCGGCGGCGCCGACGGCTGGAGCTTCGCGGAGGTCCTGCCCTACTTCCGGAAGAGCGAGGGGCTGGTGCCGAGCGAGGCCCTCCCACTCGACCTGCCCGCCCACGGCACGGAGGGGCCGCTCGGCGTGTCGGTGCGCAGCCCGGTGCTGCCGGGGGCGCAGGCGTTCGTCGAGGCCGCGGTCGCCGCCGGCATCCCGCTCGGTGACTACAACGGCCGCGACCGGGGTGGCCCGGTCGGCGTCGTCTCGCTGTTCCAGACGACCACGAAGCAGGGCAGGCGCTCGAGCACCTACCACGCGTTCCTCGAGGGCGAGGCCGAGCAGCGGCCGAACCTGACGGTGATCACGCACGCCCAGGCCACCCGGGTGCTCCTCTCGGGCGAGCCGGGTGCCCTGCGGGCGACCGGTGTCGAGTACGTCACGGCCGCCGGCACCACCGAGGTGGTCGACGCTGCGCGCGAGGTGGTCCTCAGCGCCGGCGCGGTCGGGTCCCCGCAGCTGCTCATGCTCTCGGGCGTCGGGCCGCGCGGGCAGCTGGAGTCGCTCGGCGTCCGGTGCCTGGTCGACGCACCCGAGGTGGGCCGCCACCTCAAGGACCACCTGCAGGTGGGCCTGATGCACCCGGCGCCGGGGCTGGGCGTCTCGATGGCCAGTGTGGGCGTGGCCCTGGGGCCGGACGCACTGCGGGCGCCGGCCGGTCCACTGCCGGCCGACCCGGCCGACGACGCGTCCCTGCCGCCGGAGCTGCAGGAGCTGAAGGCGGAGGCGGAGCGCCAGCTCACCGAGTGGTTCACGACCGGCAGCGGGCTGGTGTCCTCGTCGCTCTACGACGCGGGTGCCTGGTTCTCGACCGGCCTCGGGGACGAGCACACCCACGACGCGCAGATCGCCGTGTTCGTGTGTGGCTACTCCGTCGACATCTGGGACTCCTGCCTGCACGTCGACGCGGCGGAGTACTTCGACGACCCGGCCGTCGACCTGTCGCCGACCGCCGAGAACCTCTTCGTGCTCGCGAACCCGGTGCAGCCGCACAGCGAGGGCGAGATCCGCCTGGCGAGCGCCGATCCGCTGGCCGCGCCCGACATCCGGATGAACTACCTCACCGACCCGCACGACGTGGCCGTGATGACGGCGGTGGTGCGCCGGGCGCTCGACGTCGTGGACCGGATGAGGCGCGAGCACGAGATCGGCGACCTCCTGGTGCCGCGGCGGCTGGCCGAGACGCACGGTCACACCCGCGGCGACGTCCCGAGCGACGAGCTGATCGCCGACCTGGCGCGCCACTACTCGTTCACCGTCTACCACCTGACGAGCACCTGCCGGATCGGGTCGGTCGTGGATCCGCGGTTGCGCGTGCTCGGCGTCGGCGGGCTGCGCGTCGCGGACGCGAGCGTCATGCCGAACGTGGTCAGCGGCAACACGAACGCCGCCACGATCATGATCGGCGAGAAGGCGGCCGAGCTGCTCGCGCGGGAGCACGGCGTCGGGCTCCGGGAGTTCGTCGGCGCGTGACCCGCCGCCCGGCGCCAGGAGATCCGGACGGCGGTGTCGAGAACGCGGGACCGGCTCCGTCCCCGGGGTGCGAGCGGCCAGGATGGGCCGCACCGGCACCGAGGAGAGACCACGATGGCCAAGTACCTGCTGCTCAAGCACTACCGCGGAGCCCCGGCGGCGGTGAACGACGTCCCCATGGAGAAGTGGACGCCGGAGGAGATCTCCGCCCACGTGCAGTACATGGAGGACTTCGCGGCCAGGCTGGAGGGGACCGGCGAGTTCGTCGACGGCCAGGCGCTCTCCCCGGAGGGGCTGTGGGTCCGGTACGACGGCGAGGGCCGCCCGCCGGTCACCGATGGCCCGTTCCCCGAGACCAAGGACCTCATCGCCGGCTGGATGGTCATCGACGTCGACAGCCAGGAGCGCGCCGTCGAGCTGGCCGGGGAGCTGTCGGCCGCCCCCGGGGCGGGCGGGCAGCCGATCCACGAGTGGCTCGAGGTCCGTCCCTTCCTGGGCGCACCGCCCACCATCACGGAGTGACCGCCCCGCTGGACGAGGTCCTGCTCCGCAGCCTTACCCCCGGCGTGCTCGGCGTCCTCGTCCGCCGCGGAGCCGACTTCGCGGCGGCCGAGGACGCCGTGCAGGACGCGCTGGTCGAGGCGGTCCGCACCTGGCCGGCCGACCCGCCGCGGGACCCGAAGGGCTGGCTGGTGACGGTGGCCTGGCGCCGGTTCCTCGACGCGACCCGCGCCGACGCCGCCCGCCGCCGGCGCGAGGACGTCGTCGAGGAGGAGCCCGCGCCCGGGCCCGTGCCCGCCGCGGACGACACGCTGCACCTCTACTTCCTGTGCGCCCACCCGTCGCTGACGCCGTCGTCGGCGGTCGCGCTCACGCTGCGGGCGGTCGGCGGGCTGACCACCCGCCAGATCGCCCAGGCCCACCTGGTGCCCGAGGCGACCATGGCGCAGCGCATCAGCCGGGCCAAGCGCACCGTTTCCGGCGTGCGGTTCGACCGGCCGGGCGACGTCGCCACCGTGCTGCGCGTCCTGTACCTGGTCTTCAACGAGGGCTACTCCGGCGACGTCGACCTCGCCGCCGAGGCCGTCCGGCTCACCCGGCAGCTCGCGGCCGTGGTCGACCACCCCGAGGTGCAGGGGCTGCTCGCCCTCATGCTGCTCCACTCCGCCCGGCGCGCCGCCCGGACCGCGCCCGACGGGAGCCTGGTGCCGCTCGCCGAGCAGGACCGGAGCCGGTGGGACACCGGGCTGATCGCCGAGGGGATCGGGATCCTGCAGGCGGCCCTCGCCCGGGACCGGCTGGGGGAGTACCAGGCCCAGGCCGCCGTCGCGGCGCTGCACGCGGACGCGCCCACCGCGGCGGAGACCGACTGGGTGCAGATCGTCGAGTGGTACGACGAACTCGTCCGCCTGACCGGCAGCCCGGTGGTCCGGCTCAACCGGGCGGTGGCCGTCGGCGAGGCCGACGGACCCCGCGCGGGCCTCGCGGAGCTGGCGGCGCTGGACGACTCGCTGCCCCGCCACACCGCGGTCGCGGCCTACCTGCACGAGCGCGACGGCGACCTCGCGACGGCGGCGCGGCTGTACGCCGAGGCGGCCGGGAGGGCGACCGACCTCGCCGAGCGCGACCACCTGCTGCGCCAGGCCGCCCGGCTCAACGCGGGCCGGTCCCGCTGACGGGGTCCCGACCGCTCGCCGGTGACCCCTCGGGACGATCTCGTGCCGGTGGGCCGTCACCGTGCTGCACTTGCGCCGGATGATGGGAGCGACCGGACAGGGGAGGAGACGCAGTCGTGCCGAGTGACCGCTACGCCGGCCTCGCCGCCGTGCTCGGCGCCATCCGCAGCTCGTCGGACATCACGCAGCCGATGCTCGTGGAACAGGTGGGCCTCGGCCGGAGCGTCGTCGCGCAGCGGGTCGCGGAGCTGGAGGCGGCCGGCCTCGTCGTCTCCGACGGGTTCGGGCCCTCCACGGGTGGCCGGGCGCCGCGCCGCCTGCGTCTCCACAGCGAGGCCGGCTACGTGCTCGGCGCGGACATCGCCACGAACGAGCTCGTGGTCGGGGTGGCCGACCTCTCGGGCGCGCTGCTGGAGACGCGGCACCGGGAGATCGACGTCGTCGACGGACCCGAGATCGTCATCGGCGCCGTCGAGCAGCTGGCCGCCGAGCTGGTCGACGAGGTGGGCGCCCACCGCAGCCTGTGGTCCTTCGGTGTCGGCATGCCCGGGCCGGTGGCCTACGACAGCGGCGAACCGGCCACCATGCCGACGCTGCCGGACTGGAGCCGGCACCCCATCAGGGAGCGGCTGGCCGAACGCTTCGGGGTCCCGGTCTGGGTGGACAACCGGACCAACCTCTCGGCTCTCGGTGAGCGCAGGGTCAACCCGGTCGCGGCGCGCTCGCGGCACATGATCTACCTGGGCGGTGGTTACGGCCTCGGCGCCGCGGTGGTGCTCGACGGCAGGATCCACCGGGGCGCCCACGGGCTCGCCGGCGGCATCGACCACGTCCCGGTGCCGGGCGCGGACGACGTGGCCTGTCACTGCGGCAGGACGGGGTGCCTGGAAGCGGTCGCCGGGCGTGCGGCCCTGGTCCGCGACGGCCGGCTGCTGGCCGAGACGGCGCAGAGCCCCGCCCTCGCCCAGGTCCTGGCCCGCACCGGCCGGATCCGCCCGGTCGACGTCACCGAGGCCGCGGGCCGGGGGGACGCCGCGGCCCGTGCGCTCCTGCACCGCAGCGCCACCATGATCGGGCGCAGTCTCGCGATCCTCGTCAACGTGTTCGACCCCGACCTGGTCGTGGTCGGCGGAGGCGTCGCCCGGGCGCGCGCCCACGTCCTGGCCGCGATCCGCGAGGAGATCTACCGGTTGGCCCTGCCCTCGGCGACCCGGGACCTGAGGATCGAGCCGTCGGCCTTCGACCAGGAGATCGCCGGGATCACCGGCGCCGTCGAGTTCGCGCTGGGAGAGCTGTTCAGTCCCGACCACCTCCCGGCGGTGCTCGACGCCCGCAGCGGCGGGGCCACGATCACGGCACTCGACGGGCACGTCCCCGCCTGAACCGGGACGGGTTCCGTCGGGCGGACCCGAACTTCTGCCGCAGAGAGGTAGAAGTTCCGTTACGCTGCGTCCGTGAACGTGGACACCGGCCGCCCGGGCGGTGCCGCCGGTGTCCGGTGACCGGTCGGACGGACTCGTCGCCGTCCTCGACGCCATCCGGACCTCCCCGGGGATCACCCAGCCCCGGCTCGTCCAGCGGGTCGGACTGGGCCGGACCGTCGTGGCCCAGCGTGTCGCCCACCTGGAGGCGGCCGGTCTCGTCGCGCAGGACGGGCTGGCTCCGTCGAACGGCGGCCGTGCCCCGCGGAGGCTCCGGCTGCGGCGGGCAGCGGGGCTGGTCGCCGGCGCCGACATCGGCGCCACCGGGATGGCCGTGGGCCTCGCCGACCTCTCCGGTCACGTCCTCGTGGAGACCCACGAGCCCGTGGACGTCGCCGACGGACCCGACGCGGTGCTCGGTCGGGTCGAGGAGCTGGTCGAGGGGCTGCTCGCCCGGCTGACGGACCCGCCGCCACTGTGGGGCGTCGGGGTGGGCGTCCCCGGCCCCGTCGAGTTCGCCACCTCGCGGCCCGTCGCCCCGCCGATCATGCCGGGGTGGGACGGCTACCCCGTCCGCGAGCGGCTGGCCGGCCGCTTCGCCGCCCCGGTCTGGGTGGACAACGACGTCAACGTCCTCGCGCTGGGCGAGTTGCGCACCAACCCCGCCGCCGCCGCGACGGGCGACCTGCTCTACGTCAAGATCGGCACGGGCATCGGCGCCGGCCTGGTGTCCGGCGGGCGGCTGCACCGCGGGGTCAACGGGTGTGCCGGCGACATCGGTCACGTGGCCGTCGCCGAGGCCGACACGGTCATCTGCCGCTGCGGCAACGTGGGTTGCCTGGAGGCGGTGGCCGGTGGGGCGGCCCTGGCCCGCGACGGGCGCCAGCTGGCGGAGCGCGGAGGCAGTCCGGTGCTGGCCGAGGCCCTCGCGGCCCGGGGCGACCTGACGGCCGCGGACGTGACCGCCGCCGCGGAGCGCGGCGACCCGGCGGCTCGCGCCCTGCTCGCGCGGGCCGGCCGGCTGGTCGGCGGCACGCTGGCGACCCTGGTCAGCTTCTACAACCCCGGCCTGGTGGTCCTCGGCGGGGGAGTGGTGCACGCCGGCGACCACGTCCTGGCGGTCATCCGGGAGTCGGTCTACCGGCGGTCGCTGCCGCTGGCGACGCGCACGCTGCGGATCGAGCCGTCCGCGCTCGGGGCGGCCGCCGGGCTGGCCGGCGCCGTCCACCTCGTCCTGGACAACCTCTTCACGCCGGACCGGCTGGCGCTGTGGCTGCCCTGGGGCTCCCCGTCCGGTCATCCGGAGATCGTGGACACGCCGGACCGCCCGTCCGCGTGACGGCGGACCGCTGTGGTCCACGTCATCACCGCGGCTGATGCCCGGCATCACCAGCGTTACGTCCATGTTGCATTGACTTCCTCCGCTCGATGGCAGAAGTATGTGGTTGCCATCACGCGGACGGCGCTCCAGCGGCCGGACGCGGTGCTCGACATCCAGCGTCGCAGTCGTCGTCCGGTCCCCGGACACGTGGAGAGAGGCAACACATGACCCAGCACCGTCACCGGGGGCTCCGCCGCATCGGGGTCCTCGTCGCCGTTCCGGCCGTGAGCGCGCTGACGCTCGCCGCCTGCGGGGGCGGGGACGAGGAGAGCGGCTCCGGCGGCTCCGGCGGGGCCGCGAACAGCTTCAGCTTCGCCTTCGAGAACGCCTCGGGCGGGCAGGAGAACCCCTGGCAGCTGCTCGCCGACCAGTACTCCGAGGAGACCGGCGTCCAGATCGAGACGCAGGGTCTGCCGCCGGACAGCTACGGCCTGTCCATGCGCACCCAGCTGCAGGGCGGCAGTGCCCCGGACGTCCTGATGTTCTCGCCCGGCGCCGGCAACGCCAACGCGGTGCTGCCCATGGCCGAGGCCGGCTACATCGAGGAGCTCGGCGAGGAGTCGGCGGCCCTCATCCCCGAGGGCAACGAGTCGCTGTTCGAGATCGACGGCAAGGTCTACGCGCAGCCGACCAGCATCATCCCCGTCGGCATGGTCTGGAACTCCAGCGCGGCCTCCGAGGCCGGCGTCGAGGTCCCCGCGGACGAGTCCGCGATGATCGACGCCTGCGGCACCCTGGCCGGGGACGGCAAGTCGTTCCTCGCCGCCGCGGGATCCGCCCCGCCGAACATGGGCCTGATGGCCATGGCCATCTCCGCCACCCGGGTCTACGCCGAGACCCCGGACTGGAACGAGCAGCGCTCGGCCGGTGACGTCAGCTTCGCCGACAGCGAGGGCTGGCAGGCCACCCTGCAGACGATCGTCGACATGAACGAGGCCGGCTGCTTCCAGCAGGGCGCGGCCGGTGGTGGCTTCGACGCCATCACGCAGGGCCTGACGCAGGGCACCTCGCTGGGCGCCTTCGTCCCCGGGGCCGCCGCCACCGAGCTGGCCAACGCCAGCCCGGGGCTCAACCTGCAGGTGCAGCCGTTCCCGCCGGCCGACGGCGGGGAGTCGTTCCTGCTCGCCAGCCCGAACTACGCGCTGTCGATCAACGCCTCGGCCGACGAGGGCGCCAAGGAGGCCGCGCGCGAGTTCCTGGCCTGGATGGCCGAGCCGGAGAACGCCGCCCGGTTCACCGAGCTGCAGGGCGGGGTCGCCATCACCGGCCCGGACGAGAACCTGTCCCCGGTGTACGAGCCGGTCGCCGACCTGCTGGAGAACGGGGACTACGCGCCGCTGCCGAACCTGGCCTGGCCGAACCCGGGCGTGTACGACGCGCTGTCGACCGGCGTCCAGGGCCTGCTCGCCGGCCAGGGCGACGTCCAGTCCGTGCTCGAGTCGATCGACCAGGCCTGGGACCAGTGACCCGGGCCGGCTGATCCCGGCACCACCTCCCGACCGCACCTCCGGACGCACCGAGGGACTGACGATGACCGCAACCATGGGCACCCCGCAGGACACCGGTGCAGTCGTCCGGGGCACGGTCCCGGCCGCCGGGGGCGGGCGTTCCGCCCGCTCCCGGCGGAGCCGGCCGCTCATCACCTACGGCCGCTGGTGGTGGGCGCTGCCCGCCGTCCTGGCGGTGCTGCTGATCCACTACGTCGCCACCGCCGGCGGGGCCTTCTACGCCTTCACCAACTGGACCGGGATCGGCGACTTCGACTTCGTCGGCCTGGACAACTTCCGCCGCATCTTCGAGGACCCCACCCTCATCGGGTCGCTGAAGAACACGCTGTTCCTGGCCTTCGGCTTCCTGATCGCCACCAACGTCGTCGGGCTGCTGCTGGCACTGGCGCTCAACCGCACGCTGAAGACGCGCTACCTGCTCCGGGTCCTGTTCTTCATGCCGGTCGTGCTGAGCCCGCTGGCGGTCTCCTACATCTGGAAGTTCATCTTCGACTTCAAGGGCCCGCTCAACGGCGTCCTGGGCTGGTTCGGCATGGCGCCGAAGACGTGGCTCGCCGACCCGACGCTGGCCCTGTGGGCGGTGCTGGTCGTCATGGCCTGGCAGACGACCGGCATGGTGATGGTCATCTACCTCGCCGGACTGGCCACCGTGCCGGCCGAGATCGAGGAGGCGGCGGCGCTGGACGGGGCCAGCACCTGGCGCCGCTTCCGGTACATCACGCTGCCGTCGATCCGCCCCTCGGTGGCGATCGCGTCGACGCTCATGCTCATCCAGGGCCTGCGCGTCTTCGACCAGGTCATGGCGCTCACCGGCGGGGGACCCGCGGGGGCGACGGAGACGCTGGCCACGCAGGTCTACAAGGAGACGTTCGCGCTGAGCAACTTCGGCTTCGGCGCCGCACTCGCGCTCCTGCTGACCCTCATCATGCTCGTCTTCTCGGTGCTGCAGCAGGCTGCCACCAAGGACCGGTCGTAAGGGATCCGAGCCGATGTTCCGCTACACGAAGGCGACGGCACTGCGCGAGGTGCTCGTCTGGGCCGTCGCCCTGCTGACCCTGCTGCCGTTCTACTTCCTCGTCATCAACGCGCTCAAGCCGGACGAGGAGCTGCTCACCACCGGGTCCTCGACCCCGCCGAGCCGGCCGACCCTCGAGAACTTCACCGAGGTGCTGACCGCCGGCGGTGACTCCAACATCCTGCTCGGCCTGTTCCACAGCGTGGTGATCACCGTGGGCAGCATCCTCGGCCTGGTCGCCTTCGGCTCACTGGCGGCCTACGTCCTGGCCCGCACGACGGCGAGGTGGGGGAGCGTCGCCTTCTACCTCTTCCTCGTCGCCATCGTGCTGCCGACCCAGCTCGGCCTCATCCCGCTCTACATCGGCGCCCGGCAGGTCGGCCTGGTCGGCTCGGTGTGGGGGATGATCGTCCTCTACGTCGGCACGCTCATGCCGCTGGCGGTCTTCCTCTACGCCGGGTTCTTCCGCAACCTCCCCCGGGACTACGAGGAGGCGGCCGCGCTCGACGGCGCCGGCCCGGCACGCGTGTTCCTCCGGGTCGTCCTGCCGCTGATGGCGCCGGCGACCGGGACGGTGGCGATCCTGACCGGCCTCATCGTCTGGAACGACTTCTTCACCGCGCTGATCTTCCTGGGCGGCTCGGACAGCCAGACGCTGACGGTGTCGATGTACTACTACGTCGGCTCGCTGGTCTCGGCCTGGAACAAGATCTTCGCCATCGTGATCATCTCGATGATCCCGATCCTGGCCTTCTACCTCTTCGCCCAGAAGCGCTTCATCCAGGGCTTCGCCGGCGGCATCAAGTAGGGCCCCAGGCTCCTCCCGCCGCCCGCCCGGCGGGAGGAGCGCCCCGCGCGGGCATCGACGGCGCCGATGCGCTCCATCACCAGGAACAGCACTCTCGTCATTGACTTCCTCCGACAATCGGAAGAAGTATGAGTCCCAGGTCACGCAGGTGGCCGCCGCACCACCGAAGGAGATCCCGTGGGCGATCGGATCCGGGCCGGCATCGTCGGTGTCGGCTTCATGGGCACGGTGCACGCCCGCGCCGTCCGGCGCGGCGGCGGTGTGGTCACCCGCGTCGCCGGGTCGACGCCGGAGTCCTCGCGGGCCGGTCGCGAGCGGATCGGGGCGGAGTCGGCCTGCGACACCGTCGAGGAGCTGCTGGCCGCCGACGACGTCGACGTGGTGCACGTGTGCACGCCCAACGCCTCGCACGCCCCGCTGGTGCGGGCGGCCGTCGCGGCCGGCAAGCACGTGGTGTGCGAGAAGCCGCTGGCCGTCGACGCCGCCGAGGCCGAGGAGCTGCGGGCGCTGGCCGCCGACGCCGGGGTGACCGCCACCGTGCCCTTCGTCTACCGCTTCTACCCGACCGTGCGCGAGGCCCGGGCCCGCGTGGCCGACGGGACGGCCGGCCCGGTGCGGCTGCTGCACGGCTCCTACCTGCAGGACTGGCTGGCCGACGGCGCCGACGACGACTGGCGGGTCGACGCCGCCACCGGCGGCGCCTCGCGGGCCTTCGCCGACATCGGCGTGCACTGGTGCGACCTGGTCGAGTTCGTCTCCGGCCACCGGATCACCCGGCTGGCCGCGCGCACGCTGACCGTGCACCCGGAGCGCGGTGGGCGCCCGGTGTCCACCGAGGACGCCGCCGTCGTGCTGTTCGAGACCGACCGCGGCGCGGTCGGCAACCTGACCGTCAGCCAGGTGACCCCAGGCCGGAAGAACCGGCTGTGGTTCTCCGTCGACGGCGCGGCCGAGAGCCTGTGCTTCGACCAGGAGAACCCCGACTCGCTGTGGATCGGCGGCCGCGAGGTCAACCGGCAGCTGCTGCGCGGCTCCTCCGAGCACCCGGCCGCCGCGCGCTACTCCGTCGTCCCCGCCGGCCACCCGCAGGGCTACCAGGACTGCTTCGACGCCTTCGTCGCCGACACGTACTCCGCCGTCGGCGGCGAGGCGCCCGACGGGCTGCCCACCTTCACCGACGGCGCGCGCGCCGCCCGGGTCACGCGGGCGGTGCTGCGGTCCGCGGCGACGCAGGCCTGGGTGGAGGTCGCGGCGTGACCGGCACCCGGCTCACCGTCGGCGACCCCGCGCCGTCGTTCGTCCTCCCGGACACCGAGGGGGCGGCGGTCCGGCTCGACCCCGGCGCGCACACGGCGACCGTCGTCGTCTTCACCGCCAACGGCTGCCCGTTCGCCCGCGCCTGGCACGACCGCGTCCAGGACGTCGCCCGCTCCTACGCCGACCGGGACGTCGTCGTGCTGCAGGTCGTGAGCAACGACGAGACCGACCACCCCGAGGACTCCCTCGAGGGCATGCGGCGCCGCGTCGCCGCCGGCGAGCTCGCCGGTCCCTTCCTCCGCGACGCCGAGCAGTCGGCCGCCCGTGCCTACGGCGCCACCGCGACCCCCGAGGTCTTCGTCGTCGACCGGGCCGGGCTGGTCCGCTACCACGGCGCCCCCGACGGCGACCACGACGACCCGGCCCAGGACGCCGGCTGGCTGCGCGCCGCGCTCGACGACGTGCTGGCCGGGCGCGAGGTGACCCGGCCGCTGACCTCGCCGGCCGGCTGCTCGATCAAGTGGCGGGTGGAGCTGCTCTGGTGGGCCGGCTGCCCCACGCACGACCGGGCCGCCGCCCTGCTCCGGGACACCCTCGCCGAGCTCGGCCGGGCGGACGTGCACGTCGTCGAGCGCGAGGTCCGCACCCGCGAGGAGGCGGCGCAGCTCGGCTTCCCCGGGTCGCCCACCTTCACCGTCGGCCGCCGCGACCTCTTCCCCGTGGACACCCCGCCCGCCCTCACCTGCCGCGTCTACGCCCGCGACGACGGCCGCAGCTCGCCGCTGCCGGACGCCGCCGACCTCGCCGCCCGCCTCCGGGACGCCCTCGCCCGCCCCTGGGACCTCCCGCACTGGGTGGACCCCCGCACGCCCGCCCGCGCCGACAGCCCGTCCTGACCGACCCCCACCCGCAGCAGGAGCAGTCATGGCATCGATCACCTACGACCGGATCACCAAGCGGTACCCGGACGGGACGCAGGCCGTCTCCGAGCTCGACCTGTCCATCCGCGACGGCGAGTTCCTCGTCCTCGTCGGTCCCTCCGGGTGCGGCAAGACGACCGCGCTGCGCATGGCCGCGGGCCTGGAGGAGATCTCCGACGGCCGGCTGCTCATCGGCGACCGCGTCGTGAACGAGGTGCACCCCTCGCAGCGCGACATCGCGATGGTCTTCCAGAACTACGCGCTCTACCCGCACATGTCCGTGCGGGACAACATCGGCTTCCCGCTGCTGTGCGCCGGTGTCGGCAAGGCCGAGGTCAGGCAGCGGGTGGACAGGGCGGCCGAGTCCCTGGGCCTCACCGAGCTGCTGCACCGCAAGCCGAAGGCGCTGTCCGGCGGGCAGCGGCAGCGGGTGGCCATGGGCCGGGCGATCGTGCGCCAGCCGCAGGCCTTCCTCATGGACGAGCCGCTGTCCAACCTCGACGCCAAGCTGCGCGGCCAGATGCGCGCCGAGATCCGCAACCTCCAGCGCGAGTACCGGACCACCACGCTCTACGTCACCCACGACCAGGTCGAGGCCATGACGATGGGCGACCGCATCGCGGTCCTGCGCAAGGGCGTGCTGCAGCAGCTGGGCACCCCGGACGAGCTCTACGAGTCCCCGGCCAACCTGTTCGTCGCCGAGTTCATCGGCTCCCCGCCGATGAACGTCCTGAGCGCCACCGTGACCCGGACGCCCACCGGCGCCGAGATCGTGCTCGGCTCCCAGCGGCTGGTGCTGCCGGCCGGCGCCCTCGACGCCCACCCGGCGCTCGCCGGCGCGGACGCCACCCCGGTCGCCCTCGGCCTGCGTCCCGAGGCGCTGCGCGAGGCGGCCGGCGCCGATCCCGCGTGGCCGCGGCTGGTCGCCGACGTCGAGCTGGTGGAGAACCTCCCCCCGGAGAAGCTGCTCCACCTCCGCGTCGACGCCGACCCCGTCGTCACCGAGGCGACGCTGGAGATCGCCGCCGACATCGACCAGGCCGCCGCCGAGGACCTGCGGGCGCTGGGCTCCGGCTCGGTCCTCCACGCCCGGCTGCCCGGGACCGCGGCCGTCCGCGAGGGCACCCGCGCGCAGTTCGCCGTGCCGCCGTCGGCCCTGCACTTCTTCGACCTGTCCACCGGGCAGGCCATCGCCCCCCCGGTCGCCGCGCCTGGCCGCGGCGACCGCCTGACCGGGAGGGATCCCCGTGAGCGCACCGGCACACCAGATCAAGCGGGGCGTGAGCCTCTACTCGTTCCAGGAGGAGTACTTCCTCCGGACGCTGTCCGTCGAGGACTGCATCCGCGTCGCCGGCGAGATCGGCGCCCGGGGCATCGAGATCATCCCCGAGCAGATGATCCCGGGGTTCCCGCACGTCAGCGACGAGTTCGTCGGGAACTGGTTCTCCTGGATGGAGCGGTACGGCACCACGCCGGTCGCCACCGACCTCTTCCTGGACACCAAGCTGCACCGCGACCGGTGGCTGACCCGCGAGGAGCAGGTCGCCTCGATCTGCCGCGACGTCGACATCGCCGTCCGGCTCGGCGCGACCGTCGTCCGGGCGATCATCAACACGCCGCCGGAGGTCATGGAGGAGGCGGCGCCCTACGCCGAGGAGCAGGGCGTCCGGCTGCTGCTCGAGGTGCACGCGCCCTTCCACTACGAGCACCCGTGGATCCTCGAGCACCTCGAGGTCATGTACCGCACGGGGTCGCCCGCGCTGGGGCTGATGCCCGACATGGGCGTCTACGTCGAGCGGTTCCCGCGCGTGGTCAGCGAGCGGGCGCTGCGGGACGGCGCCAAGCCCGAGCTGGTCGACCTGATCGTCGAGACCTACGACGACCACGGCGACACCCACGCCCTGATGGACATCGTCAACTACCGCGGCGGCGGCCCGGTCGACTTCGGCCTGGCCCGTCAGGCGACGCACTACATCTGGAGCGAGCCCAAGGCGATGCTCGAGCACATGCCCCTCATCGGGCACATCCAGGCGAAGTTCTACGAGATGACCGAGGACGGGGTCGAGTACTCGATCCCCTACGACCGGATCGTCCCGGTGCTGGTCGAGGGCGGCTTCGACGGCCACCTGTCCAGCGAGTACGAGGGCAACCGCCACATCCAGGACGTGCACCCCGTGGACAGCGTCGAGCAGGTCCGCCGCCAGCACGCCATGTTCGCCCGCCTGCTCGGCGAGACCACCGGAGAGGACGCCTGATGTTCGACAGGTACATCGTCTGCGAGGAGGGCTTCCGCGCCCTCGACGACGGCCGCACCGGCGGCGTCGTGGAGGTGCGGATGCCGTACTACCGCGGCCTGGCGCTGTCGATGGTCGAGGCCGTCGACCTCGTCCTCGACGGCCGCCCCGTGCCGCCGGCGCGCACCACCTTCACCGTGCACGGCAACACCTACACCTTCGACCAGCTGCCGCGGACCACCGACGACCGCTGGGAGATGGGGGAGCGGGCCCGGCTCACCTTCGAGACCGACGAGCCGCTGACGCCCGGCGAGCACGAGGTCGCCGTCGCGGTGCGCCTGCGCATCTCGTACATGCCGGTGCCCGGCGGCGGCCGCGACAGCAAGCGCCTGACGCTGGCCGCCTGAGAGGAACGGACATGGGACCCCTCGACGACCAGGTGGTGCGCGCCGACTCGCTCACCGCCACCCCCGACGGCCTGGACATCGCCGTCTACTCGCACTGGTACCGCGCTCTGCCGCTGCCCTCGCTGGCCCGCGTCGACCTCACCGTCGACGGCCGCCGGATCGACCCCGCCGAGCTGTCGGTCACCGTCAACGGCACCCGCCACCCGCTGACCGAGGTGGCCGGGGCCGGCGACGAGTACTGGTTCACCACCGACCCGCTGGTGCTGCACACGCCGGTCGAGACGGCGCCCGGCCGCGAGCACCGGGTCCAGCTGCTGCTGGGCCTGTCGATCCCCTACATCCTCACCGGTCCGGACCGGGTGCCCCTGGTGGCGCCCAGCGCCACCGACAAGACCCTGACCGCGGCGGGAGCACGCTCGTGACGGACACCGCGCCGGGGCTGCCCCGCCTCGGCACCACCCTGTTCAGCCTCACCCTCGAGCAGCGCCGTCCCGGCGGGGACTTCGCCTCGCTCGTCCGCGAGGTCGCCGCCCGCGACCTCGGCCCCGGGCTGGAGATGGTCGCCTTCCAGAGCCTGCGCGGCTGGCCCCGGCTGTCCGGGGACCAGGAGCGGGAGGTCCGCGGGGTCCTCGAGTCCTCGGGGCTCACGCCGTCGTGCCTGGCGATCAACAACGACCTGGGCCTGTACCCGGGCCGGCTGCTCTCGGACGACGAGTCCCACGAGTACGTCGCCGTGCAGCTGCGCGGGGCGGCCGCGCTCGGTTTCCCCGTCGCGCGCGTCGGCATCGAGACCGGCCCGGCGATCCTCGAGCGGCTGCTGCCGCTGGCCGAGGAGCTCGGCGTCAAGGTCGGCGTGGAGATCCACGCCCCGCTGACGCTCGACGCCCCGCCGGTCGCCGCGCTCAAGGAGCTGTTCACCCGGCTGGACACCCCGTGGCTGGGCTTCATCCCGGACATGAGCGCGAGCATGCGGGCGGTCCCGGACGCCGTCGACGACGCCCACCGGGCCGCCGGCATCGCCCCGGAGCTCACCGCGCTCACCAAGGAGCTGTGGGCCGAGCCCGGCCCGACCATGGCGAAGTTCCCGGAGCTGGAGCGGCGGGCGGCCGAGGCCGGCGCCACGCCGCCCCAGATCGGCAACCTCAAGATGCTGTTCACCATGCACGGGCGCATGGCGCCCGAGCGGTGGGCCGACTTCTTCCCCCACGTCGTCCACGTGCACGGCAAGTTCTACGGGATCGTCGAGGGCCCCGACGGCCTCACCGACCCGTCGATCGACTGGCCGGCCGTCGCGCGCGTCCTGCGCGAGCAGGGCTACGACGGCTTCGTCTCCAGCGAGTACGAGGCCCACGCCTACAGCGACCGGTACAGCGCCTTCGACCAGGTCCGCGCGCAGCACGACATGCTCAAGCGGCTGCTCGAGGCCGAACCCGCGGTGGCCGCCCGATGAGCACGTCCCACGACGTCGACGTCGATGTCGACGTCGTCGTCGTCGGTTCCGGGCCGGTCGGCACCGCGGTGGCGCGGGAGCTGGCCGACACCGGATCCGGCCTGCGCGTCCTGGTGCTCGAGGCCGGGCAGGCGCTCGGTGACCCGGCCGGCGGCCACGTGAAGAACATCGCCGACGTCGAGGCCCGCGACGCCGCCCTCGCGGCGCTGGCGACGGGGCCCGGCCCGCTGCCGGGCGGCACGCCGGCCCGGCCGGGCACCGCCCTGGTCGGCGCTCCGGACATGCCCAACGCGGCGATCTCGACCAACGTCGGCGGGATGGGCGCGCACTGGACCGCGGCCTGCCCGCGGCCGGTCGACGACGAGGTGCCCGACTGCGTGGACCCCGACGTGCTGGACGAGGCGCTGACCCGCGCCGAGGCGCTGCTGGCGGTGACGACGCACGCCTTCGACCGGGCGCCGCTGACCGGCGCGGTGCAGCGGGTCCTGGGCGAGCTGTTCGACCGGCCGCACCGCCGGCCGGTCGGCGCGATGCCGGTGGCGGTCACGGTCGGCGAGGACGGCTCGCTGCACTGGACCGGCCCGGCGATCATCGCGGGGGACCTGTGGGAGCGGCCGGGCGTGGAGCTGCGCACCGGCACCCTGGCCCGGCGCGTCCTGCTGGACGGCGACCGGGTGACCGGCGTGGAGGCGGTCGACCTGGCGTCGGGGGAGCGGTACACGATCCCCGCCTGCGCCGTCGTCGTCGCCGCCGACGCCTTCCGCACGCCGCAGCTGCTGTGGGCCTCGGGCATCCGGCCGCAGGCGCTCGGCCGGTACCTCACCGAGCACCCGCAGGTGATGGCCGCCTCCCTGCTCGACGAGCGGTACGTCCCGGCGGACGCGCCCGTCGACGCGGACCTCCCGGTCACCGCCGCCGCCGCGCCGGGCGGCGGGGCGATCGTCCCGGTCTCCGGTGTCTCCTGGGTGCCCTACGCCGCCGACCGGCCGTTCCACGGCCAGGTCATGCAGATGGACGCCTCGCCGGTGCCGCTGGACCCCGGCCTCACCGTCCGGCGCGGCCAGGTGGTGGGCCTGGGCTGGTTCTGCCGCAAGGAGCTCTCGCCGGACAACCGCGTCCGGTTCGACGAGGGCGACCTCGACCCGCACGGGCTGCCGGCCATCCGCATCGACTACGCCCTCAGCGACGCCGACCGCGCCTCCGTCGCCGCGGCCGTCGAGGAGGTCGCCTCGGCGGCACGGGCCCTGGGCCGCCCGCTCGGGGAGCCGTTCGTCATGCCCCCGGGCAGCTCGCTGCACTACCTCGGCACGACCCGGATGGGCCGCACCGACGACGGCACCAGCGTCTGCGACCCGACCGGCCGCGTCTGGGGCACCGCCAACCTCTACGTCGGCGGCAACAACGTCATCCCCACGGCGACCGCCTGCAACCCCACCCTCACCGCCGTCGCGTTCGGCGTGCTCACCGCCCGGGCCGTGGCCGCGCAGCTGGCCGCTCAGCCGGCCGCTCAGCCGGCCACGACCCCCGTCGCCGAGGAGGCGCACGCATGACCGCCCGCATCCTGATCGTCGGCAGTGGGCCGACCGGGGCCACCCACGCCCGGGTGCTGCTCGAGCAGCTGACCGACGTCTCGGTGCTCATGGTCGAGGCCGGGCCGCTCGTCAGCCGCCCGGCCGGCATGAACGTCAAGAACATCCCCGACCCGGAGGAGCAGGCGGCGGCGCGGCTGGCCTCCCAGGGGCGGTCCAGCGAGAGCGGCGTGTCGGGCATCCCCGGCGGCGTCGTCGTCGAGGGGACGATCACCGCCCGGCAGGGCACCCACCTCATCGGCCGCGCCGCCGACGGCTCACCGGGCATGCCCGCGGCGGCCGGCGCCACCTGCGTCGGCGGCCAGGGCGTCCACTGGACCTGCGCCACGCCGCGACCGGTGGGCAGCGAGCGGATCCCGTTCCTCGACGCGGCCGAGTGGGAGGAACTGGTCACCGAGGCCGAGGAGCTGCTGCACGTCCACCGTCCGGACTTCGCGGGCTCGCCGCAGGCGACCGCGATCCTCGAGACGGTCCGCGCCGAGTTCGCCCCCGACGGCATCACCGTCCGTCCGCTGCCGGTGGCCGCCGACCCGCGGCCGGACGGCTCCCTGCGCTGGAGCGGCACCGACGTCGTCCTCGACGGCGTCCCCGCCGACGACCGCTTCACCCTGCGCGCGGAGACCCTCTGCGTCCGGCTGGTCCGCGAGGGGGACCGGGTGGTGGGCGCGGTGCTGCGCGACCTGCGCACCGGCACCGAGGAGGAGGTGCGCGCCGACGCGGTCGTCGTCGCCGCCGACGCCCTGCGCACGCCGCAGTTGCTGTGGGCCTCCGGCATCCGGCCCGCCGCGCTCGGCCGGTACCTGACCGAGCACCCGCTGCTGTTCGGCGTGGTGGCCGTGCGGCCGGACCTGCTGCCCGAGCGGGAGGACCCGACGGCCCCGGTCGACCCGATCCGGGCGATCGTGTCCGTCGGCTTCGACGAGGAGCGGCACCCGTACCACGCCCAGCTGATGTGGAACCCGGTGTCGCCGGCGCCGCTGCCCGAGGGCAGCCGGTTCCGGGACAACCCCGCCGGCTACGTGGGCATGGGCTGGGGCATCCGCAAGTGGCCCCGCCCCGAGGACCGGCTGACCTTCGAGGACGACCGGCCCGACGAGCACGGCCTGCCGGGCATCCGGATCGCCTACGAGCTCACCGAGCGCGAGGAGGCCGAGTTCGCCCGCGCCCGCGTGCACCAGGCCCGCGCGGCCGCCGCGCTCGGGGAGTTCGTCGACGGGATGCCGAAGGTCATGCCCGCCGGCAGCTCCCTGCACTACATGGGCACCGTCCGCACGGGACCGGCCGACGACGGCACCAGCGTCTGCGACCCCTTCTCCCGCGTGTGGGGCGTGCCCGGCCTGGTGCTCGCCGGCAACGGGCTCATCCCGACCGCCAACTCGTGCAACCCGACGCTCACCAGCGTGGCCCTCGCCATCCGGGCCGCCCGGGCGCTCGCGGCCGACCTCGCCGGCGAGCCGGCGGTGGCGGGCGCGGCGAGCGAGTAGCGGCACCCCCAGGACCCCGACGACCCCCCCAGGACAGGAGCCGGCATGACGACCACGGAGACCTCCGTCGAGGCACTCGCCCGACGCGTCGACGAGCTGCAGGAGCAGCTGGAGCAGACACGGCGGGAGGCCACCCGCGCCGCCGACCGCGGCGCGGTGGACAACGTCTTCAACCGCTACATGCACTACCACAACGCCTACGAGGACGAGCGGATCATCGCCGAGCTCTGGGCGAAGCCGGGCACCCCCGGCATGTGGTCCCGCTACAACAACGTCGGCCGCTACACGACCTACGAGTCGGTGACCGCCTACCACCGCGGCCGCCCGCGCCCGGTCGGCAAGCTGCTGTTCCACTACGCGACCACCCCGGTCATCGAGGTCGGCGCCGACGGGCAGACCGCCAAGGGCATCTGGATCATGGCCGGCCTGGAGTCCGGGCTCATGGACCCCGAGGTCGCCGAGAGCGTCCCGCCGTGGGTCTTCTCCGGCGGGGAGGTCGACGGCAAGCCGGTGTGGGCGCACTGGGTGTGGTGCAAGTACGGCGTCGACTTCGTCAAGCAGGACGGCGAGTGGCGGATCTGGCACTTCCGCTGCTACGAGGTCGCCCGGGCGCCGTTCAACCGGGACTGGATCTCCTTCGCCAAGGACAACCAGGAGAGCCACGACTCGCAGCTCGCCTGGTTCGGCGACGACGGCGTCCCCGTCTTCCTGCCGCCGGTCGACGAGCCGGTGGAGACCGTCTACCACCCGTACGCCAACGACCGGGCGCAGACGCTCGACCCGGTGCCGCCGACGCCGTACACCGAGTTCGAGGACACGTTCAAGTAGTGGGCGCCGCGACCCCGGAGCAGGTGGACGCCCCCGCGGCGTCCCCTGCTCCCGGCGTCGCGCGCGCCGGCGAGGTCCGGCGACCCGGGCTGGTCCTCGCGGTGGCGTGCGCGGCGCAGTTCATCTGCGTGCTCGACACCTCGATCGTCAACGTCGCGCTCCCGCCGATGCAGGAGAGCCTCGGCCTCTCGGCCACCGGCCTGCAGTGGGTGGTGAGCAGCTACACGCTCACCTTCGCCGGCTTCCTCCTGCTCGGCGGCCGGGTCGGCGACCTCTGGGGCCGTCGGCGGGCCTTCCTCGCCGGGCTGGCGATCTTCTCCGTGGCCAGCCTGGCCGGTGGTCTGGCCCAGGAGGGCTGGCAGCTGGTGGCGGCGCGCTTCGTGCAGGGC
Organism: Geodermatophilus sp. SYSU D00867; assembly: GCF_054050315.1. Lineage (NCBI taxonomy): Bacteria > Bacillati > Actinomycetota > Actinomycetes > Geodermatophilales > Geodermatophilaceae > Geodermatophilus > Geodermatophilus sp. SYSU D00867. The sequence continues at coordinate 116,520 of NZ_JBJGZC010000012.1, read as the reverse complement.
GTGGGTGGCGCGGTCCTGGTGCCGACGACGCTGAGCCTGGTGACCACCGGGTTCCCCGACCCGCGGGCCAAGGCGCGGGCGCTCGGACTGCTCACCGCGGCGGCCGCCGCCGGTGGCGGTCTGGGAGGCGTCATCGGCGGCGTGCTCACCGGCCTGCTGAGCTGGCGGTGGGTGCTGTTCGTCAACGTCCCCCTGGGGGCGCTGCTCGTCGTCGCGGCGGCCGGCGCGCTGGCCGGCCGGCCGCCCGGGCACACCCGGGGGCGCCTGGACCTGCCGGGGTCGGTGTCGGTGACGGCCGGGACCGCCCTCCTCGTCGCCGCGGTGATCCTCGGGGAGGAGCGGGGCTGGCTGTCGGGACCGGCCCTGGCCTGCCTCGGCGGTGCGGTCGCCGCGCTGGCGGCCTTCGTGGTGGTGGAACGCCGGGTGCCGCAGCCGGTGGTCCCGCTGTCGGTCCTGCGCGTCCGGCCGGTGTCGGTGGCCAACGGCCTGGCGGCGCTGACCGGCGGCGTCCTCCCGGCGATGATGTTCTTCCTCGTCCTGTACCTGCAGCAGGTCCGGGACCTGGACCCGCTGACGGCCGGGCTCGCGCTGGCACCGAGTGCGGTGGGCATCGCGCTCGGCGCGCAGCTGGCCCCCCGCCTGCTGGACCCGCTGGGCCCGCGGGGCGTGTTCCTCCTGGGGACGCTGCTGAGCGCGGCCGCGCTCGTCTGGCTGTCGGCCATCGACGTCGAGGGCTCCTATCCCCGGGACGTCCTCGTGCCGCTGGTGCTGGCGATGACCGGCTTCGGCGTCGCCGGGCTGCCGCTCACCGTGACGGCCACCTCCGGCCTGGGGAGCGACCGGGCGGGCCTGGCCTCGGGCCTGCTCACGACGGCCAAGCAGGTGGGCAGCGCCGTGGGGCTCGCCGCCCTGGTGGCGCTGGCGACCGCGCGGACGGCGTCGGCCGGTGACCCCGGGGAGGCCGCCCTGACCGGCGGGTTCGCCGCCGGCCTGCTCGGCGGCACCGCCCTGCTGCTGGCCGCCTGCCTCCTCGGCCTGGCGCTGCCGGGCCGGCGCAGGGGGCGGCATCAGCCCGGCTGATGCCGGGCATCGACCGGATGAGCTTGTGCCGCAGGTCACCGGTCGCCACGATTTCTGTACGGAACATGCATAAATGACCCGCCGGGCTCCGGCAGAGGGGAACCGACCGTGGCATGGACCAAGTGGTCCTACATGGACCACTGGGTGACGGAGACGCCGCAGGGGCCGCAGCCCCCGTCGTTCAACCGCGCCTACATGGACCGGTACGTCAAGCAGCTGTCCGCCCTGGGCTTCACGGGCTTCGACACCTTCTTCTTCTACCTGCACGCGCTCGCCGGGATGTACGGCTCGGTGCCGGGCTTCGAGCGGTTCCTGCAGGACAACGGGTTCGAGAAGATCACCGGGATCTTCTCCGCCTACCCGTCGGCCACGAGGTACACCGCGCCCCACGTCCGGGAGACGCACGACCGGATCGTCGCCGACTGCACGAACACCCTGCGCACCTGCGAGGGCCTGACCGGCGTCGAGAACTTCATCGTCATGCCGACGTCCACCCACTGGCAGACCGAACCGGTCACCGACGACACGATCAAGGTCGTCGCGGACCTGTGGAACCGGGTCGGCAGGCTGACCCTCGAGCACGGGATGAAGACCACCTGCCACTTCGAGTTCTGGGGCGCCATCCGCACCCGCCCGCAGCTCGAGCTGTTCTTCGAGTACACCGACCCGGAGTACGTCTTCTTCTTCTGCGACACCGCCCAGCACACGATCGCCGGCGTCGACCCGATCCAGCTGTTCCGCGACTACCGGGACCGCTGCACCGGGTTCCACTTCAAGGACACCAGGAACGTCGACGAGCACGAGGCCTACCGCACGCCGCCGGACCCGGAGCTGATGGCGCCGCACGTGACCCGGTGGTTCTACGAGATGGGCGAGGGCGGCCTGGTCGACTTCCCGACGCTCATGAAGGAGATCGTCACCTCCGGCTACGACGGCTGGCTGACCGTCGAGCACGACAAGGCCGAGCTCGGCGGCGGCAGCTACGCCGAGGCCACCGCCGTGGCCAAGTGGTACATCGACAACGTGCTCGCCGAGGCCGAGGCCGAGGCGCGCCGCGGACTGGAGAGCGCGCGATGAGGGACACCCTGCGCTGGGCCTACGCCCTCAACCAGTGGAACGTCCGGCTGGACGTCTTCGTCCGGCACGAGGACCAGCAGCGCGCGCTGAAGACCGTCTCCGCCTGCGGGTTCGACCACGTCGAGCTGGCGTCGGGCACCGGCCGCTGGGACAACATCAGCCGCCCCGAGGTCATCCTGCTCAACCACGGCAGCCACGCCGGCTTCCTCGACTTCCTGCGCCGGGCGGAGGTGCGGGGCGTCTCCAGCCTGTTCTGGGACCCGCAGGCGCCCGCGGAGGAGGAGGAGGGGTACGCCTTCCGCTCGACGGCGAACCCGGACGACCACGACGCGATCGTCGAGTGGGCGAAGCCGTTCGTGGACTTCCTCGCCGGCGTCGGCGCGGAGCAGCTCGTCGTCCGCCCGGTCGGCTCGGCCTGGATGAGCCCGCCGCTCGGCGCCGACGGGATCAAGGTCGTCGGCGACGTCTGGAACCGGATCGGCGAGCTGACGTCCGCGGCCGGCCTGGGCCTGGCGCTGCACTACGACTGCCTGGGCGCCGTGCACACCGCCGACGAGCTGACGGCGCTGCTCGACGCGACCGACCCGGCCGCCGTCGGCCTCGCCCTGGACACCGCCGAGTTCACGATCGGCGGCATCGACCCGGTCGCCTTCTACCGCGAGCACGCCGACCGGGTGACCCACGTGCACCTCAAGGACACCCGCTACGCCGACACCGGCGAGGAGTACCTCATGCCCGGGGCCGAGAGCACGATGCTCAAGGGCGGCGCCGGACGGCGGATCGAGCGCTGGTTCTTCGAGCTGGGCACCGAGGGCGGGCTGGTCGACGTCCCCGGCTTCGTCGCGGCCCTGCGCGAGCGGGACTTCCCCGGCTGGGTCGTCGTCGAGAGCGACCACGGCGGCAACCCGGCCGAGCTGGCGATGCTCAACAGCTGGTACCTGCAGCACGAGCTGGGGGTGGCCAAGCGATGAGCGCACCCGGGACGGACGCCGGCGAGCGGCGCGTCAAGTGGAGCTACATGGACCACTGGCGCAGCAACGGGCCCTCGGGGCCGGTCGACCAGTGGCACTCGCACAGGACGATGTCGGCGTTCCTCAAGCAGGTGAAGGCGACCGGCTTCGACGCCATCGACACCTTCGACTTCCGCATCTGGCAGATCCTCGGCGACTACGGCGGTCCCGCGAAGTACCAGGAGATGGTCCAGGACCACGGCCTGGAGCGGATCGTCAACACCTTCCACGCCGCCGACTACGACCTGCGGAACTACGCGCCCCACCTGCCGGAGACCCACGAGAACATCCTCGAGGACTTCCGGGTAACCATGGGCCGCTGGTCGGAGATCCGGCTCGACAACATCATCGTGATGCCGGCGACGCTGTACTACGACATGGAGCCGGTCACCGCGGACAAGATCAAGACCACCGCGGAGCTGTGGAACAAGGTCGGCGAGATCACCGCGAGCCACGGCGTCCGGCTCACCTGCCACCACGAGTTCTTCTGCGGCATCCAGAGCGAGCCGGACATCGAGCTGTTCTACGAGCACACCGACCCGCGGTACGTGTCGCTGTTCGTCGACACCGCGCAGCACTGCATCGCCGGCGTCGACCCGGTGGCCCTGTACCGGCGGCACGCGCACCGGGTCAGCGGCTTCCACTTCAAGGACACCCGCAACGTCGCGACCGGGGACGACCACCGGCACCGGCCGGACTCCGAGATCATGGCGCCGACCACCGGGAAGTGGTTCTACGAGATGGGCACCCCGCACGGGCTCGTCGACTTCGAGGCGATGATGACCGCGGTCCGGGACAACGGGTACCGCGGCTGGATCTCCGTCGAGCACGACAAGGCCAACAAGGAGGGCGGCGACTACTCCGAGAGCACCGCGATCTCCCGCTGGTACGCGAAGAACGTCCTCGAGGAGATCTACCGGTGAGCGGCGTCCGGTGGTCCTACGCGATCAACCAGTGGAAGCCCCAGTTCGACGACTTCGTCCGCCGCGAGCAGCACGAGCGGGCGCTGAAGACCCTCTCGATCGCCGGGTTCGAGGGCGTCGAGCTCACCTCGGGCAGCGGCCGCTGGGAGCCGCTGGGCAACCCGCAGCAGCTGGAGGCGAACTTCGGTTCCCTCGCCGGCTTCCGCGCCTTCCTCGCCGACTGCGCCGTCGACTGCGTCTCCAGCTGGGCGTGGGACCCGATGCAGCGCTCGACGGAGCACCTGACCGGCCCGCTGTCGCCGCTGTCGGCGGACGACGCCCCCGCGCTGGCCGAGCGGGCGGGGGAGTTCGCCGCGGCCCTCGCCGAGCTCGGCGGATCGGTCCTGCTCGTCCGGCCGGCACCGTCGGCCGGGGCGGCGGAGCCCCTCGACGACGACGCGATCGGCCGGCTGGCCGCCTGCTGGGAGCGGGTCGCCCGGACCACCCGGCAGCACGGCGTCGAGACGGCGCTGCACGTGGACTTCCTGTCCGCGCTGCGCCGCGGCGACGCCCTCGAGCGGCTGCTGGCGCGCACCGACCCCGACCTGGTCGGCCTCGCCGTGGACACCGGCGAGGACGCCGTCGCCGGGGTGGACTCGGTCCGGGTGATCGAGCAGCACGGCGACCGGATCCGGCACGTCCAGTTCAAGGACGCCCTCGCCGTCGACGCCGAGGAGGAGTACCTGCAGCCGGCCGCCGAGTACACGGTCCGGGCCCGCGGCGGCGTCCGCGAGGTGCCCCGCTGGTTCGGGGAGCCGGGCGTGGACGGCGGACTCGTCGACTTCGCCGCGGTCACCCGCGCGCTCCTGGCGGCGCGGTACTCCGGCTGGATCGTCGTGGAGAGCGACCAGAGCCCGCACCCGGCCGCGAGCGCCCTGCTCGCCGGCTACCTCGTGCAGCGCGAGCTGCGGCCGCTCGTGGAGGGCGCCGCACCGGAGGGCGTCTCCTGATGGCCACCGGCGACACCGTCCTCACCGCCGACAGCCTGGTCCGGCGGCCGGAGGGCCTCGGCATCGCGCTCACCCTGCCCTGGTACCGCAGCCTCTGGCTGTCCAGCGTCAGCGACATCGCGGTCTCCGTCGAGGGCCGCGCGGTCCCCGAGGACGACCTGCGGGTCGAGCTGGGGGAGCGGGTCTTCGGGGTCGGCGAGCTCCGGGAGCAGTGGGACGTCCTCTGGTTCGTCCAGGACCGGCTCGTGGTCGTCGTCCCGCTCGACGAGCCGCCGGCCGAGGGGCAGGAGGTCGACGTCGAGGTGACCGTCGACCTGCGGCTGCCCTACATGCAGATCGCGCCGACGACGTACGTCACCAACCACGCCCGCGACCGCCGTTCCCTGATCGCGCACGGAGCCGCCCGATGACCGCCACCGCTCCCGCGCGTGCCGCGGAGCCCGCCGTGCCGGGCAGCGGCATCACGCTCGGGCTCACGCTCTACTCGCTGACCAGCGAGTGGGCCGCCGGCCGCTACGACCTGGCCGGCCTGCTCGACGTCGTCGACGCCGCGGGCATCGGCCCCGGGATCGAGATCGTCGCCTCCCAGACGATCCGCACCTACCCGGAGGTGACGCCGGAGTTCGTCCGGGACTGGCGGGACGCGTTCGACCGGCACGGCTTCGTGCCCAGCTCGTTCGGCTGCAACCTCGACACGGGTCGCCGCCGCGACCGGGACATGACGCCGGACGAGGAGTTCGAGTTCACCGTCGCCCAGTTCCGCAGCGCGCACGCGCTCGGCTTCCCGCTGGTGCGCATCCAGAGCGCGAAGCCGGAGCTGATCCGCCGGCTGCTGCCGGTGGCCGAGGAACTCGACCTCACCATGGGCTGGGAGCTGCACGCCCCGCTCGGGCCGAACTCGCCGAAGGTCCTGGAGATCCGCGAGACGTACGCGGAGATCGGCTCGGAGCGGCTGGGCTTCGTCGCCGACTTCAGCTCCACCATGCGCGCCATGTCGCCGACGATCCTGCGCAAGCTCGGGAGGATGGGCCTGTCGCAGCAGGACCTCGACGAGCTGCAGCGGATCTGGGCCACCGACGCGGACATCAACGCCCGCCACGGGGAGTTCGTCGAGTACCTGCACTCCCGCGGCACCGCCCCGGAGTCGCTCGGCTCCTTCGCCCGGCTGGCGTTCAACATGCACGGCCACGTCGACCCCGCCGAGTGGGCCGACATCATGCCGCAGATCACGCACGTGCACGCCAAGTTCTACGACATCGACGAGCACGGCGACGAGCCGGCCATCGACTACCCGGCGATCGTGCGCGAGTTCGTCCGCGGCGGGTACTCGGGCTTCTTCTCCAGCGAGTGGGAGGGCCACGCCTTCGCCGACCTCGACGAGGCCGACCCGGTCGACCTCGTCCGCAAGCAGCACGACCTCATCCGCCGGTCGATCACGGCCGCCCTCTTCGAGAAGGACTCCTGACGTGTACCAGCTCTCCGCCAACATCGAACTGCTCTTCACCGAGGCCGGTGCCGACGCCGGCGACCGGGTCCGCGCCGCCGCGGCCGCCGGCTTCGACGCCGTCGAGATGTGGTTCTCCACCGACAAGGACCTCGACTCGCTGAGCAAGGCGCTGGCCGACACCGGCGTGCAGCTGACCTCGCTGCTCGCCGGCCCGCGGATGGGCTTCACCTTCCCGGGCACCGACCTCGCGCCGGCCCACGAGGGACTGGACGTCGCCGTCGAGCACGCGAAGCTCCTCGGCTGCCCGCGCGTGGTGCTCGCCTCGGGCGTGGGTTTCCCGGGCATGAACCGGCAGCGGAACCACCAGGTGATCATCGACATGTACGGGGAGGCGGTGGAGCGGCACAGCGACTCGGGTGTCGACTTCGTCCTCGAGCCGGTCAACTCCCGGGTGGACCACCCGGGCGCGCTCACCGACCGCACCGAGGACGCCGTGTACGTCGCTCGCGCCATCGGCAGCGACCGGTTCGGGATCCTCTACGACCTCTACCACTCGATCGCCCAGGGCGAGGACCCGGCGACCGAGCTGGCGAACGCCGCGGGCCACGTCAAGTACGTGCAGCTCGCCGACGCGCCGGGCCGGGGCGAGCCCGGCAGCGGCGCCGTCGACTGGCCCGCCCAGCTGGCCGTCCTGCGCGCCTCCGGTTACGACGGCCCGATCGGTCTCGAGTACTTCCCGACCGTCGAGACCACGAGGTCGGTCGAGTACATCCGGTCGGTCGCGGCGCAGGCGTGAGCGGGGACAAGCTCGACGTCCTCATCGCGACCGGCCGGGTCACCGTCGAGCACGACAACGAGCACCGCAGCTTCCGGCACCACACCGGCATGCTGACGGCGCTGCTGGAGTCGACCGGCCGGTTCCGCGTCCGGGTGCTCGAGGAGTTCCGCGGCGTCGGCGACGAACTGCTCGACCGCTTCGACGTCGTCCTGGTCATGTACGAGGGCCGGGACGACTACCACTCGCCGGCCGAGCGGCTCGGGGACACCACCGAGCAGGCGCTGATCCGCTTCGTCCGCGACGAGGGCCGCGGGGTGCTGTGGTTCCACGGCTCCTCCGTGCAGGAGCCGGAGTGGGGCTGGCCCGAGGAGTTCGACCGGATGCGGGGGGCCACGCTCAGCAGGACCACGGGCCTGCGCCCCCGCCCCCAGGCGGAGGTGACCGTCCGGTTCCCGGAGCCGCGCCACGCCATCACCGAGGGCCTGCCCGCGGAGTGGTCCGTGGTCAACGACGACGTGCTGACCGGCGCGCGGATGGACCCGTCGGCGACGGTCCTGCTCACCGTGTTCGACGACGTGGCGACCTACCGGCGGGCCGGCTGGCCGAACGCGCACACCCCGGTGGACATCCCGCCCGGCGGGATCGAGGACCTGCCCGGCATGGACACCGACCAGCCGCTGGCGTGGGCCAACGAGTGGGGTGCGGGGCGGAGCGTGAGCATCGTCCTCGGGCACGACTGGGACACCTTCCGCAAGGTCCCCTTCATGACGCTGCTCGTGCGCGGCGTCGAGTGGGCGGCCACCGGGCAGGTCACACTCGGACCGCCCGAGCGGACCGGCGCGGCGCGGTGGCGGGTGTGGCCCTACTACGCCGGTGACCCGTCGCGGTTCGACCGGGCCACCCCCGCGGCCGCGGCCGCCGCCCGGCACTGACCCGTCGTCCCCCTCCAGGAGGGCCCGTGACCCGGCCGCCGTCGGCGCGCGACGTCCTCGTCCTCGCGCAGATCGTCGACCTCGTCCGCACCGGCGTCGCGGTCACCCGGCCGGAGCTCGAGGCGGTGACCGGGCTGGGCCGGACCGTCGTCAACGACCGGCTGCGCGAGGGGGTCGACCTCGGCGTGCTCGCGGAGGTCGACCCCCTCGCCACCGGCAGCCGGGGCCGCCCGTCACGGGCGGTGCGGCTGCGCACCGAGGCCGGCCTGGTGCTCTCGGCGTCCCTGGGGGCGGTGTCCCTGCACGCGGCGGTCAGCGACCTCGCCGGCACCGGACTCGCCCACCGGTTCGAGCGGATCGACGTCCGCGACGGGCCCGAGCGCGTCCTGTCCCGGGTCGAGGCGCTGTTCGGGGACCTGCTGGCCGCGGTGCCGCAGCGGCCGGTGTGGGGGGTGGCCGTCGGCCTCCCCGGGCCGGTCGACGTCGCGACCGGCCGGGTCATCGCCCCGCCGATGATGCCGGGCTGGGACGGCGCCGACGTCCGGAACCGGTTCGGCGTCCGGTACGACGCGCCGGTCTGGGTCGACAACGAGGTCAACCTCATGGCGCTGGGGGAGTGGGAACGCGGCACACCCCGCGAGCGCCGCGACCTGCTGTTCGTCAAGGTGGCCACCGGCATCGGCAGTGCCCTGGTCACGGGTGGGCGGCTGCACCGGGGGGACAGCGGTGCCGCCGGCGACATCGGCCACGTGCGGGTGACCGACGACCCGTCCGCGGTCTGCCGGTGCGGGAAGACCGGGTGCCTGGAGGCGGTCGCCGGCGGCTGGGCGCTGGTCCGGCGGCTGACCGGGGAGGCGCGGGCCGGCCGCAGCCCGGTGCTGGCCGAGTGCCTGGCGCGCACCGGTCGGATCACCGGGGAGGACATCGGTGCCGCCACCGCCGCCGGCGACGAGGCCGCCCGGGCCGCGGTGGCCCGGGCGGGGCGCGTCACCGGCACCGCGGTGGCCGGCATCGTGAACTTCGCCAACCCGGGCACCCTCGTCCTCGGCGGTGGCGTGCTGCGGTCCGGTCCGCAGTTCTTCGCGGAGTTCGAGCGCGCGGTGTACGACGGCGCCATCGAGCTGGCCGCCCGCGCCCTGACCGTCCGCACCTCCTCCCTCGACCCGCGCGAGGGGACGACCGGCGGCGCGCTGCTCGTCGTCGACGCGCTGTTCCGGCCGTCGGTGATGCCGCTGTGGCTGGGCGCCGGATCGCCCCGGACCGCGGCGCCGCGACTGCAGGCGGCGACGTGAGGGCCCTGGTCGTCGGCGCCGGACCGGCCGGGTGCACGGCCGCGGTCGCCCTGGCCGGCCGGGGAGCCGACGTGGTGCTGGTGGAGGCGCACCCGGTGATCCGCCCGTCGGGTCCGGGGCTGGTCCTGCAGAGCGCGCCGCTGCGGGCGCTGGACTCCCTCGGGCTGCTCGAGGCCTGCCTCGAGCGGGGCCGCGCGCACGAGGAGATCGACCTGTGCGACGCGAGCGGCACGGTGCGGACGGTGCTGAGGCCGCCGTCCCTGCTCGAGGGGAGGCCGGCCTCGGTGGCCATCTCGCGGGCGGCGCTCGGCGAGGTCCTGGTCGCCGCGGTGACCGCCTCGGGCACGGACCTGCGGCCGGCCACGACGGTGACCGCGCTGGCCGACAGGGGGGACCGGGTCGAGGTCCGGCTCTCCGACGGTACGACCGAGGTCGTCGACGTGGTCGTCGGCGCGGACGGGCTGCACTCGCGCACCCGGGCCCTGGTCCTGCCGGCCGCGCCCGAGCCCCGGCCGAACGGGCAGCTGATCTGGCGCGCGCCGGCCCCGCGGCCACCCGAGGTGACGCGGTACTCGATGCTCGACGGAGGTCCGGAGCGGGGGAAGGTCGGCGTCGTCCCGGTGTCGGACTCCTCGCTCTACGTCTGGCTGCTGGAGCCCGACCGCGGCGTGGAGCGCCCGCACCCCGACCGGCTGGCCGCCGCCTTCCGCGAGCGCCTGCGCCCCTTCGGCGGCGCGGTGCCGCTGGTCGCGGACCGCGTGGACGACGTCGACGTGCGGTCGCTGCAGTCGCTGCTCGTCCCGCTGCCGTGGTCCCGCGGCCGGACGGTGCTGGTCGGGGACGCCGTCCACACCACCACGCCGCAGATGGCCTACGGCGTCGGCCTGGCGATCGAGGACTCCGTCGTCCTCGCCGACGTGCTGGCCGAGGACGACGACGTGCCGGCCGTCCTGCTCGGGTTCGGGGAGCGGCGGTTCGACCGCTGCCGGCTGGTCGTCGAGACCTCCGTGCGGCTGGGGGAGTGGGAGCAGCGCCCACCCGCCGACCCGGCGCTCCCGGGACGCCTGACCGGACGGGTCCTGGCCGAGCTCGCCCGGCCCCTCTGACCGGCACCCGCAGCTCGCGCACGCGCGTCGGCGTCCCGCCCTGCGGTCCCCGACCGGCGACATCCCGTCCGTCGGGACGACCCCGGCCGGCGGACCACCCCGGCGCCGCCGGTGCCCACCGCCTCAGCCGTGCGGTGCCCGCACGGCGGCCACCGCGGCCCCAAGCACGGCTCCGGTGCCGATGCAGCCGGCGAGGAAGCGCGCCGCGTCCCGGTGCCACCCCGTGATCCTGGAGTCGCTCCTGCGAGGGGTCGTACGCACTGCTGCGTCCATGCCCGACACGGTCCCGCTGCGGTCGTCACGCCGGACTCATCCCGGAGGGATGGGGGACCGGATCGTCCGGATGCCGGGTCCCGGGACCGTCGACGCCGCCGGCCCGGCGTGCCACCGTGGTCGGCAGGTGCGGTGCACCGTGCGGCGCGCCCGGGGAGGACGGAGAGGGCCGTGGCGGACGTGAAGATCGAGCAGGAACTGACGCTCAGCCGCCCGGAGGTCGCCCGCCTCCTCCGGTCGCTGGCGGAGGGGCTGGAGTCCGACGACGGCGAGGTCGCCGTCCGGCTGGGGACCAGCACCGTCGAGCTGTCGGTCGGCGACCGGCTCCGCTGCGAGCTGGAGGTGGAGGTCGACGGCGACGAGATCGAGCTGGAGCTGGAGCTGACGTGGCCGACCTCCTGCGGCGCGGCCTCCGCCGCGCAGCAGGACCGCGCGGACGAGGAGGTGCCGACCGCCGCGGAGAGCTGGGCGGAGCCGGCTCCTCCCGCGCCGCGGAGTGCACCGGAGACCCGGACGAAGCCGGAGAAACGCCGCTCGTCGCCGGCCTGACCGCGCGGGCGGTGCGGTCGGCGCGGGCGGCGGGTCAGGGCCGGCGGGCGGCCCGCCGGCCCTGCGCCGCGTGGTGCCGGATGACCCGGGCGACCGTGCGGTAGGTGGCGGCGCGGTCGGCCCGGCCGCGCTCCACCGCCTCGGCGGTCAGCCGGTCGAAGGTCGCGGCGATCCGGGTGTCGGTGTCGGCGAGGAGCCGGCCGAGGTCGCGGGCCTGCTGGGCGGCCCGCTGCACGCGCTCGGCCGGCGGCAGCAGCGGGGGCGGCGGGGAGCCGAGCCACGCCCGGACGGTCTTCCGGTCGCCGGCGGCCTCCCAGCCGTGCGCGGCCGACAGCCGGGCCACCGCCCCCCACGACGCGACGGGGCCGCGGGACGTCCGTGGCCCCCGTCCGTGGAACTCCGCGGGCCGGCGGGCAGTTGCCCGTGTGACGGCGCCGTGCCCCTGCCCCCCGCGGTGCCGCTGCCGCCCGCGACCGGCGGGCGGGTGCGGGGCACCGATCGCGAGGAGGGACCGGGCCGGTGGCCGAGGTGTGCGAGTCCGTGACCATCGACGGAGGGGTGCTGGTCGGGCACGACGGCTCCGCCGGCGCCCAGGAGGCGCTGGTGTGGGCGGCCGGCCTGGTCGGGCGGACCGGACTCCCGCTGCACGTGCTCCGGGCGTGGAGCCTGACCACCGCGCCGCGGCCGTCCACCTGGGAACCGGGCTACGTCCCGCCCCTGGAGGACTCCGAGCAGGCCGTGCGCGACGACCTGGAGCGCTGCGTCGCCGCGGCCGGCCTCGACCCGGCGGTGCGAGTGCGCACGCACGCGGTCCACGGCCCGGTGGCCCGGGTCCTGGTGCAGGCGGCCGGGGGCGCGGACCTGCTCGTCGTCGGCGCCCGGGGCGGCGGTGGCTTCGCCGGGCTGCTGCTCGGGTCGACCAGCGACCAGCTGGTCCACCACGCGCCGTGCCCGGTGACGGTGGTCCGCACCGGCACCGGACGCCCGCTCTCCTGGACCGCGGCGCCCGGGGAGGCCACCGCCTGACGTCGCCGCGCGTCCGGGCCCCCGTTCAGGCGCGGGGCATCCGCGAGCGGCCGGCGTCCGGGGCGGCCCCGGTCCGCAGCAGCGGCAGGGTCCGCCGCGGCACCAGCTCCGACAGCGCGACGACGCTGGTCGACCGGACCACCGACGGCGACCGGTTGAGCTCGACCAGCACCTGCTGCAGCGCCTCGTGCGACGCCGCGCCCACCCGGCACAGGACGTCGCCGCTGCCCGTCGTCGCGTGCGCCTCCAGCACACCGGGGATGGCCTCGAGGTCGGCGCGGACCGCCTCGATCGCGCCCTGCGCGATCTCCAGCGTCACGAACGCCTGGACACCGAACCCGGCCGCGGCGACGTCGACGTCCGGGCCGTAGCCGGTGACGACGCCGGACCGCTCGAGGCGCGCGACGCGGGCGGTGACCGTCGCCCGGGCCACGCCGAGCAGGCGGGACAGCTCCAGCGCGCCGGCACGGGGGTGCTCCCGCAGCGCCTCCAGCACCGCGACGTCCAGCGCGTCGAGCGTCATGCGTCCTCCCGGGGCGCGAGCTGTGCAGTCTGCCCAGTCGACAGGCCGGTCCGCTGGGCCAGCGGTGCAGCCGGACCAGCACCTGCGGTCAGGGTTGCACAGCACGGCCTCCCGCAGTGGGCTCTCCCCACGTCCCCGCGCAGAGGAGGCCTCCGGTGTCGATCGAGCAGACCCTCAACGACGAGGAACGCCTGGCCGGACTCGACCTGCGGCAGCTGGAGCAGCTGGTCGGCCTGGTGCAGTACGACGAGTCGGCCGACCCGTTCCCGGTCTCGGGCTGGGACGCGCTGGTGTGGGTCGTCGGCAACGCCGTGCAGACGGCGCACTTCCTCCAGTCGGCCTTCGGCATGGAGCTGATCGCCTACTCCGGCCCCGAGACCGGCAACCGCGACCACCGCGCCTACGTGCTGCGCTCCGGCGCCGCCCGCTTCGTCGTCACCGGCGCCTACGACCCCGCCAGCCCCCGCGCCGACCACCACCGCGCGCACGGCGACGGCATCGTCGACATCGCCCTCGCCGTGCCCGACGTCGACCGGTGCGTCGCCCACGCCCGCGCCCAGGGCGCCACCGTCGTCGCCGAGCCGCACGACCTCACCGACGAGCACGGCACCGTCCGGCTGGCCACCATCGGGGCGTACGGCGACACCGTGCACACCCTCGTCGACCGCTCCCGCTACACCGGCCCCTACCTGCCCGGCTACGTCGCCCGGACGTCGTCCCACCGGCCGCGGCCCGGCCGCCCGCGCCGGCTGTTCCAGGCCGTCGACCACGTCGTCGGCAACGTCGAGCTCGGCGCCATGGACCGCTGGGTCGACTTCTACAACCGGGTCATGGGCTTCACCAACATGGCGGAGTTCATCGGCGACGACATCGCCACCGACTACTCCGCGCTGATGAGCAAGGTCGTCGCCAACGGCAACCACCGGGTCAAGTTCCCGCTCAACGAGCCGGCGGTGGGGAGGAGGAAGTCGCAGATCGACGAGTTCCTCGAGTTCTACCGCGGTCCCGGCGCCCAGCACGTGGCGCTGGCCACCGACGACATCGTCGCCACCGTCGACGCGATGCGCGCCGAGGGCGTCGAGTTCCTCGCGACGCCGGACTCCTACTACGAGGACCCGGGGCTGCGGGCCCGCATCGGCGAGGTGCGCGTGCCGATCGAGGAGCTGCAGGCCCGCGGGATCCTCGTCGACCGCGACGAGGACGGCTACCTGCTGCAGATCTTCACCACGCCCACCGGCGACCGGCCGACGGTGTTCTTCGAGCTCATCGAGCGGCACGGCTCGCTCGGTTTCGGCAAGGGCAACTTCAAGGCACTCTTCGAGGCCATCGAGCGCGAGCAGGAGAAGCGCGGCAACTTCTAGGAGGGCCACCCTTCCCCCCAGGCCTCGCTCCGCTCGGCGCGGGCCCCTGAAGGGTGGCGGTTCGAGTCCCTCACCAGGAAGGCCACCATGGCGTTCTACCGGAGGGTGGGCGAGGTCCCGCCCAAGCGGCACACGCAGTTCCGGCGTCCCGACGGCGGCCTGTACGCCGAGGAGCTGATGGGGGAGGAGGGCTTCTCCAGCGACTCCTCGCTGCTCTACCACCGCGGCCTGCCCTCGGCGCTGGTCGACGCCCGCCCGTGGGAGCTGCCCGACCAGACCCTGACGCCGAACGCACCGCTCGTGCCGCGCCACCTCAGGCTGCACGACCTGTTCCCGGGGGAGGAGCCCAAGGGGGTCGACCCGGTCACCGGCCGACGGCTGGTGCTGGGCAACGCCGACGTCCGCATCTCCTACGCCGTCTCGTCGCTGCCCAGCCCGTACTACCGCAACGCGGTCGGCGACGAGTGCGTGTTCGTCGAGCGCGGCACCGCCACCGTGGAGACCGTGTTCGGCGCGCTGGAGGCCGGCGCGGGCGACTACGTGGTGGTCCCGCGGGCCACCACCCACCGCTGGGTCCCCACCGGCGACGAGCCGCTGCGCACCTACGCGATCGAGGCCAACTCCCACATCGCGCCGCCCAGGCGCTACCTGTCCCGCTACGGGCAGTTCCTCGAGCACGCGCCCTACTGCGAGCGCGACCTCCGCGGCCCGGACGCCCCGCTGCTGGCCGAGGGCACCGACGTCGAGGTGTACGTCAAGCACCGCGGCCCCGGGCCCGGCGGGCTGGCCGGCACCGTCCACGTGACGCCGGAGCACCCCTTCGACGTCGTCGGCTGGGACGGCTGCCTCTACCCCTACGCGTTCGCCGTGGCGGACTTCGAGCCGATCACCGGGCGGGTGCACCAGCCGCCGCCGGTGCACCAGGTGTTCGAGGGCGCGAACTTCGTCATCTGCAACTTCGTGCCGCGGAAGGTCGACTACCACCCGCTGGCCGTGCCGGTGCCCTACTACCACTCCAACGTCGACAGCGACGAGGTCATGTTCTACGTCGACGGCGACTACGAGGCGCGCCGGGGCTCGGGGATCGGCAGGGGGTCGGTCTCGCTGCAC
Source organism: Geodermatophilus sp. SYSU D00867 (assembly GCF_054050315.1). Classification (NCBI taxonomy): domain Bacteria; kingdom Bacillati; phylum Actinomycetota; class Actinomycetes; order Geodermatophilales; family Geodermatophilaceae; genus Geodermatophilus; species Geodermatophilus sp. SYSU D00867. Next base: position 101,044 of record NZ_JBJGZC010000012.1, on the reverse strand, counting down.
CCCGGCGGGCACAGCCACGGCCCGCAGCCCGGCGCGGTGGAGCGGTCGCTCGGCGCGGAGCGGTTCGACGAGCTGGCGGTCATGGTCGACACCTTCCGCCCGCTCGAGCTCGGCGAGGCCGGCACCGCCTCCGACGACGGCCGCTACGCCTGGAGCTGGTCGGGCCGGGGACCCGGCACGTGAGCTGACGGGACCGGCCCGCCGGTCACCGGCGCGCGGGCGGCGGCGACGGCCGCGGCCAGCGTGGCCCGCAGGGCGGCGTCCCGCCGCGGTCCGGGCAGGTCCCACAGCGCGGCGACCGCCGCCTCCAGGCGGTGGCGCCCCGGCCCCTGCCGGTACAGCGGGTCCAGCCACCGGGCGAGGCCCGCCCGCGGCCCGGTGCCGGCGACGCGGACGCACCGCCGCCCGGCGCGGGCGAGGTGCCGGCGCAGCAGGGCCGGGTGCTCCGCCGCGGCGGCGGCGGCCCGCACCGCGGCGTGGACGACGGCGGCCGTGCGGCGGGCGTCCCGGAAGCGGGCGGTGCCGGCCAGGGCGGGGGCGAAGGCGGCCAGCAGCGGCCGCCCGTCGTCGGTGGAGGCGTCGTTCACCAGCCGGGCCAGCGCGGCCAGGGTGGGGTCGGTGCAGCGGGGGTGGTCGTCGAAGGAGGTCCCGGCGAGCACCGAGACGTACTCCATGAGACACGCGCCCTGCTCCGGCGACGCGTGCCACCCGGCCCTGAGCCGGGGGAGCCCGTCGGGGACGACGGGCCGGTCGGTCCTCCCCATGGTCCACCACCGGTTCGGTCGACGGACGGCGACGGCGCGGTCAGTGTCGCGCGCACCGCCGCCGCTGGGGGCGGGCCGGCGCGCGCGGGCTCGTCCGGGGCGCCCGCCCGCGCGTCGCCCGGACCGGACGGGTCGCGGCGCGCGCCGAGCGGCGCCTGCTGCGCGCCCGGGGTCAGGGGACCGGGGGCAGGTCGGTCACCTCGACGGTGAGCTCGCCCCCGCCCTCGTGCCGCGCGGTCAGCCGGCCGGCCCGGCGCAGCATCCCCAGCGAGGCGCGGTTGTGCGCGGCCACGGTCGTGCGCAGCCGGACGACGTCGCGGGGCCGGCGGGCCAGCACGGCGTCCAGCAGCGCCCGGCCCACACCGCGGCCCTGCCAGGAGTCGAGCACGGTGACCGCGACGTCGGCCGTCTCCGGCTCGCCGGGCCAGCGCACCAGCCGGGCCACGCCGACCGGGCGGGCGCCGCCGTCGACGGGGAAGGCGGTGAGGACGACGGCGACGTGGTCGACGCCGTCCACGCCGTCGACCAGGAGCCGCAGGAGGGAGTCGGACAGCTCGGGCAGGTCGGTGAGGAAGCGGGAACGCCGCGACTCGGGCGAGAGCTCGGCGTAGCCGGCCCGCAGCGCCTCGCCGTCGGTGTCCAGCAGCGGCCAGACCAGGGCCGGGGTGCCGTCGGCGAGGACGGCCTCCGTCAGCGGGCCGGCCGCGTCAAGGGCCCGCTCGGTGGTCGTGCTCGGGGTGCTCACGACGGGTACAACGCCCGCGGGGGTCGCAGGCGTCCGGGATGTGCGCGGTAGCACGTCGTTGCCACGGGGCGCCGCGGCCCGCACCCTCGCTGCATGACGCGCAGGGGGACGTCCACCGGCACCGTGGTCCGCTGGGACGAGCAGGCGCGCGGCGCCGTCGTGGAGGTGCCCGGCCTGCCCGGCGACTGCTGGGCCGACGCCGCCGCCGTCGACCCGGCCGGCGGCACGCTGCGCGCCGGGCAGGTGGTCACCGTGGACTGGGTCGAGGAGCCGGCGCACGGGCGGCCGTTCCGCGCGGTGCGCGTCCGGCGGCGGGAGGACCTGCAGGCCACGCCCGGCGCCTGAGCCCGGACCCGCGCGCGACCCGCTGGGCGCGAGCGGTCACGCGGAGCACGATGACCGGTACGCCACAGTCCGTGCCGGCGTCAGGAGGGCCCGTGGAGCAGCGGACCGGAGCACGCGCACCCCTCGGGACGGCGACGGGCGCCGCGGTCCTCGTCCTCCTCGCCGCCGCGTGCGGCACGGGGCAGGACGCGGAGACCGCCCGGGAGACGCCGGACACCCCGGGCGTCGACGGCTCGGTCGGGCAGGTGGCCCTCAGCGACGTGTACCTCGACGCCGACGCGACGATCGCCGCCGGCGACTCGGTCGCCCTCCGCGGCGCGCTGACCAACGACGGGGACACCGACGACCGGCTGGTCTCGGTGAGCACGCCCGCGGCCGGGTCGGTCACGCTGCTCGACGAGCAGGGCGACAGCAGCCCCGACGGCATCGACCTGCCCGCCGACGGCTCGGTCGACGCGACCCGGGGCCAGGTCCGGATGCAGCTCGACGACGTGACCGCCGACATCACCACCACGGACACCGTCCAGGTCACGTTCGCCTTCCAGGAGGCCGGGCAGGTGCAGCTGGACGTGCCCGTCGGGACGGCGGGGTCGTAGGGCCGGCGGGGACCCGGCTCGGGCCGGCGGCGCCGCGGGCGTGCTCTGACACACTCGCCGCACCGTCTCCCGAGCCCTCCAGGAGGACCCGTGCGCGCCGCGCAGATCACCAGCCTCGACGGCCCCTCGGCCATCTCCGTCGTCGACGTCCCCGAGCCCGACGCCGGCGGCAAGGTCGTGATCGACGTGCACGTCGCCGGCGTGACCTTCCCCGAGGTGCTGCTCAGCCGCGGCGAGTACCAGCTCAAGCCGCCGGTGCCGTTCGTGCCCGGCAGCGAGGTGGCCGGCGTCGTGCGCAGTGCCCCGGAGGGCAGCGGGCTCGCCGCCGGGCAGCGGGTGGCGGCCTTCCCCGGCTTCGGCGGCTTCGCCGAGGTGGCCGCGGCCGACCCGGGCTTCGTCTTCCCGCTGCCCGACGGCGTCTCCTTCGAGCAGGGCGCCGCGCTGCCGATGAACTACCTGACCATGCACTTCGCGCTGCGCCGGCGGGGGCAGCTGCGCGAGGGCGAGACGGTGCTCGTGCACGGCGCCGCGGGCGGGCTGGGGACGGCGGGCGTCCAGCTCGCCAAGGCCTACGGCGCGCGGGTGCTCGCGGTGGTGTCCAGCGAGGCCAAGGGCGAGGTGGCCCGCGCCGCCGGCGCCGACGAGGTCGTGCTCGCCGACGGGTTCCGCGAGCGGGTGAAGGAGCTCACCGGCGGCCGCGGCGTCGACGTCGTCGCCGACCCGGTCGGCGGGGACCGGTTCACCGACTCGCTGCGCAGCCTCGGCCGCGAGGGCCGGCTGCTGGTGCTCGGCTTCACCGGCGGCGAGATCCCGACCGTCAAGGTCAACCGGCTGCTGCTCAACAACGTGTCGGTGGTCGGCGTCGGCTGGGGCGCGTTCTGGACCGGCGACCCCGGCTTCGTGCGCGAGCAGTGGGCCGACCTGCTGCCGCTGCTCGAGCAGGGCCGCCTCCGGCCGGTGCTCGGCACGGTGCACGACCTCGCCGACGCCGCGGCCGCGGTCACCGAGCTCGACGAGCGCCGCGCCACCGGCAAGGTCCTGCTGCGCGTGCGCGACTGACCCGGGGCCGAAGGGCCCCGCGCGCCCGGGCCGTCCGGGCGTGGGGACGGGACGGGCCACCCCGCGAGGCTGGGGCGGTCCGTCCCGCACCCGACGCAGGAGGCAGCCATGACGGCGCTCTCCGCCCCGTACGCCGCGACCACCGACGTCCACGTCACCGGCCGGCGCGTCCTCGCCACGCTCATCGACAGCGTGGTCGTCGGCGCCGCCTTCACCCTGCTGGCCGCGGGCACCGACTCCATCGAGCAGGTGGGCCCGTGGGAGTGGGTGTCCGACGCCCCGCCTTGGGCCAGCGTGCTCTACGCCGTGGCGGCCCTCGCCTACTTCGTCCTCATGGAGGGGGCGCTCGGGCAGACGCTGGGCAAGATGGCGACCGGGATCCGGGTCGTCGACGAGCGGACGGGCGCCACGCCGCCGGGCTACGCCGCCGCGGCGATCCGCACCGTGCTGCGGGTGGTCGACGGTCTCCTCGGCTACCTGGTGGCCTTCGTCGTCGTGCTGTCCAACCCCCGCCGGCAGCGGCTCGGGGACATGGCCGCGCACACCCTGGTCGTCCGGACCTGACCGGCGCCGGTCACAGCGGCTTCGGCGAGCGGGCGGCGCGTGCCCGGACCCGGGCCCGGGTGCGGAGGGTCGGGACGGGCCGCGGTCCCCGACGGCCCGCCTCGTCCGCCCGGGGTGAGGCGGGGCCCGCCGCCGCGACGGGACGGTGGCGCGTCCGGCCTCGACCGTGCCACTCCCGACCGGCGGAGGACCCCATGGCCACGACGACACCCGCCAGGACCCCACCCGCCGCCCCGTCGTCCCGCCCGGCGCGGCGCCGGGTCCGGCCAGCACAGGTCCTCGCGCCGGTCCTCGCCGTCGTGACGGTCGCGTTCATCCCGCAGAACCGCGACCGGGTCACCGTCGACCTGTTCACCGTCGACGTCTCGTCGCCGCTGTGGCCGATCCTGACGATCGTGCTGCTGGTCGGCGTGCTCCTGGGGACGATCCTGCGCACCCGGCGGTGACGGGCCGATGACCTTCGACGTCGACCGGCTGCTGCGGCTGTGGACCGACCCGCTGCCCGGCGGACCCGCCGCGGAGGAGGCCTTCCGCGCGGTCTACACCGACCCCGTCACGGTCAACGGCCGGCCGCTGACCGCCGCCGACCTGGTCGCCCGCGCCCGGGCGGTGCAGGGCACCTTCGAGCGGGTGGAGCGGCAGGTCGTCGCCGTGGTCGAGGACGGCGACCGGGTCGTGGTCGCCTTCCGGATGGGCGGCCGGCAGGTGGGGCCGCTGCAGACCGCGGCCGGCCCGCTCCCGCCCACCGGCCGGGACGTGCGGCTGCGGGTGGTCGACGTCCTCACCCTCGACGGCGGCCGGATCGCCGACGTCTGGATGGTCGCCGACGAGCTCGGGGCGCTGGCCGCCGTCGACGCCGTCCGCCTCGTGCGCGCCTGACCAGGGCCTCCGCGAGCGCCCCCGGAACGGATCCGTCCGGGTCCTGACACCGGCGACGCGGGTGGGTAGCGTCACCGGGGTGACCACCCCGCAGGGTCTGGGCACCCCGACCGGACTCCGGCCGGGGGACCACGCCTGCTGGTCCTTCGGCGACGGCGCCGACCTGGCCGCGGCGGTCGTGCCCTTCCTCGAGGAGGGGCACCGGCGCGACGAGCAGCTGGTCGTGGTCGGCCCCTCGCGGTCCGCCCTGCTGGCCGCGGTGTCGGGGCTGCCGCACCGGGACGAGCTGTTCGCCGCCGGCCGGCTCGACCTGCAGACGACCGGCGACAGCTACACGGCCGCGGGCGGCCTCACCCCGGCCGAGCAGGTGGAGCACTACCGCGCCGCGACGCGGGCGGCGCTCGCCGGCGGGCGCACCGGCCTGCGGGTGGCCGCGGACGTCACCGAGCTGGTCCGCGGCGGGCGGGCCGGCCGCCGCCTGCTGCACGCCTACGAGCAGCTCGCCGACGAGCTCATGGCCGCGGTCCCCATGACCGCGCTGTGTCTCTACGACGCGTCGGTGGGCCCGGAGGTCCTCGGGCCGGTCGCCGTCCTCCACCCGCTGCAGCACCTCGGCGACCGGCTGCCGCTGGCGCACCTGTCCGGCCGCGGACCCCGGCTGTCGCTGCACGGCGAGGTGGACCTCACCGAGGCCGCGCACGTGGCGACCGCGCTGGTGGACGTCGCCGGCGACACCCCCGGCGAGCTGGTGCTCGACCTCGCGGACCTCGACTTCCTCGACGTCGCGGGCGCCCGGGCGCTGGCCGGCGCGGCGCGGGAGCTGGCCGCCCGCGGGATCGACCTGCGGCCGGTCGCGGCGCGCCGGAACGTGCTGCGCTGCCTGGAGCTGTTCGGCCTGGAACCGTTCGGCCGGGAGCCGTCCGGCACGGCCCCGGGGCAGCCGTGACCTGGCTGCACCCGACCGGCGACTGGGACGGCGCCGGCCTCGCCCACGAGGGGTTCGTCTTCTCCTCCGACGCCGAACTGGTCGAGCGGGTGGTGCCCTTCGTCCTCGAGGGCTTCCGCCGGGACGAGCCGGTGCTCGTGGTCGCCGGGGAGCGGGTGCGCAGCCTGCTGGCCGGGCAGCTGGGGACCGACCTCGGCCGGCTGGCGGTCTTCGCCGCCGCGGAGACCTGGTGGCGCGGCGGCCACGGCACGCTGCAGGCCTACGACCGCGACCTGCGCGCCCTCCGCGCCGAGGCGCCGAGCTGGCGGCTGGCCGCCGAGCCGGTGTGGCTGGCCCGGGAGGACGGGCGGGAGTGGAGCCGCTTCGAGGCGGTGGCCAACCGCTGCTACGACACGATGCCGTACTACAGCCTCTGCCTGCACGACGCCCAGCGGCTGCCCGCCGACGTCCTCGCGGCCGTCGCCCGCACCCACCCGCTCACCTGGGACGGCGCCGCCCCGGCACCCCAGCCGGCGTACGAGGACCCGGCCTGCTTCCTGCACCGGGCGCAGCCGGCCTGGACCCCGCGTCCCGAGGCCGCGCCCGTCCTGCCGGTGACGTCGCCGGGGCAGGGCCGCCGCGCGCTGAGCGTGCTGCTGCCGGCCGGCCGGCGCGCGCGGCTGGGCGACGTCGTCCTGGCCGCCCACGAGCTGCTGGTCAACGCGCTGGGGGCCGCCCCCTTCGCCGAGCTGTCGACCTGGACCGACGGGGACGCCTTCGTCGTCGAGGTGGCCGACGCCGGGCCCGGCCTGGCCGACGCGACGCTCGGCTACGTGCCCCCGGACCCCGCCGACGGCGCGCGCGGCATGTGGCTGGCGTGGAGCCTGGCCGACGACGCCGCCGTCTGCACCGGGCCGGCCGGCACCACGGTCCGGCTGTTCTTCCGCGCCTGACCCGGCGGCTCCCGACCCCACGGCACGGAGCGGTCCCCGCGGGCCGGTCCGGGCCTACGCTCGCTCCCACTCACGGGGCCGAGGGGGGCGTGCCGTGGGCGGGAACGGGCCGGGGACCGGGCGTCCGGTCGGGGTCGCGGTCGTCGGGTTCGGCTGGATGGGCACCGTGCACGCGCGCGCACACGCCCGGGTCGGCCACCACTTCCCCGGCCTGCCCGTCGTCCCGCGGCTGGTCGCCGTCGCCGACGACGTCCCCGGCCGCGCCGAGGCCGCCGCCGCCGGCTACGGCTTCGCCACGGCCACCACGGACTGGCGGGCGGTGCTCGCCGACCCGCGCGTGGAGCTCGTGTCGGTCACCGCGCCCAACTGGCTGCACCGGGAGATCGGCGTCGCCGTCGCGGGGTCCGGCCGGCACCTGTGGATCGAGAAGCCGGTCGGCCTGACCGCCGACGACGCCCGCGCGGTGGCCGGCGCGGCCGCCGCGGCCGGCGTCCAGGGCGTCGTCGGGCTGAGCTACCGCAACGTGCCCGCGGTCGCCCTGGCGCGGGAGATGGTCGCCGCCGGCGAGATCGGCCGGGTGACCCACGCCCGCGTCGCGTTCCTCAGCGACTACGCCGCCGCGCCGGAGGGGGCGCTGACCTGGCGGTACGAGCGGGCCCGCGGCGGCAGCGGGGTCCTCGCCGACCTCGGCTCGCACGCCGTCGACCTGGTCCGCCACCTGCTCGGCGACGAGGTCGAGTCCGTGCTCGCCGACACGGCGGTGTTCGTGCCGCAGCGGCCCCGACCGGCCGGGCCGACGTCGGGGCACGCGCTGGCGGCCGGCGGCGTCCCGGGGCCGGTGGAGAACGACGACCACGTCGCGGCGCTGCTGCGGCTGTCCTCCGGCGCGCGGGTGGCGCTGGAGGCCAGCCGGGTGGCGGCGGGGGAGCAGAACGCCTACGGCTTCGAGGTGCACGGCAGCGCCGGGCGCCTGGCGTGGGACTTCCGCCGGATGGGCGAGCTGCAGGTCAGCCGCGGCCCGCTCGCGCAGGACCAGCCCGTCGCGACCGTGCTGGTCGGTCCCGGGGCGGGGGAGTACGCGGCCTTCCAGCCCGGGCCCGGCAACCCGATGGGCTTCGACGACCTGAAGGTCGTCGAGGCGCGCGACGCGCTGCTGGCGGCCGCGACCGGCGAGCCGCACGGCGCGACGCTGGCCGACGCGGTGCGGGCGGCGGACGTCCTGGACGCGATCGCCGACTCCGCCGCCCGGGGGGAGCGGGTGGCGGTCCCCGCGGACCGCGCAGTCCCGGTCGGGGGCACGCCGGACCCTTGACGCCTCTGGTGCCCCATGTCACATTCCACATGTCACTATGTCCAGACATAAGGACGTCGTCGTGACGGGGGGTCCGGCGTCTGGACCGGCCGACGGCCGCCAGGAGGGTGGCCATCCCGACGAGGAGACGCCCATGAGGAGGACCCGCAGGTCGCTGCAGCTGGCGGTGGCGGTGAGCGCGACGGTCGTGGTCGCGAGTGCGTGCAGCAGCGAGGGCGGTGCCCAGAACGAGGGCGGCGGTGCGGACCAGGGCGACTACACGATCGCGATGATCACGCACGAGACGCCGGGGGACACCTTCTGGGACAAGATCCGCGCCGGCGCGGAGGCCGCCGCCGAGGCCCACGGCCTCACGCTCAACTACTCGAACGACCCGGATTCGAGTGAGGAGGCCACCCTCGTCCAGAACGCCGTGGACCAGGGGGTCGACGGCATCGCGGTCACCCTCGCCTTCCCCGACGCCGTCGGGCCGGCGGCGCAGTCGGCGATGGAGGCCGGCATCCCGGTCGTCGCCTTCAACTCCGGCATCGACGACTACGCCGACTACGGCGTGCCGATGTACTTCGGGTCCAACGAGGACCTCGCCGGCCAGACCGTCGGCACCCGGATCGGCCAGGAGGGCGGCGGCAAGGCCCTCTGCGTCATCCAGGAGCAGGGTCAGGTCGCGCTCGAGACCCGGTGTGCCGGCGTGGCGAAGACCTTCGCCAACACCGAGAACATCAACGTGCCCGGCGCCGACCTGCCCGCGGTGCAGCAGACGATCGGGGCCAAGCTCCAGCAGGACCCCGCGATCACCCACATCGTCACGCTGGGTGCGCCGATCGCCCTGGCGGCGCAGCAGGCCAAGGCCGACTCCGGCAGCCAGGCCCAGGTCGTCACCTTCGACCTGAACTCCGACGTGGCCGAGTCGATCCAGAACGGTGACATCGCCTTCTCCGTCGACCAGCAGCCCTACGTGCAGGGCTACATGGCCGTCACCGCCCTGTGGCTGAACATCACCAACGGCAACGACATCGGCGGTGGTGGACCGGTGCTCACCGGCCCGTCGATCGTCGACGAGCAGAACATCGGCCCGATCGTCGAGTACGCGGCCAACAACACCCGGTAACCCCGCTCGGGGGGAGCCGGGGCCGCCCGGCTCCCCCCGCCCTCCCCCTGGAGTGCAGACATGAGCTCATCCGTGGCGACACCCCCCTCGGCGGCGCCGCCGTCGTCCGCCGTCCAGGCGCGCCCCCAGCGGTCGGTGGTCTCCCGGCTGCTGGCGCGTCCCGAGATCGGCGCGTTGGCCGCCGCGATCGCGATCTTCGTCTTCTTCTACGCGGTCGCCGCACCCTTCCGGAGCCTGCCCGCCTTCGCCACCGTGCTCTACGCCAGCTCGACGATCGGCATCGTCGCGGTCGGCGTCGCGCTGCTCATGATCGGCGGGGAGTTCGACCTGTCGTCCGGCGTCGCGGTGACCACCTCCGCCCTGGCCGCGGCGATGCTCACCTACCAGCTCAGCCTGAACATGTGGGTGGGCGTTCTGTTCAGCCTCGCGGTCGCGCTGGTCATCGGGTTCGTCAACGGCTACCTGGTGGTGCGGACCGGCATCCCGAGCTTCCTCATCACCCTGTCCACCTTCTTCGTCCTGCAGGGCGTCAACCTCGGCGTCACCAAGATCGTCACCGGGACGGTGGCGACGCCGAACGTCAGCGACATCGACGGGTTCGACTCGGCACGGGCGGTGTTCGCCAGCGACATCGACCTCGGGTTCATCACGGTCAAGATCACGGTGCTGTGGTGGCTGCTGTTCGTGGCCGTCGCCTCGTGGCTGCTGCTGCGCGCCCGGGCCGGCAACTGGATCTTCGCCGCCGGCGGCAACCAGGCCAGCGCCCGCGCGGTCGGCGTCCCCGTGCCCAAGGTCAAGATCGGGCTCTTCATGGGGGTCGCCTTCCTGGCCTGGTTCCTCGGGATGCACCTGCTGTTCAACTTCAGCTCGGTCCAGTCCGGCTTGGGCGTGGGCAACGAGTTCATCTACATCATCGCCGCGGTCGTCGGCGGTGCCCTGCTGACCGGCGGCTACGGCTCGGCGGTGGGGTCGGCCCTCGGCGCCTTCATCTTCGGCATGACGACGCAGGGGATCGTCTTCGCCGGCTGGGACCCGAACTGGTTCCGGACCTTCCTCGGCGTGATGCTCCTGCTCGCCGTGCTGGTCAACCTGTACGTCAAGAACTACGCCTCGCGGAGGAAGTGACGATGACCGACACCATCGCGGAGCACGCCGCCCCGGACCTGAAGGCCGGCACGCCGCTGGTCGAGATGGAGGGCGTCGGCAAGTCCTACGGCGCCATCCGCGCCCTCGAGGGCATCGACCTGCGGGTCAACGCCGGCGAGGTGGCCTGCGTCCTCGGGGACAACGGCGCCGGCAAGTCGACGCTCATCAAGATCATCTCGGGGTTGCACCCGCACACCGAGGGCACCCTGCGGGTCGACGGCCAGGAGCGGCACTTCAGCTCGCCACGGGAGGCGCTCGACGCCGGCATCGCGACCGTCTACCAGGACCTCGCGGTGGTCGGCCTCATGGAGGTCTGGCGCAACTTCTTCCTCGGCTCGGAGATCCGCAAGGGCAAGTACCCGATGGCGCCGCTGGACATCAAGGCCATGCGGGAGATCGCCGACACCGAGCTGCAGAAGATGGGCATCGTCGTCAAGGACATCAACCAGCCGATCGGCACGCTGTCGGGTGGTCAGCGCCAGTGCGTGGCGATCGCCCGGGCGGTGTACTTCGGCGCCCGGGTGCTCATCCTCGACGAGCCGACCGCGGCGCTCGGCGTCAAGCAGTCCGGCGTCGTCCTCAAGTACACGGCCGCGGCCCGCGACGCCGGCCTCGGGGTCGTCTTCATCACCCACAACCCGCACCACGCCTTCATGGTCGGGGACCACTTCGTGATCCTGAAGCTGGGCCGGCGGGTGCTGGACAAGAAGCGCTCGGAGGTCACCCTCGAGGAGCTCACCGGCGAGATGGCCGGCGGCCAGGAGCTCGCCGAGCTCTCGCACGAGCTGAAGCGCTGACCGCGCCCGGGTCCCCCCGCGCCGTCCCGCGCGGGGAGGACCCGGCCGTGCCCACCTCCCGCCGCAGCCGGACGGCCGGGCGACGCCGCACGTCCGCGTCGGCCCGGCCGGACCGGCGACGGCACCGCCCGCACCGCGCAGGGAGCCCGCCGTGACGACCACCGCCCCCCGCACCGCCACCGCGATCGACTACGACCCGTTCCGGCCGGACTTCTACACGTCCGACCCCTTCGCCCTGTACCGCCGGATGCGCGACGAGGCACCGGTGTGGCACAGCGAGCGCTGGGGCTGGTACGTGCTGACCCGCTTCGAGGACGTGCGGGCGGCGGCGCTCGACGCGGACACCTTCCGCAGCTTCGAGGGCATGGACATCGACGACAGCCGCCTCGAGCAGGCGCCGCCGGGGTCGATCGGCAGCATGGACAACCCCCGGCACGACCAGGTCCGCTCGGTCGTCCAGCCGTACTTCGTGCCCCGCCGGATCGCCGACCGGGAGGACGGCATCCGCGCCGTCGTCCGCGGGCTGGTCGGCACCTGGCGGGACCGCGGCACCGGCGGGCGGGGCACGGTCGACATCGCCCAGGAGCTGGCCTGGCCGATGCCCTTCGACGTGTTCTTCCACCTCATGGGCCTGCCGGGCCGGCACGACCCCGACCCCCTCGAGCAGGCGCGCCGCGAGCAGCTGGAGCACTGGACGCACGAGCTCAAGGACCGCGTGCCCGGCACCCCGCACCTCACCCCCGTGGCGCGGGCGGCCACCGCCGGCGTGCAGCAGTTCTTCATCGACCTGCTCGACGACCGCCGCCGCGCCGCCCGCGACGACCTGGTCACGCGGTTCGTGCAGGCCGACGTCGACGGCGTGCCGTTCGTCCCGGAGCGGGTGACGACGGAGTCCGAGGTCAGCGGCCTGATGATGATCCTGTTCCTCGGCGGCGTGGAGTCCACCGCCGGGCTGACCGGGACGCTGTTCCAGCTGCTGGCCGAGAACCCGGACCAGCGGGCGCTGCTGCGGGCCGACCCCTCGCTGATCCCGGCCGCGGTCGAGGAGGCGATGCGGCTGGTCACCCCGCTGCAGCTCACCGCCCGCACCACCTCCCGCGAGGTGACGCTGCACGGCGTGACGATCCCGGCCGGCGGCCGCGTCGTCCTGGTCATGGGCGCGGCCAACCGCGACGAGCGGCAGTTCCCCGACCCCGACGCGTTCGACGTCACCCGGCCCCGCGGCCGCCACCTCGGCTTCGGCGAGGGCGTGCACGGCTGCCTGGGCGCCCCGCTGGCCCGGCTCGAGGCGCGGATCGCGCTGGAGGAGGCGCTGCCGGTGCTCGGCGACTACGAGCTGGCCGGCCCGCCGGTCTTCTACCCGAGCTCCCCGAACATGTACGTCTGGAAGAACCTGCCGATCAGCTTCGGCGGGGCCGCCCGGCACCGCCCGCACGTGGAGGAGGTCCGGCACCGCACCACCAGCGTCACCCTCGCCGCCACCGAGTTCGAGGCGCCGGCCCGGGTGGCGGCCAAGCGCGAGGTCGCCGACGGCGTGGTGGAGCTGGTGCTGCGCGCGGCCGACGGCTCACCGCTGCCGGCGTGGGAGCCGGGCGCGCACGTCGACCTGGTCCTCGACGGGGCGCCCACCCGGCAATACTCCCTGTGCGGCGACCCCGCCGACCACTCCGCGTACCGGCTCGGCGTGCTGCGCGATCCCGACGGGCGGGGCAGCTCCCGGTACGTGCACGACACCCTCCGGGAGGGCGACCCCGTGCGGGTGCGCGGCCCGCGCAACAACTTCCCGCTCGCGCCCTCGCCGCGGTACCTGTTCATCGCCGGCGGCATCGGCATCACGCCGGTCCTGCCGATGGTCCGGGCGGCCGAGGCGGCCGGCGCCGACTGGCGGCTGGTCTACGGCGGCCGGCGCCGCGCCTCGATGGCCTTCCTCGACGAGCTGGCCCCCCACGGCGACCGGGTGTCGGTCCGCCCGCAGGACGAGACCGGCCTGCTCGACCTGCCCGCGCTGCTCGGCACCCCGCAGCCGGACACCCTCGTCTACTGCTGCGGCCCCGAGCCGCTGCTCGCGGCGGTCGAGCGCGCGGTCGCCGGCTGGCCCCCGCGGTCGCTGCGCGTGGAGCGCTTCGCGCCGCGCCCGCAGACCGGGCCGGTGCGCGACGAGCCGTTCGAGGTGGTGCTGCGGCGCAGCGAGCTGACCCTGCCCGTGCCGGCGGACCGCTCGATCCTGGCGGTGGTGGAGGCGGCCGGGGTCGGGGTGCTGTCCTCCTGCGCGGAGGGCACCTGCGGCACCTGCGAGACGGCGGTGCTCGCGGGCACCCCCGACCACCGCGACTCCGTGCTCAGCGACGACGAGCGGCAGGCCGGCGACTGCATGATGATCTGCGTCTCCCGCGCCGCGGGGCCGCGTCTGGTGCTGGACCTGTGACCGCCGGCCCGCTGGGCGTCGCCCTCCTGGGGTCGGGGCGGATGGGCGCCTTCCACGCGCAGACCCTGGCCCGGCGGCTGCCGTCCGCGCGGCTGGTGGCCGTCGCCGACCCCGCGCAGGGCGCCGCCGAGTACCTGACGGGGGTGCTCGGCGCGGGCCGGGCCTACACCGACGCGGCGCAGGTGTGGGACGACCCGGACGTCGACGCCGTCGTCGTCGCCGCGCCGGCCCGCGCGCACGCCGACCTCGTGGTCGCCGCCGCGGCCGCCGGCCGGCACGTGTTCTGCGAGAAGCCGATGGCGGTGACGCTGCCCGACGCCGACCGCGCCATCGACGCCGCCCGCGCCGCCGGCGTGGTGCTGCAGGTGGGCTTCAACCGCCGCTTCGCCGCGGACTGGGCCGCCGCCCGGGCGCTGCTCGACGACGGCACGCTCGGCACGCCGCGGCTTCTGCGCTCGCTCACCCGCGACCCGGGCGGCTTCTCCCCGGCCCGGGTGCGGCCGGACACCGTCTTCCTGGAGACGCTGATCCACGACTTCGACACGCTGCGCTTCCTGCACCCCGGCGCGGAGGCGGTGGAGGTGCACGCCGTCGCCGACGCGCTGGTCGAGCCCGCCTGGCGCGACCGGGGGCTGCTGGACACCGCGGTCGTCGTCGTCCGCTTCGCCGACGGTGCGATGGGGGTCGCCGAGGCCTGCTTCGAGGCGGCCTACGGCTACGACGTCCGCGGCGAGGTGCTCGGCTCCGGCGGCATGGCCACCGTGGGCGACGGCCGCCGCACCGGCATGGTGTTCTCCGGCGCCGGTGGCCGGGTGGCCGAGACCGTCCGCAGCGACCAGGAGCTGTTCGCCGAGGCCTACACCGCCGAGCTCGCGGCGTTCGTCGACGCCGTCCGCGGCCGGACGCCGCCCCCGGTCACCGGGGAGGACGCCCGCGCGGCGCTGGCGATCGCGCTGGCCGCGGCGGAGTCGGTCCGCGCCGGCCGCCCGGTGCGGATCGACGAGGTGGAGAAGTGAGCCGGTACCGGCTGGCGGCCTCGGCGGAGATGCTCTTCCTCGACCTGCCGTTCGCCGAGCGGGTGCGGCGGATCGACGCGGCCGGCCTCGAGGTCGAGATCTGGGACTGGACGGCGAAGGACCTCGACGCGCTCGCCGGCACCGGCGCCACGTTCTCCTCGATGACCGGCTACGTCACCGGCACCCTCGCCGACGACGACGGCGCGGCCGAGCTGCTGCGCACCGCCGAGCTGTCGCTGGCGGCCGCCGAGCGGCTGGACTGCCCCCGGCTCAACGTGCACGGCACCGGGCTGGACGCCCGCGGGCTGCCCGTCGTCCCCGCGGTCGTCGTGACCCCGGCGATGTGGCTGACCGCCGCCCGCACGCTGACCCGGCTGGCGGGGCTCGGCGAGCGGGCCGGGCGGGTGTTCACCCTGGAGAACCTCAACACCGCCATGGACCACCCGGGCACACCGTTCGCCCGGGCCGCGGACACCATCGCGCTGGTCGAGGCCGTGGGCAGCCCGCACCTGCGGCTCAACCTCGACCTCTACCACGCGCAGATCGGCGAGGGGAACCTGGTCGCGCTGGTGGAGCGGGCGCTGCCGCTGGTCGGCGAGGTGCAGGTGGCCGACGTCCCGGGGCGGTGCGAGCCGGGCACCGGCGAGATCCGCCACGAGGCGGTCGCGGCCGCACTCGACCGGCTCGGCTACGACGGCGTCGTCGCGCTGGAGGGCTGGGCGTCCGGCGACCCGGACGACGCGCTGAAGGCGTTCCGCGCCGCCTACGGCTGACGTGATTTGTCCGGACGTCCTAATGTCCGGCTGCCCCGATGTGGGGACGACAGGAGGTGCCCGCCCGGGTGCGATCATCGGGGACGCGGGAAGCGGGTCTCCGGACCGACCCGCGGTGCTCGCTTCCCGGGAGGCAGACGTGCTCACCTTCGACATCGACCGCTCCAGTCCCACGCCGCTGTACTTCCAGCTGGCGCAGGCCATCGAGGGGGCGATCACCGGCGGCTCGCTGCCCCCGGGCTCGCGGCTGGAGAACGAGCTGCTGCTGGCCCAGCGCTACGGGCTGTCCCGGCCGACGGTCCGCCGCGCGGTGCAGGAGCTGGTGGACAAGGGCCTGCTGGTCCGCAAGCGCGGCGTGGGCACCCAGGTGATCCAGCCGCACGTCCGCCGGTCGGTGGAGCTCACCAGCCTCTACGACGACCTGTCCCGCGCCGGCGAGGCGCCGACGACCGAGGTGCTGTCCCTGGAACGGCGGCCCGCGCCGGCCGACGTCGCCGGGGAGCTCGACCTCGCGCCGGGGGAGGAGATCGTGGTGGTCCGCCGGCTGCGCCGCTCGCACGGCGAGCCGCTGGCGCTGATGACCAACCACCTGCCCGGCCGGTTCGACCCGTCGGTGGAGGACCTCACCGAGCGGGGGCTCTACCAGTACCTGCGCGCGCAGGGGGTGCACCTGCGGGTGGCCCACCAGCGGATCGGCGCGCGCCTGGCCCGGGCCGACGAGGCGCGGCTGCTGCAGGAGCCGCCGCGGGCGGCGCTGCTGACCATGGAGCGGACGGCGTTCGACGACAAGGGCGGCGCGGTGGAGCTCGGCCGGCACGTCTACCGCGCGTCCCGCTACGACTTCGAGACGACGCTCGTCGGCCGCTGACGGCGGCCGGTGTGCCCGGTCACGGTGCGCACACTCACAGGCCGGATGCCGCACCGCCGCGCCGCGCGCGAGGACGATGGAGTCGGTACAGAGAAGACGACGCAGACGCAGCTCGGAGAACCGCCATGTCCACCCTCCTCACCCCCTCCCGCCGCGGCTCGGTGTGGCAGCGGTCCCGCCGCGCCCTCGAGCGCGAGCTGGCCGACTACGCCACGACCGCCGACCGCGACGACCTCACCGCCCTGCTCGAGGGCCGCGGCTCCGGCGAGAGCCTCGCCGCCGAGATCCTGGGCCGCCAGGCGCACCGGGCGCTGTTCGCCCGCGCCTGACCCGTCCGGCGGGCGGGCTAGGGCAGCCGCTCGAGCTCCCCGCCGTCCCACTCCCAGCGGACGGTCATCCGCCCGGACGGCCCGCCGGCGTGGGTGTCGCCCGGCTCGTACACCCGCATGACCGCCACCACCCGGCCGTCCTCGACCGAGAGCCCGTCCGGGTCGTAGACCGGCGGCAGGACGTCGGCCCGCGGCAGCGTGCGCGGGCTCGGCAGCACGGCCAGCCGGCGGCCGCCGGCGTCGAGGACGTGCACCTCCTCGACGATCCCGTTCGACGGCTGCGGGGAGCACCGCAGCAGGACGACGGTGTCCGGCCGGCCGTCGCCGTCGACGTCCCCGCTCACCGCGGCGCCGAGGGAGACGTCGAACCAGTCGTAGGGACCCGCGGCGGCCGGCACCCGCGCCGACCCGTCCCGCAGGGTCGCCGCGAACCCGTCCGGGACGACGCCGTCGCAGGTCACGGTGTAGGTGGTGTTCCGCCAGTCGGGGACGCGCGTCGCCGGAGCCGCCGGGGCGGGGGAGGCGCCCGGGTCACCGGCGCAGCCGGCCATCAGGAGGCACGCCCCCACACCGGCCGCGCTCAGCCGGCGGATCGCCGCGTCGGACATCGGGCCTCACCTCGGCCGGGGCGGAGGAACGGGGGAGCACCCCTCCGGACCGAGCGTCCCACCGTCCGGGCCCTCAGGCGAACGGGTTCTCGCCGGCCTCGACCTGCGCCGCGAGCTCCCGCAGCGCCGCCCGGTCCGGCGTGCCGCCGGCCTCCCGCACCGCGGCCTCCAGCGCGGCGGCCACCTCGTCCGCCGGCCGGCCCGCCATGCGGTCGGCGACCGCGGCCAGCGTGGGCGCGACCCGCTCGCTGAGCAGCTGCTCCCGCCGCGGGTCCGGCGGGCGCAGCAGCCGCAGCAGCTCCTCCTGCAGCCCGCTCCGGGGTCGGCGTCCCACCGGCTCCCTCCCTCCGACGGCCCGGCCAGTCGACACCCCGCCGGGCGGCCGGGCAAGCCCCGCGGCGCTACCGTCCGGGCGAGGGAGGGAGCGCCGGTGCACGAGGTCACCGAGGACGTCTTCTGCGTGCCGGGCACCGCGGTCAACCGGGTGCTGGTCCGCGACGGCCGCGACCTGACCCTGGTCGACGCCGGGTACCCGGGCGACGCCGCGGGCCTCGCCGACGCCGTCCGCGCCCTGGGCTCCCGGCCGGAGGACGTGCGCGCCGTCCTGGTCACGCACGCCCACGTCGACCACGTCGGCGGGCTGTCCGCCCTCACGCCGGGCACCACCGTGCTCGTGCACCCGGACGAGCTGCCGAACGCCCGCGGGGAGCGCCGCGAGCAGGCCACGCCGCTCGACGTCGCCGTCCGGGCCTGGCGGCCGCGGGTCGCCCGGTGGGCGCTGTCGATCGTGCGGGCCGGGGCGACCGCGCACCCCGTCGTCGCCGCGGCGCGACCGCTCCCCGGCGGCGGCCCGCTGGACCTGCCCGGCGGGCCGGTCCCCGTGCCCACGCCCGGCCACACCTCGGGCCACACCGCCTACCTGTTCCCCCGGCACGGGGTCGTGGCGACCGGCGACGCGCTGGTCACCGGGCACCCGACGTCGCGGGTGCGCGGACCGCAGCTGCTGCCGGGGTTCTTCTCCGCCTCGCCGGACCGCGCCCGGGACGCCCTCGGCGCGCTCGCCGCACTGCCGGCCGACCTGCTCGTCCCCGGCCACGGCGACCCGTGGCGCGGCGACCTCGCCGCCGCGGTGGCCCTGGCCCGTCGGTGACGGGGGCTCCCGCCGCGATGAGTTCCGGCCGGGGCGTGGGTCCTCCCTGGGAACCGCCGGCGACGAGATCCCCCGGAGGACGCCATGACGACCGTCCCGGACCGCCCCGCCCCCGCGCCCACCGGCCGCCCGCCCGTCGTCGACCGGGCCACCTGGCAGGCCGCCCGGGACGAGCTCCTGGTCCGCGAGAAGGCGCACACCCGCGAGGGCGACGCCATCGCCGCGGCCCGCCGCCGGCTGCCGATGGTGGAGGTCGACGGCGCGGCCGAGGTCGTCGGACCCGGCGGCCCGGTCCCGTTCCCCGACCTGTTCCAGGGCCGCGCCGAGCTCCTCGTCTACCACTCCATGTGGTACGACGGCGCGCCGCACCAGGGGCAGTGCGAGGGCTGCACCTTCAACCTGTGGCACCTGCGGGACGCCGTCTACCTCCACGCCCGCGGCGTCTCGTTCGCCGTCCTGACCTCGGGCCCCTGGGACGAGGTGGCGCCCTTCGTCGAGTTCATGGGGTACGCCCAGCCCTGGTACTCGGTGCGGGGCGCGGAGGAGCGGATCGCCACGGAGGAGGGGCACCTGTCCTGCTACCTGCGCGACGGCGACCGCGTCTTCCTCACCTACTCCACGACCGGCCGGGGCAACGAGCCGGCCGACGGGACTCTCGGCCTGCTCGACATGACGTCCTACGGCCGCCGCGAGGCGTGGGAGGACGTCCCCGAGGGCTGGCCCGCGGCCCCGCAGGTCGGCTCACCGGTCGGCGGGCACGGCGCGCCGATCTGCTGGTACTGGCGCTCGGACGCCGACGGGAACGCCGCCTGGGGCCCGACCAGCCGCCCCGTGCCCCAGTGGACCCGCCCCGGCGCGACCCCCGTGGACACCCTCGGCCGGCACGCCCACCACCACTGACCGGGCGCGCTCAGGCGTTCTGCGGGAAGCCCAGGTCCACCCCGCCGTGGCTCGGGTCGAGCCAGCGGGAGGTGATGACCTTGCCGCGGGTGAAGAAGTGCACGCCCTCGGCGCCGTGGGCGTGGGAGTCGCCGAAGAGGCTGTTCTTCCACCCGCCGAAGGAGTAGTAGGCCATCGGCACCGGAATCGGCACGTTGATGCCGATCATCCCGACCTCGACCTCGTGCTGGAACCGCCGGGCGGCGCCGCCGTCGTTGGTGAAGATCGCGGTGCCGTTGCCGTACTCGTTGCGGTTGACCAGCTCGACGGCGTGCTCGTAGCTGTCCACCCGCAGCACCGACAGCACCGGGCCGAAGATCTCGTCGGTGTAGACGCTCATGCCCGGCTCGACGTGGTCGACCAGCGTCGGGCCGAGCCAGAAGCCGTCCTCGGCGCCGTCGGGCTGCACCTGCCGGCCGTCGACGACCAGCTTCGCGCCCTCCTCCTCACCGGCCTCGACGTAGGACTCGACCCGGTCGCGGTGCCGCTTGCTGATCAGCGGGCCCATGTCGCAGCCCTTGCGCCCGTCGCCGGTGCGCAGCGTCCGGGTGCGCTCGGCGATCCGGGCGACCAGGTCGTCGCCGATCCCCCCGACGGCGAGCACGGCGCTGATGGCCATGCAGCGCTCGCCGGCCGAGCCGAACCCGGAGTTGACCGCGGCGTCGGCGGCCAGGTCCAGGTCGGCGTCGGGGAGGACGACCATGTGGTTCTTGGCTCCGCCCAGGGCCTGCACCCGCTTGCCGTGCCGGGTGCCGGTCTCGTACACGTACCGGGCGATCGGGGTGGATCCGACGAAGGACACCGACCTGATCCCGGGGTGCTCGAGCAGCCGGTCGACCGCGACCTTGTCGCCCTGCAGCACGTTGAAGACGCCGTCGGGCAGCCCCGCCTCCTGCCACAGCTCGGCCATCCACAGCGACGCGGAGGGGTCCTGCTCGCTGGGCTTGAGGACGACGGTGTTGCCGGTGGCGATCGCGATGGGGAAGAACCACATCGGGACCATCGCCGGGAAGTTGAACGGGCTGATGACCGCCACCGGGCCGAGCGGCTGGCGGACGGAGTGGACGTCGACGTTGGTCGAGGCGTTCTCGGTGAACCCGCCGCGCACGAGCGAGGGCACGCCGCAGGCGTACTCCACGACCTCCTGGCCGCGGGAGACCTCGCCGAGCGCGTCGTCGAGCACCTTGCCGTGCTCGGCGGTGATGATCGCGGCCAGCTCGGGCTTGCGGGCGTTGAGCAGCTCGCGGAAGCGGAACAGGACCGCGGTGCGCCTGGCCAGCGAGGTGTCGCGCCAGGCGGGGAAGGCCGCGGTCGCCGCGGCGACGGCCGCGTCGACCTCCTCGGTCGAGGCCAGGGCGACCTCGCCGAGGACCTCACCGGTCGCCGAGTCGGTCACCTCTGCGGTGCGGCCGCTGGCGCCCTCGCGGCGGGCGCCGTCGATCCAGTGGGGGATGGAGGTGGGCATGGCTGCTACTCCCGGGGTGGGTGTCACGGAGCGGTGTCGTCGGGGAGCGGTGTCTGCGGGAAGTTCGGCCGTCCCGACGCGCCGGTGTCGGGTCGGGCGGCGCCGCGGCCGGCGTCGTCGGGGAAGTGCTTGGCGACCAGCTCGCGGATGGCCTCGAGCATGCGCGTCCCGGACTCGCGGGCCTGGTCGTCCCAGCCGAACACGCAGGTGGTGAGGACCCCGTCGAAGCCGGTGCCGGCCAGCGCGGCGAAGGCCTCGTCGAAGTCGACGTCGCCACGGCCGATCTCCATGTGCTGGTGGACGCGGGTGGTGTTACCGGGCGGGTTGGTGATGTAGCGCAGCCCGTCGGAGGCGCGGTGGTCCATCGAGTCGGCGACGTGCACGTGGGTGAGCAGGTCGCCGGCGTGCGCGATGATCCCGGCGGCGTCGTCGCCCTGGTGGAAGGTGTGCGGCGTGCAGTAGAGGAACGACACGCACGGCGAGTCGATGCCGCGGACCATGTCGACCGCGGGGTGGCCGAGCTCGATGAAGTCGTCCGGGTGCGGCTCGAGGGCCAGCCGGAGTCCCTCCCGCTCGAGGACGGGCAGCAGCTCCTCCATCGACCGCCAGAACATCGCCTCGGCGAGCTCCGGCGCCTCGGGGCGGCCGTTGAACTCCGAGTTCACTGTGTCCACGCCGAGCTCGACGGTGATCTCGATCGCCCGCCTCCAGTAGCGCACCGCCGCCTGCCGCTCGTCCTCGCCGGGCCCGGACCAGCGCATGACCGGCAGCACCGAGGTGACGCCGACGCCGGCGTCGGCGAGCCGCGACCGGAACGCGCGGACGGTGGCCAGGTCCACGCGGGGGTGCTTGAAGAACGGGACGAAGTCCTCCCGCGGGGACAGCTCGATCCACTCGTAGCCCATCGCGGCGACGACGTCGGGCAGCTCCAGCAGCGGCGTGGTCCGCAGCATCTGCGGGTCCAGGGCGATCCTCACCGCTGCTCCAGCCGGACCTCGGTGCGCCGTCCGGTGCGCAGCGCCTCGACGCCGGCCGCGCACACCGCCTGGGCCGCGTAGCCGTCCCACGCGCCGGGGCCGTCGATCCCGCCGCGGCGGGCGGCGTCGGCCCACCGCTGCAGCTCGACGTCGTAGGCCCGGCCGAAGCGCACGCGGAAGTCCGGCGCGATGCCGGCCGACCGGGACGGGCCCGCCGCCCCGCCGGACGTGCGCAGCAGCCCGGCGTCGAGGCCGATCACGGCGCTGCCGTCCTCGCCGACCACCTCGGTGCGGACCTCGTAGCCCACCCCCGTGCTGACGAAGACCTCGACGTCGACCAGCCGGCCGCCGGTGGTCTCGAACAGGACCAGCAGCGGGTCGGACTGGCCCGCGACCGCGTGCCGGGTCGCCCGCGGCCGCAGCACGGTGACCGCGGCGATCTCCTCGTCCAGGAGGAACCGGGCGACGTCGACCTCGTGGACCACCGAGTCGTTGACCATCATCTCGCTGGTGAAGTGCGGCGGGACCGCGGCGTTGCGGTGGGCGCAGTGCACGATCAGCGGCTCGCCCAGCCCGCCCTCGGCGACCAACGCCCGGAGCTGGGCGTACTCGGGGTCGAAACGGCGCATGAAGCCGACCTGCACCAGCCGCCGGCCCGTGCGGGCGGTGTACGCGTCCTCCGCGCGCACGACGGCGATGGAGCTGTCGGCGTCCATCGTGAGCGGCTTCTCGCACAGCACCGGCTTGCCGTGCTCGATGCAGGCGAGCACCTGCTCCTCGTGGAACTGCCCGGGGGTGGCGACGAGGACGGCGTCGACGCCGTCGTCGGCGATCGCGGCGAGCGGGTCGCCGACCACCCGGCAGCGGGGCACGCCGGCGGCCACCTGCTCGGCCTTCTCGGCGGAGGCGTCGCTGACCGTGACCACCTCCGCGCCGGAGATGCGGCTGTGGAGGCGGGCGACGTGGTCGGCGCCCATCATGCCGACCCCGAGCACGGCGACCCGGAGCCCGTGTGCCGGGACGTCGGCCATCGCCGGGAGGACACCGGCCTGCGTCTCCGTGGTGGTCACGCCCGGGCCTCCGATCCGGGTGCGGGGGTCCTCGGGGCGCCGATCTGCAGCGACGGCAGCCGGCAGCCGGCGATGTGCCGGTGGGTGCGCCGGGCGATGGGGAGGGGCCGGTCGGGCGGGCAGGGGTACATGTCCTGCTCGACGATCGCGAAGACGTCCAGGCCGAGCTCCTCGATCGCCTCGAACAGCGGCGGGTAGGCGGGCACGCCGTGGGGCGGTTCCACGAAGGCGTCCATCCTGACCGCGTCCGGCCAGGTCACGTCCTTCTCCAGCACCTCGTCGATCACCTGCGGGTCGACCTGCTTGAGGTGCAGGTAGCCGATCCGCTCCGGGTAGCGGTGGATCAGGTCGAGGTTGTCGCCGCGGTAGTAGCTGACGTGCCCGGTGTCCAGGCACAGCGGCACGTACCCGGGATCGGTGTCGGCGAGGAACCGCTCGATGTCGCGCTGCCAGCCGACGTGGCTCTCGGCGTGGGGGTGGTAGGCGATCGTGAGCCCGTACTCCTCCCGGATCGCGCGGGCCAGCCGGTCCACCCCGCTGGTCTTCGCCCGCCACGCCTCGGGGGTGAGCTCGCGCGGCTCGACGTCGGCGCCGGTCTTCTGGTCGCGGAAGGTGTCGGGGATGACCACCACGTGGGTGCCTCCGGTGGCCCGGGTCAGCGCGGCGACGTCCTTGACCTGGCTCCACACCGCGTCCCAGGAGTCGGGCCGGTGCAGGTGCTCGAAGACGGTGCCGGCGGACACCTGCAGGCCCCGCGCGGAGAGCTCGTCGGAGAGCCGCGCCGGGTCGGTGGGCAGGTAGCCGTAGGGACCCAGCTCGATCCACTCGTAGCCGCAGGCGCTGACCTCGTCGAGGAAGCGCTGCCACGGCACCTGTTCCGGGTCGTCGGGGAACCAGACGCCCCACGAGTCGGGAGCCGAGCCCACCCGGATCCGCGCGCGGCCGTGCTGCTCTGTCATGGGTGCTCCTCCTGGCTGGATCAGGGCTGGGCAGGAGTGAGGTACGGGCGCTGGCGCGCCTTCTCCTCGGCGTAGACGGCGCGGGCGCGCCGGGTGCTCTCGAGCGTGGAGACCTCGCTGACCGGCACGTCCCACCACGACTCGCTGGAGGGCGCGTCGACGAGCGGGTCGGTCTCGACGTGCACGACCGTCGTCCGGTCGCTCGCCTTGGCCTTGCGGAGGGCGGCCTCCAGGCTCGGTCCGTCCTGGGCGGAGAGGACGTCGACGCCGAGGCTGGCGGCGTTGGCGGCCAGGTCGACCGGCAGCACGTCCCCGTCGAGCCGGCCGGAGCCCGACCGGTACCGGTAGCGGGTGCCGAACCGCTGCGACCCGAGGGACTCCGAGAGCGCGCCGATCGAGGCGAAGCCGTGGTTCTGCACCAGGACGACGACCACCTTCACGCCCTCCTGGACGGCGGTGACCAGCTCGGTCGGCATCATCAGGTAGGAGCCGTCGCCGATCATGACGAACACGTCACGGTCCGGGCTGGCCATGCGGACGCCGATGCCGCCGGGGATCTCGTAGCCCATGCACGAGTAGCCGTACTCGACGTGGTAGCCCTTGGGGTCCCGGACCCGCCACATCTTGTGCAGGTCCCCGGGCATCGACCCGGCCGCGCACACCACCACGTCGCGCGGCGCGGACACCTCGTTGACCAGCCCGATGACCTCGTTCTGGGTGAGCCGGCCCCCGCTGCCGGGTGCGGCCGGGTGGTAGGCGGCCTCGACCGTGGCCTCCCACGCGGCGGCGAGCTCGGCGGTGCGGGCGCGGTACGCGTCGTCGACCGACCAGCCGGCCAGCGCCCCGGTCAGCGCGGTGAGCGCCTCGCGGGCGTCGGCCTGCACCGTCACGCCGGCGTGCTTGGCGGCGTCCACCGCCGCGACGTTGACGTTGACGAACCGCACGCCCGGGTCGGCGAAGGCGGTGCGCGAGGCGGTGGTGAAGTCCTGCCAGCGGGTGCCGACCCCGATGACGACGTCGGCCTCGCGGGCCAGCGCGTTGGCCGCCGTGGTGCCGGTGGAGCCGATCGCGCCGACCGACCGGGGGTGGTCGAAGGGCAGCGCGCCCTTGCCGGCCTGGGTCTGCGCGACCGGGATGCCGGTGGCCGTGGCGAACGCGTCCAGCGCCGCGGTGGCGGAGGAGTAGACGACGCCGCCCCCGGCGACGAGCAGCGGCCGGCGGGCCGTCCGGACCACCTCGACGGCGCGCTGCAGGGCGGCCGGCTCGGGCTGCGGGCGCCCGACGTGCCAGGTGCGCGGGGCGAACAGCTCCACCGGCCAGTCGAACGCCTCGGCCTGCACGTCCTGCGGGAGGCAGACGGTGGCCGCGCCGGTCTCGGCGGGGTCGGTGAGCACCCGCATCGCACCGAGCAGCGCGGCGGGCAGCTGCTCGGGCCGCTCCACCCGGTCGAACCACCGCGACACGGGGCGGAGGGCGTCGTTGACCGAGACGTCGCCGCTGTCGGGGCGCTCGAGCTCCTGCAGCAGCGCGCCGGCGGCGCGGGTGGCGAAGGTGTCGGCGGGCAGCAGCAGCACCGGCAGCCGGTTGACCGTGGCCAGCGCCGCGCCGGTGACCAGGTTGGTCGCCCCGGGCCCGATGCTGGTGGTCACCGCCCAGGTCTGCAGCCGGTCCTTCGCGCGCGCGTAGCCGACGGCGGTGTGCACCATCGCCTGCTCGTTCCGGCCGAGCACGTAGGGCAGCGCCCGCGGGGACTCCAGCTCGGCCTGCAGCAGCGCCTGGCCGAGGCCGGCGACGTTGCCGTGGCCGAAGATGCCCAGGCAGCCGGCGAACAGCCGCTGCCGGTGCCCGTCGCGCTCGGTGGACTGCTGGGCGAGGAAGCGCACCACGGCCTGGGCGACGGTCATCCGGGCGGTCCCGGGACGGGCCTGCGGCGGGGTCTGGCTCACGAGGGGGACGCTCCCTCCGGGTCGGGGCGGTGGGTGGGCAGCGGCAGCCGGGGGTCGACGTCCTCGTCGGCCCACGTGCCGCGGACCCAGGCGTGCGCGGGGTCGTCGACGATCCGCCACGCCCGCTCGGGGCCGGGGCCGGCCATGACGTTGAGGTAGTAGAGGTCGTGGCCGGGCGCGGCGATCGAGGGTCCGTGCCAGCCGTGCGGCACCAGGACGACGTCGCGGTCGCGGACCTCGGCGAGCACGTCGACCGGCCGCTCGGGGGTGCCGTACACGCGGTGGTAGGCCAGGCCGGGCTGGCCCTGGGGGCCGGTGGCGACCTCGAAGTAGTAGACCTCCTCGAGCTCGGTCTCCACCGCGGAGGTCTCGTCGTGCTTGTGCGGCGGCCAGCTCGACCAGTTGCCGCCGGGGGTGAGCACCTCGCAGGCGATGACCGAGTCGGCCTCGAGGACGTCGGCGGTGGCGAAGTTGTGCACCTGCCGGCTGCTCCGGCCGGCGCCGCGCAGCTCGACCGGCACCGCGGCGGCCGGGCCGTAGCGGACGGGGTACCGGCGCCGCGCGCGGGCGCTGCACAGGGCGAACCGGCCGCCGTTGCGGCTGGTCAGCTCGGCGGTGGCCCCCAGCGGGAGGTAGGCGAAGTCCGTCGGCCCGGCGAAGACGCAGCTGCGGCCGGCCAGGGGGAGCACCTCCCCGTCGCAGGCGACGGTGACCCCGCCCTCCAGCGGGACGACGACGACCTCGTCGGGCCCGGTGTCCAGGACGTGCCGGCCGCCGGCGGGCAGCTCGAGGACGCGGAGCCCGGTGTGGCCCCAGCCGGCCGACTCTGGCGTGACCTCCAGCGCGTACCGGCCGGCGGCGGCGGACCCGGCGGGCAGGTGCAGGGAGCGGGAGCCGGGGGCGGTGGAGCCGGGGGCGGTGGTCCGCGAGCCGGTGGTGCTCGGGGCGGTGGTGCGCGGGGCGGTGGCGGTCACGGCCGGCTCCCTCCGTGGACGAGGGCGACGGCGGTGTCCACCGCGGCCTCCACGTCGTCGTCGGGCGGGTAGAGCAGCGTGCGGCCGACCACCAGGCCGCGCACCGGCGGCAGCGCGAGCGCGTCGCGCCACTGCGCGTAGGTCTCCTCCGGCCGGCGCGAGGGGTCCCCGCCGAGCAGCAGCGTGGGCAGCGTGGTCGCGTCCGACACCCGCTCCATCTCCGCGACCACCGGCAGCTTCAGCCAGGTGTAGGCGGAGGTGGCGCCCAGGCCCTGCACGACGTGCACGCTCTTGATCACCGCGTCGGGGGACAGGTCGTTGACCACCCGCCCGTCGACCCGCCGGGACAGGAACGGCTCCAGGATCGCGACCAGCCCGGCGCGGGCCAGCGCGGTGACCGCGCGGCCGGCGGTCTCCAGCGAGACGACCGTGGCGGGGTCGTCGAGGTCGACGCGGTTGAGCATCTTGGCCGCGTCGAACCGGGCGTCGACCACGCCCTGCACGTCGTAGCCGGTCATCCGGTCGTCGATCTCGAACACCGAGCCGGCCAGGCCGCCGCGGTTCATCGAGGCGACGACCACCTTGTCCTCCAGCGCGCCGAGCAGCAGCAGGTCCTCGGCGACGTCGGCGGTGGCCAGCAGCCCGTCGACCCCGGGTCGGGCGAGCGCGGCGCGCAGCCGGTCGAGCATCTCCGTGCGGCTGTGCATCGCGGTGGGCCGGCCCTGCGCCGACAGCGCGCCGCGGGCGGGGTGGTCGGCGGCGATCAGCATCAGCCGGCCGTCGTCGGGGAGGAAGGCCGGTCGCCGGCGGCGGGTGGCCAGGGCCTGCGCGACCGCCTGCGGGGAGCGGCTGCGCAGCTCGGTGACCTCGGCGTAGGTGGCGCACACCGGCGCGGTCCCGACGGCGGGCAGGTGCACGGCGGTGTCAGACACGGGTGCCCTCCAGGCGGGGGGTGGGGACGGCCGGGCGGGCGGCGGCGACGTGGGCGGCCACCTCCGCCGCGGTGGGCATCGCGGTCGAGCACTCCAGCCGGGAGGCGACGATCGCGCCGGCGGCGTTGGCCTCGCGCAGCAGCTGCTCCAGCGGCAGGCCGGTGAGCAGCCCGTGGATCAGCGAGCCGCCGAAGGCGTCCCCGGCGCCGAGGCCGTTGACGACCTCGACCGGGGTCGGCGGGACGACGACCCGCTCGTCGCGGGTCGCGCCGAGGACCCCCTCCGGGCCCTGCTTGACGACCGCCAGCTCGACGCCGGCGTCCAGCAGCGCGTCGGCGGCCCGGTCCGGGTCGCTCTCACCGACGGCGACCTCGCACTCCTCGCGGTTGCCGACCGCCACGGTGACCGAGGGGAGCGCGGCGCGGACCTGCTCGGCGGCCGCCTCCCGGGAGGGCCAGAACACCGCCCGGTAGTCGAGGTCGAGGACGGTGTGCCGGCGGCGCCCGCGGGCCGCCCAGGCGGCGTGGTGGGCCGAGCGGCTCGGCTCCTCGGACAGGCCGGTGACCGTCGCCCACAGCAGCCGCGCGCCGCGGACCGCGTCGAGGTCGAGGTCCTCCGGCCGGATCTGCAGGTCCGGCGCGGTCGGGCGGCGGTAGAAGTAGATCGGGAAGTGGTCGGGCGGGAAGACCTCGCAGAAGGTGACCGGCGTGGCGTGGTGGGGGTCGACGACGACGAACCGGTCGTCGACCCCGAGCTCGCGCAGCGCCCGGCGCACGAAGCGGCCGAACGGGTCGTCGCCGACACCGCTGACCAGCGCGGGGGAGTGCCCGAGGCGGGCCGCGGCGACGGCGACGTTGGCCGCGCTGCCGCCGAGGTACTTGCCGAAGGACTCGACGTCCTCGAGCCCCACGCCGATCTGCAGGGGGTAGACGTCGACGCCGCTGCGCCCCATCACCACGACGTCGGGGGCGACTGCGTCGGGGGTGTCGTCCACGGTCCGCTCCGTCCTGTGCGTCGTGCCCCGTGGGACCCGACTGTGCGCCGCGACACCTTCCGGCGTCAAGGCTTTGTCAGGACATAGCGACATCTTGTCGTGAGCGCGGCACCCCGGTGGCCGCCCGGCTCAGCGAGGGTCGAACAGGACCACCTCGCCGGGCGTGACCGGGAACGGGTTGGCCCACCCCGAGGCGGTGCCGGTGATCGGCTGGGCGTCGGTGACCACGTGGTACGGCGTCCCCGGGTAGACGGCGAGCACGCGGGCGGGGTCGGTGAGCTCCTCGGTGTGCTCGAGCAGCTCGCCGCGGCGCAGCAGCCGCGTCGTCCGCCGCCCGCGCAGCTCGCGGCCCACCTCGGCCACCCACCGGGCGCCGTCCTGGTCGAAGGCGACCGAGCGCACCCGCGCGCCCGGCGGCGCGGGCTCGCAGCCGGCGAACTCGGCGAGGGCCTCGTAGAGCCGCTCGGCCTGGTCGTCGTCGGTGGCGCGGGGGAGGAAGAAGGCGGTCACCGGCCGATCCTGACCCCCGGTACCGACAGCCCGGGATGCGGACCGTGCACCGGGCGTGCACCCTGGGTGCACGTGCTCCGCCCCGGCCGAGTAGAGGGGGACTCCTCGCCGGGGCACCGGGCCAGGTTCCGAGCTCCGCTCCCTGGCCCGGCCGCCGGGACCCCGGTGGTGCACCACCGGATGCCGCGCCCTCAGGTCGTGCGGCTCACCGACGCCTTCAGCACCCGGCCGCACAGCACCGTGGCCACCCCGGCGACGACGGCGGTCAGGAGCCCGACCCGCAGGCTGGTCGCGTCGGCGAGCGCGCCCACCAGCGGCGGGGACACCAGGAAGCCGATCCGCAGCAGCCAGTTGACCAGCGTGAGCCCCACGCCGTGCCGCAGCCCCGGGAGGTCGTCGGCCGCGGCGTAGACGGCGGGGACCAGCGTCGCGACGCCCAGCCCGGCCAGGGCGAACCCGGCCAGCGTCGTGGCCAGCGACGGCACCGCCAGCGCCAGCCCCATGCCGGCGGCCACCATCGCGCCGCCGACACGGGCCACCCGGCGCTGCCCGAACCGGTCGACGACGCGGTCACCGGTCAGCCGGCCGACTGTCATCGCCAGCGACAGCGCGACGAACCCCAGCCCCGCGGCCGCCGCGCCCGTCCCCACCTCGGTGCGCAGCCACAGCGCGCTCCACGAGGAGCCGGCGTCCTCGACGAACGCCCCGCACGCGGCGAGCACGCCGAGCGCGGCCAGCGGCAGCGCGACCGCCCGCAGCGTCCCCCGCCCGCCCGCGGGCACGGCGTCGCCGGGCACCTCCTCCTGGTCGGGACCGGGCAGCATCGACCGGTGCGCCACCAGCGCGACGACGGCGAAGACGGCCGCGACCACGCCCAGGTGCACCCCGAGCGGGACGCGCAGGCCCGCCGCGGCGGAGCCCAGCAGCCCGCCCGCCACCGCGCCGATGCTCCAGAGGCCGTGGAAGGAGTTGAGGATCGACCGGTCGTAGGCCCGCTGCACCCGCAGGCCGTGCGCGTTCTGGGCGACGTCGACGACCGCGT
Organism: Geodermatophilus sp. SYSU D00867; assembly: GCF_054050315.1. Taxonomy (NCBI): domain Bacteria; kingdom Bacillati; phylum Actinomycetota; class Actinomycetes; order Geodermatophilales; family Geodermatophilaceae; genus Geodermatophilus; species Geodermatophilus sp. SYSU D00867. The sequence goes on along the minus strand of NZ_JBJGZC010000012.1, from coordinate 70,874 downwards.
CCAGCGCGCCGGCGACGAACAGCGCCCCGGCGAACAGCCACCACGAGGGCGCGACGGCGGCCCCCCAGACGGCGGCGGCCAGCGCCACCAGGCCCCAGGAGGCCACCCGCGCCGAGCCGAACCGGCGCATGAGCGCGGCCGAGGCCAGCGCGGACACCAGCGCGCCGAGCGGCAGGGCGGCCAGCGCCGCGCCGAGCTCGGCGTTGGAGACGCCCAGCCGGTCCTTGACCTCGGGCAGCCGGGGCACGAGGTCGGCGAAGAGCACCGCGTTGACGAAGAAGCAGGCGGCGACGGCGGCGCGGGCGGCGCGCAGCCGGGGCGGGGCGGGAACCGGGAGGGTGTCCGACACGGGTGTCCTGTCTGGAGGGGCGGGCGGTCAGGGCGGGTGGTCAGGGGTCGGGGGCGGGTCAGGCGGCGAAGCGGAGGATGGCGGCACGGATCTGGGCGCGGTCCATCGGGTCGGTGGACAGGGCGCTGTGCAGCACCAGCCCCTCGACCAGGGCGTCGAGCTCGCGGGCGGTCACCGGGTCGAAGTGGCGCTCCAGGCTCGCCCGGCTGCGCTGCATCCAGTCCTGGGTGACCGCGCGCAGCGCCGGCCGGCGGGCGGCGGCGACGTAGAGCTCGACGGCGAGCACGAGGTCCCGGCCGGAGCCGAGCAGGTCGCCGGTGAGGTGCTCGACCAGCGCGTCCAGGGCGGCGGCCCGGTCGGGAGCGGCGCACATGCGCGCGTCGAACCGGGCGGCCACCTCCTCGACGTGCCGGGTGAACGCCGCGGCGTGCAGCTCGTCCAGGCTCGCGAAGTGGTAGGTCATCGACCCCAGGGGCACGTCGGCGGCGCGGGCGATGGCCCGGTGCGTGGCGCCGGTGACGCCGGCGTCGGCGATGACGTCCAGCGCCGTGGCCACCAGCCGGTCGCGGCGGCCGGGGTCGTGCCGCCGCGGCCGCCGGACGGGGGTGCTCACCCCCGGTCCAGCTCGCGGACCACCCGGGCCGGGTTGCCGACGGCGACCACGCCGGCCGGCAGGTCCCGCGTCACGACCGACCCGGCGCCGACGACGGTGTCCGCGCCGATGCTGACGCCGGGCAGCACGATCACCCCGCCGCCGAGCCACACGTTGTCGCCGATGGTGATCGGCCGCGCGGCCTCCCACTTGTCCCGCCGGGGCCCGGGCTCCACCGGGTGGGTGGGGGTGAGCAGCTGGACGTTCGGCCCGATCTGCACGTCGTCGCCGATGGTGATCGCCGCGACGTCGAGGGCGACCAGGCCGACGTTGGCGAAGCAGCGGGCGCCGACGCGGATCCGGCTGCCGTAGTCGACGTACAGCGGCGGGCGGATCTCGGTGCCCTCGCCGACCGAGCCGAGCAGCCGCCCGAGCAGCTCCCGGCGCAGCGGCCGCTGGCGGACCGAGGTGGCGTTGTAGGCGGCCACCAGGTCCAGGGCGGTGGCGCTCTCCTCGCCGATCTCGGGGTCGTCGGCGACGTAGAGGTCGCCGGCGAGCATCCGCTCGCGCATGGTCCGGCCGTCGTCCGGGGCGGGCAGCGAGGTCATGCGGACGAGCGTACACATCCATGCGGACGCCCGTACGCATCGCCGGGGGGCGGCGCGCCGATGACTTCCGTCCGCCGCGACGGTCCACCTCTCGACACCACCGCTCCCGGGAGGCCCCAGATGACCAGCACCGCCCCCGCGCTCGAGACCCGCACCCTCGAGGTGCCCGGCGCCGTCCTCGCCTACGACGTCCGCCCCGGCCCGGCCGGCGCGCCGGTGCTGCTGCTGGTCGGCTCGCCCATGGCCGCGGCCGGCTTCGGCACGCTGGCCGGGTACTTCGCCGACCGCACGGTGGTCACCTACGACCCGCGCGGCTCCGAGCGCAGCCGCCGCACCGACGGCGCCGCGACGAGCACGCCCGAGGAGCACGCCGACGACCTGTCCCGCGTCGTCGCCGCGGTCGGCGGCGGTCCGGTCGACGTCTTCGCCAGCAGCGGCGGCGCGGTCAACGCGCTGACCCTCGTCGCCCGCCACCCCGGGCAGGTGCGCACGCTGGTCGCGCACGAGCCGCCGTCGGTGCGGTACGTGCCCGACGCCGCGGAGGCCTCGGCCGCCACCCACGCCGTGGGGGAGGCCTACCGGCGGTCCGGCTTCGGCGCCGGCATGGCGGCCTTTATCCGGCTGGTCGCCCACCGCGGCCCGGTGACGCCCGACCTCGCCGGTCCCGCACCCGACCCCGCCCTGTTCGGCCTGCCCACCGAGGACGACGGCTCGCGCGACGACGTCCTGCTCGGGCAGAACCTCGTCTCGTGCACCCACCACGAGCACGACGTCGCGGCGCTGCGGGCCGCGCCCACCCGGGTCGTGGTCGCCGTCGGCGCCGGGTCCGAGGGAGAGCTCGCGCACCGCGGCGGCGTGGGCGTCGCCGAGGCGCTGGGGACCGCCCCGGTCGTCTTCCCCGGCGGGCACGCCGGCTTCCTCGGCGGTGAGTACGGCCAGACCGGGGAGCCCGCGGCGTTCGCGGCCCGGCTGCGCGAGGTGCTCGACGGGGCGGCCTGAGGGCCTTGTCCCGTCCCGGCGGCAGCGGGAGGCTGGGTCCGCCAGGACGAGCTGTGAACAGGGCCAGCCACCGCCGGGAGGTCGCCGTGGAAGCGCGCGTGGGGGACAGGATCGTCGTCCGCTCGACCCACCAGGGGGAGCCGGACCGCACCGGACGGGTGCTCGAGGTCCGCGGACAGGGCGGGGCGCCGCCGTACGTCGTCCAGTGGGACGCCGACGGGCACACCGGCGTCTTCTACCCGGCGGGCACCTGCGCCGTCGTCCCCGAGCCGGCCGAGGCGTAGGAGCGGGGGCCGTCCCCTCGCGGGACGGCCTCCCCGCAGGTCGGCGGCGGACGCCCGTCCGGCGTGCCCGCTCGGCGCCGCCCACCCCTCCGGCGGCCGCGGGTGGCCCCGCGCGCCTGCCCGGTCGCGTCCGGGCTCGAGCACGGCCCGACCGGCCGCGGCAGGCGCGCGGCAGGCGTGCCGCCCCTCGTGGAGCCGGCGGGCGCCCGCGCCGTCCCCACGACCGTTATCCCCAACTGTCGCCGCGATCGGGCGGGACCGGCACAGAAGCGCACGGCGAGACGGGCCCCGGCCACGCCTCGTGCACGTCCCGACGTCCCGGGGCAGGACGAGGCGACCCCCGGCGCGCCGGTGCTCCCGCCGCGGGACGCCGCGACGGGAGCACCGGAGGTGGGGAGGTCAGGCCTGCGGGGTCTCCGGCGTGCCGGCGTGCGGCGTGCCGTCGGGCCCCTCGGCGAGCAGCAGGTACAGCGCGCGGCGGGCCTCGGCGAGGACGCCGGCCGCGGCGGTGAGCTGGGCCTCGGTGCCGGTGCGCGCCACCTGGCGGACCGCGCCGTGCAGCTGGTCGAGCAGGCCGCGCAGGTCCGCGGTGGGGGCGCCCGCGGTGCCGCCGCCGAACGGGTCGTTCCCGGTGCCGCGCAGCTCCTCGACGGCGCTGCGGCCGGCGTCGGTGAGGGTGGCGAGCTTGCGGCCGGCGTCGGCGGTCACCGTGACCAGGCCCTCGTCCTCGAGCTGGCTGAGGGTCGGGTAGATCGCACCGGGGCTGGGCGTCCACCGCCCGCCGCTGCGCTCGGCGACCGCCTGCATGAGCTGGTAGCCGTGCATGGGCTGCTCGGCCAGCAGCAGCAGGACGGCGGCGCGGACGTCGCCGCGCGGGGCCCGCCCGCGGCCGCCGCGGCGCCGCCACCCGGCCGCCGGGTCGGAGCCCGGGCCGAAGCCGGGGCCACCGGGTCCTCCCGGGCCGCCGAAGCCGGGGCCGAAGCCGGGGCCGGGGCCGAAACCGGGGCCACCGGGGCCGCGCGGGCCGCCGAAGCCGGGGCCACCCGGGCCGCCGAAGCCGAAGCCGGAGGGCCCGGAGCCCCCGCCGCCGGGCCCGCCCGGGCCGAACCCGCGCGGCCGCTGGCCGCGCCCGTGCCCGCGGCCGCCGGGCCGCCATCCCTCGGATCGTGGGTCGTGCACCGTGACCGCCTCCTGACGTATCGGATGACAGTAACGATATATCGTGATGCGACGGTCGTCTAGGAGCCGAAGGAGTGCGCCGCGACCGCCTGGACGGCCGCCTCGCCGAGTGCGTCGACCTCGGCGGCGAGCACGCGCAGGGGGACGGGCTCCCCGGAGCGGAGCCGGTCGGTGAGCCGGCGGGCGACCTGGCCGATCCGCCCGGCCGGGTCGACGCCGGGCTCGGCGGGCGCGGGCGGGACCACCGACCAGGGCTGGTCGATCTCCGCGCTCAGCGCCGGCAGCCGGCGCAGGAGGGCCGCGCTCTCGGCGGCCAGCCGCCACCAGGTGCCCGGCCGCAGCTCCGGGGGCCCGGACCCGCCGGCGGCCGCCCAGCGCAGCAGGCGCACCACCTCGCCCCAGACCACGTCGGAGACGACGTCGCCGACCGGCCCGCCGCCGGGGGAGCGCCGGGCGAGCACGAGGGCGCGGGTCGCTGCGGGGTCGAACAGCCAGGGCGCGGTGTCGACGTCCATGGCGGCACGCTGCCCCCGCACCCTCCGCAGGGGCTGGGGCCGGCCTGTGAGCTCCCTGGGGACCTCAGCCCAACGCGGCCAGCACCGCCGCGGCGGCGGAGTCGAGGGCGGCGCGGGCCCGTCCCCACGACGTCGCGGCGGGGAAGTCGCCGAGCAGGACGACGGCGGTGCCCGAGGGCAGCACCCCGGCCGAGTGCAGCTGCCGCCGGCCGTCGACGCAGCACATCCAGCCCTGCTTGGCCGCGATCCCGGGGCCGCCGGCCAGCAGGCCGAAGGTCTGGGAGAACCCGTCGGCCGCGGTCGGCGCGGTCTCCCGCATCCAGCCGAGCAGCGTCGCGGCCGGTCCCTCGCCGAGCGTGTCGGCCAGCCCGGCGAGCAGGGCGGCGACGTCGGCCGCGCTGAGCCTGGCCTCGCCCCACTGGCCGGCGACCCGCGGCGGGGCGGTGGCGGTCAGGCCGGCGTCGGCGGCGGTGGCGGTGACCAGCGCGGCGCCGTCGTAGCGGTCCCACAGGGTGCTCATCGCGCCGTCGTCGGAGGTCACGATCGCCCGCTCCATCAGCGCGAGGTCGTCCTCGCCGAGGTCGAGCGCGCCGGCCGCGTCGAGGGCCAGCAGCCGGCCGACGACGTGCAGCTTGACCACCGACGCCGACAGGAGGGCGTCCCCGGCGGCGGGACCGGTGACCAGCGGCCGGCCGAACGCGTCGAGCACCGCCACCGCGACCGTGCCGTCCGCCGCGCCCGCGGCCGCGTCGACGGCGGCCAGCACCGCGGTGTCGTCGACGGCGACCGGCGGCGGGACGGGGGCGGCGGCCTCCCCGACGACGCCCATGCCGCGGATCTCGGCCGGCGTCCCCGGGTCCGGCGCGACCGTGGCCCGCTGCGCGTCCGGTACCTCCGGACGCGAGGCGCCCTCCGGGGCCCAGAGGACCACCGCCAGCAGTCCCGCCGTGGTCACCACCAGCACCGACGCGAGCACGATCGTGAGCGCGCCGAGGACCAGCCGCTCCAGCGGGCCCCGGCGCGGGCGTCCGGGTGAGGGGCGGACGGCGCGCACGGGCACAGGGTGGACCCGATCGGGGTCGTGCGGGGAACGTCCGTGTTTCCCCCGCCGGACCGGCCGGCGACGCGGTGCAGGTCAGACGGGTCCGGACCCACCCCGACCGGCCCGTCGGGCCCGGCGGCGGACCCGGACGCAGCGGTCCACAGTCGCGGCACGGGCGGTTGACAGCCGGGTCACAGCTTCGTGCCCGATCCTCGGAACCAGGGCCGGATCGACCGGTCACCCGAGCGAGGAGTGTGCCCGTGCGGAAGAAGATCCTGCTCGCCACCGCGGCCGGTGCCCTGGCCGTGGGCGGCCTGGCCTTCGCCGTCCCGGCCGTGGCCGACGACGACACGACCACCACGGACTCGGTCACCTCGGCCGAGGAGCGCATCCGCGACGCCCTGTCCGGCCTGGTCGACGACGGGTCGATCACCCAGGAACAGGCCGACGAGGTCGCCGCCACCCTCGGCGACGCCGGGGTCTGGCACGGTGGCCGGGGTGGCTGGCACGGTGGCTGGGGCGGTGGCTGGGGCGGCGGCTTCCCGGTCGTCGCCGAGACCCTGGGCCTGTCCGAGGAGGAGCTGCGCACCGCCCTGGAGGCCGACGGCGCCACCCTCGCCTCGGTCGCCGAGGACCGCGGCGTCGCCGTCGAGGACCTCGTCGCCGCGCTCGTCGCGGCAGCGGAGGAGCGCATCGCCACCGCCGTCGAGGAGGGCCACCTCACCCAGGAGGAGGCCGACGAGCGGCTGGCCGACCTGGAGGCGAGGGTCACCGAGTTCGTGCAGTCCGCCGACGGGGACGGACCCTGGTGGGGCGGCCGCGGCGGCCCCGACGACGAGGGCGACTGACCGTCCCGGCACCTCGCGGCGCCGTCCTCCGTTGGGGAGGGCGGCGCCGCACTGCACCCCGGTCCCCGCGCACGCCGGTCCCCGCGCACGCGGGCCGCTCCGCGGCACGCCGCACCGGTACCGTCCGCCGCTCCGCCGGAGTGCACACCCCGCGACGGCGGCGCCCCGAGGAGGAGACCCGTGACCACCACGCTGCCGTCGGCGCGGCCCGACGGCCGCCCCCCGGCGCCGGCCCGCACGCTCGTCGTCGTCGGCGGCCTGCCCGGCAGCGGCAAGACCACGCTGGTGCGGCGCGTGCTCGGCGACGGCGTCCCGGGCGTCGCCGCGGTGGACTCCGAGGACGTCGCCGCCCGGTGGCGCACCGGCTCCCGGGTGCCCTACCGCCTGGTGCGCCCGCTGGTGCACACCGCGCACCGGCTGCGCGTCCTCCGCGTGCTCGCCGGTCCGGCGCCGGTCGTCGTCCTCACCGACCCGTGGACCAGCCGCTGGTGGCGCCCGGTGGTGCTGCGGGCGGCCCGCCGGGCCGGGCGCGCGGTCCGGCTGGTGCTGCTCGACGTCTCCGCCGACGACGCCGCCGAGGGCCAGCGCGCCCGCGGCCGCCGCATCCCCGAGGGCCGGATGCGCCGGCACGCCGGCCGCTGGGACCGCTACCGCGCCGCGGACCCGGCGCCCGGCGAGGTCCTCGTCGTCGACCGGCCGCGGGCCGCCGCGCTCACCCTCGCCGGGCTCCTGGGTCCCGTGACCCCGGCGGCTGCAGCGGGCTGACCACCCCGGTCAGGCCCAGCGCCCGCTCGAGCAGCCGGAACCGGTAGGCCGCGGTCAGCGCCGCGAACCAGAGCAGCAGCGCCGGCACCACGGTCTCGAAGACCGGGTCGGCGGCCTCGGTGAGCCCGAAGTAGGTGGTGAACGCCGGCCAGAACAGCCCGGCGGAGAACACGACCACCAGCGCGAGGACCAGCCACGCGGGGCGGCGGTCGCCGTCGGGACGGGTCCAGGCGGCGAACCACCGGGTGGGCGGCTTGAGGAACAGGATCAGCAGGAACGCCGCGTAGGAGACGAACGTCGACAGCGCCGTCTGCGCGCCGATGGTCGCGGCGGCCTCGGCGAAGCCGACGTCGTCGGAGGACACCCCGGTGTAGTCCTCGAAGGCGTCGACGACGAACGAGGGGACGGCGTCGTCGGTGAACCCCTGCAGCAGGTCGGTGTAGTGCCGGGCGTAGACGGCGACCCCGCCGGCCGCGGTCACCAGCACCGCCGGCACGACGAACCGCCACAGCGTGGTGAGCAGGTGCGGGTCGGGCGGGGTCGGGCGGGCCCACGCGGTGAGGAACAGCGTCGGGACGCCGACGGTGAGCAGGGTCAGCCCCACGTTGGCCGGGGAGTAGGGGAAGCCGAGCCCGAGCATGGTGACGGCGAGGATGACCAGCCCCTGGGTGCCGACGCGGGCCAGGAACACCTGCATCGACGTGCTGATCCCGGTGATGATCCGGCGGCCCTCGTGCGCCGCCGGCAGCAGCGCGGCCAGCGAGTCGCCGGTCAGCACGATGTCGGCGACGTCACGGGTGACCGCGCTGCCGCCGGCCATCGCCACGCCGACGTGCGCCCGCTTCAGCGCGCGGGCGTCGTTCACGCCGTCGCCGACCATCGCCACGTGGTGCCCGGCCCGGCGCAGCGCGTCGACCAGCCGCTCCTTCTGCTCCGGGGCGATCCGCCCGAACACCGTCGTCCGCGCGACGACCTCGTCGAGCTGCGCCTCCGACAGGCCCTCCAGTGCCGGGCCGGCCACCGGCTCGCCGGGCTCCAGGCCGGCCTGTCGCGCCAGCGCCGCCACCGTGGCCGGGTCGTCGCCGGAGACCACCTTGACCGTGATGCCGTCCGCGGTGAGCCGGGCGAGGGTGTCGACGACGCCGGGGCGCAGCTCGTCGGCCAGCGCGACGACGGCCAGCGGCTCCAGGGCGGGCAGCCGCGACCGGCCGGCGCCGTCGCGCAGCGGTGCGTCCCGGTCGGCGCGGGCGAGCACCAGCACCCGCAGCCCGCGCCCGGTCAGCTCCCGCACGGGGACGCCCAGCGGCTCGCCGGTCAGCCGCGGCGCCAGCGTGTCCGGGGCGCCGAGCACCAGCACGCCGTCGGCGGTGCGCAGCGCGCTCCACCGCAGCGCGGAGGAGAACGGCACCTCCTCGGCGACGGGCACCGGGTCGCCGGGCAGCGCCTGAGCCAGTGCCGCCGTCGTCAGGTTGCCCGCGGCGGTGCTGCGGGCCATCGACCCCAGCAGCCGCTCCACCTCGCCGGCCGGCAGCGGTCCGACCGGCCGCACCTCGGCCAGCGACAGCCGGCCGGTGGTGAGCGTGCCGGTCTTGTCGGTGCAGACGACGTCGACGTTGCTCACCGACTCCACGGCGTTCACCTGCTGCACCAGCGCGCCGCGGCCGGCGCTCCTGGCCGCGCCGACGGTGTAGGCGACCGCGACGAGGAAGAACAGCCCGTAGGGCACCAGCCCCGACAGCACCGCGGTGGTCTGCACGGTCCGCACCAGGGTGAAGCCCTCCAGCGCGGCCTGCGCCAGGATCGTCACGCTCATCAGCAGCACCAGGAGCATGACCAGCCGGACGACGAAGTCGATCCGCCGCTGCAGCGGCGTCCGGTCGGTGGAGACCCGGCGCGCCTCGGCGGTCAGCCGGCCGGCGTAGGACGCCGCGCCGACCTCGCGGGCCAGCTGCGCGCCCTCGCCGCCGACGACGAACGAGCCCGACAGCAGGTCGTCCCCGGGCTCCTTCGGCAGCGCCTCGGACTCGCCGGTCAGCAGCGACTCGTCCACCTCCAGCCGCCCGGCGAGCACCGGCCCGTCGACGACGACCTGCCCGCCCGGGCGCAGCCGCAGCACGTCGCCGAGCACGACCTCCTCCGGCGGCACCTCGGTGTCGGCGCCGTCGCGGACCACCGTCACCGTGCCCCGCGCGAGCAGCTGCAGCCGGTCGAGCTTGCGCTTGGCGCGGATCTCCTGCACCGCGCTGATCGCGGCGTTGACCAGCCCGAGGCCGACGCTGGTGAACGCGTCGCTGTACCGGCCGAGCGCCAGCAGCGCCGCACCGATGGTGAACAGGATGACGTTGAAGAAGGAGAAGACGTTGGTGCGCAGGATGACCGCGTAGCTGCGCGAGGACGCGCTGACCGCGACGTTGCCCTCACCGCGCCGGTGCCGGGCGCGGGCCTCGGCGGCGGTCAGGCCCGCCGGCGCCGCGGGAGGGGTCAGGCCGGTGGTCCCCGTCGTCATCGCCCCCGACTGTGACAGGCGGGACGGCGGGCGGCACGGCGTGGCGCGCCGGGCACAGCCGACTCCCGCCCGGCGTCCTGGCGACGCGCAGCCGCGGCGCGGACCGTGGTCGCCGTGACGACGCGTGCCCTCCCCGGGCGAGCCCGGCCCCGCTCGCTGCGGGCGCGGCTGCTGTGGGTCTTCCTCGTCCCGCTGGCCCTCGTGCTCGTCGTGGTGGGGGTGGCGGCGACCGCCGCGGTCTGCGGTGAGCTGCTCGGCCAGGTCGAGGACCGGCTGGCCGCCGCCGTGACCCGCTCGGCGCACGCGGACGGCGGCCCGGGCGCGCCCGGGGACGGCGACCCGGGGGGCGGGCCGGACTTCCTGCTCGTCCCCGGCCAGGGCGACGGCACGCTCGGCGCGCGCGTCGTCGACGGCGCGGTGACCGAGGCCGCCGTCATCGGCAGGGAGGGCGACGGCGAGGCGCTGACCGCCGCGGAGGCCGCCGCGCTGGCCGGCGTCCCGGCCGACGGGGCCGCGCGCACCGTCGGCCTCGGCCCGCTGGGGGACTACCGGGTGGTCGCCTCGCCCGCCGGCGACGGCGAGGTGCTGGTCACCGGCCTGCCGCTGGCCTCGGCCGAGGCCGCGCTGGTCCGGCTGGTCGCCGTCGAGGTGGTCGCCGGGCTGCTGGGTCTGCTCGCCGCCGGCGTCGCCGGGTCGCTGGTGGTGGGCCGCACGCTGCGCCCGCTGCACCGGGTCGCCGCCACCGCCGGGCGGGTCGCCGCGCTGCCGCTGTCCAGCGGCGAGGTGCGGCTGCCCGACCGGGTGCCGGCCGCCGACACCGACCCGCGCACCGAGGTCGGCCGGGTGGGCGCGGCGCTCAACCGGCTGCTGGACTCGGTGGAGTCGGGCATCGCCGCGCGGCAGGCGTCGGAGACCCGGCTGCGCCGGTTCGTCGCCGACGCCGGCCACGAGCTGCGCACCCCGGTCACCTCCATCCGCGGCTACACCGAGCTGGTGCACCGCCGCGGCGGGCTGCCCGAGGACGCCGACACCTCGCTGCGCCGGGTGGAGGCGGAGGCGGTGCGCATGTCCGGCCTGGTCGACGACCTGCTGCTGCTCGCCCGCCTCGACGCCGGCCGCGAGCTCACCGTCGGCACCGTGGACCTCACCGGGCTGGTCGTGGACGCCGTCAGCGACGCGCACGCCGCCGGCCCCGGGCACCGCTGGCGGGTGGACCTGCCCGGCGCGGCCGTGCTCGTCCCCGGCGACGCCGCCCGGCTGCACCAGGTGCTGGCCAACCTGCTGGCCAACGTCCGCACGCACACCCCGGCCGGGACGACGGCGACCACCCGGCTGCGCGCCGAGGACGGCACCGCGGTGCTCGAGGTCGCCGACGACGGCCCGGGCGTGCCCGCCGACCTGCGGGCCGGGGTCTTCGAGCGGTTCGCCCGCGGCGACTCCGCGCGCTCGCGGGCCTCCGGCAGCACCGGCCTCGGGCTGGCGATCGTCGCGGCCGTGGTGGCCGGGCACGGCGGCACCGTCGGCGTGGCCGGCCGGCCCGGGCGGACGGTGTTCACCGTGCGGCTGCCCGGCGCCACCGTCGCCGAGTTCGAGGACGACGACGCGCTCGAGGGAGCCGGCGGCGTCCGCGCATGACCAGCCTGCCTGATCGTGCTGCGTCCGGGCTCGGCGCCGACCGTGAGCCGGGACGCGCGGCGGTGAGCCAGGACGCCTCAGGCGGGGACCAGCCGGCGGCACTCCGGGCAGACGTCGTCGGAGCCGAGCCCGCGCCGGCCGTCCCACGCCCCCTGGACGACGGCGACCGGCGTCCCGCACGCGGCCACCCACGGCGGCGGCCCGTCGGCGGCCTCCCGCGGCACCGCGTGCGCCCGGCTGCTCTCCTGGTCCCGCCCGGCCGCGTGCCCGCCCGTCGCGCTCGTCACCGCCCCAGTCTCCCGGCCCGGCCCCGCCTCGCGGTGCCCGGCCTCGCGCTGCGGGGTGGGGCCGGGCACCGCGGGACGGGGTCGGGGCCGGCCGGCACCGGGGGCGGCGCGCGCCGTTCCCCTCCGGAAACCGGGCACGGCAGTCCATGCTGTCGCCCGTGACCGCCCCCTCGACGCCGCTGCCGTGGTTCCCCGCGGCCGAGGCGCCGGGCGGGCGCCGGGTCCCGCCGCCGGACGGGGCCGGGCAGGACCGGCTGGTCCTCGACCCCGCCGCGGTCTCCCTGGCCGGCCCCCGCGGCGCCGACCAGGACGCCGGGTCCGCCGGTCCCGCGCTGCTCGTGGTCGCCGACGGCGTGGGCGGCGGGCGGGGCGGGGCCACCGCGGCCCGCCTGGTCGTCGAGGAGGTGGTCGCCCGCGCGGCCGCCGCCCGCGCCGACGGCACCGAGGCCGCCCCGGACGCCGGCCTGGCCGACGCGCTCGCCGCCGCCGACGCCGCCGTGCGCGCGGCCGCCGCGGCCGACCCCGCGCTGACCGGCATGGCCACCACCTGCACCGCGGCCGTGCTCACCCGCGACGGCCGGCTGGTGGTCGCGCACGTCGGCGACAGCCGCGCCCACCTGATGCGCGCCGGCGTCCTCACCCGCCTCACCACCGACCACTCGCTGGTGCAGGCGCTGGTCGACTCCGGCGACATGACCCCCGAGGAGGCCGCCGCCTCGCCCATGCGCTCGGTGCTGCTGCGCGCCCTCGGCGGCTCGGCCGACCCCGGCCGGGCCGACCTGATCGCCGTCCGCGCCGAGCCCGGCGACCGGCTGCTGCTGTGCTCCGACGGGCTGTCCGGCGTCGTCCCGGCCGCCACCCTGCAGCGCGTCCTCGCCGCCGAGCGGCGCCCCGCGGCCGCCGCCTCCCGGCTGGTCATGGCCGCGCTGGCGGCGGGCACCCGCGACGACGTGACCGCCGCCGTCGGCGACGTCATCCCCGCCGGGTGGGCCGGGTGCACCGTCCAGGTCACCGTCGGTGCGGCCGCCGGGACCGCGACCGGGACCGCCGCCGACTGAGGCCCGGCAGGGGCTTGCCCGGCCCGCGCGTCCGGGGGCAGGGTGTGGTGCACACCACATCCCGTGAGCCCGGGAGGTCCCCGTGCGCATCCCCCTCCAGGACAACGACCGGCCCGGCGGCCGCCGTGGGTAGGGACGTCGTCCCGGCGCCGGAGCCGCGCGAGGCGGCCCGGGTGCGCAACGTGGCCCTCGTCGGCCACGCCGGCGCCGGCAAGACGACCCTCGCCGAGGCGCTGCTCGTGGCCACCGGCGCCCTCGTGCGCGCCGGCCGGGTCGAGGACGGCACCACCTGCCTCGACAGCGACGACGTCGAGGTCCGCCAGCAGCGCTCGGTGACCCTCGGCGTGGCCACCGTCGAGCACGACGGCACCCGGATCACCCTGCTCGACACCCCCGGCAGCCCCGACTTCGTCGGCGAGCTGCGCGCCGGGCTGCGCGCCGCCGACGCCGCGCTGTTCGTCGTCTCCGCCGTCGGCGGCGTCGACGCGACCACCGTGCAGCTGTGGGAGGAGTGCGCCGCGGTCGGCATGCCGCGCGCCGTCGTCGTCACCCAGCTCGACCGCGCCCGGGCCGACGTCGAGGAGACCGTGCGGCTGTGCCGGGCGGCGCTCGGGGAGGGGGTGTACCCGGTCCACCTCGTCGACCGGGCGCCCGACGGGACCGTGCGCGGCGTGGTCAACCTGCTCGAACCCGGCGCGCAGGCCCCCGACGCCGAGCGGCTCCGCAGCGAGCTGATCGAGGGGATCATCGGCGAGAGCGAGGACGAGGCGCTCATGGAGCGCTACCTCGCCGGTGACGAGCTGGTCCAGGGCGACCTGATGGCCGACCTCGGCACCGCGGTCGCCCGCGGCCACTTCCACCCGGTGCTCTGCGCCGCCCCGCTGCAGGGCATCGGCCTCGACGCGCTGCTCTACCTGATCGTGCGCGGCTTCCCGAGCCCCGCGGAGCACGGCTGCCCGCCGGTCACCCGCCCCGACGGCTCGAAGGCCCCGGCGCTGGCCTGCGACCCCGACGGCCCGCTGGTCGCCGAGGTGGTCAAGACGACGACCGACCCCTACCTCGGCCGGGTCTCCCTGCTGCGGGTCTTCTCCGGCACCCTCACCCCGGACACCCCGGTGCACGTCTCCGGGCACGGCGGCGCCGACCGCGGCCACCCCGACCACGACGCCGACGAGCGCATCGGCGCGGTGTCCTCCCCGCTCGGGTCGGCGCTGCGCCCGGTCGCCGCCTGCCCGGCCGGCGACGTCTGCGCCGTCGCCCGGCTGAGCACCGCCGAGACCGGCGACACCCTGTCCGCGCCCGGCGACCCGCGGCTGGTGCCGCCCTGGGACCTGCCGGTGCCGCAGCACCCGGTCGCGGTCGAGGCCGCCTCCCGCGCCGACGAGGACCGGCTCGGGCCCGCGCTGGCCCGGCTGGCCGCCGAGGACCCGACGGTGCGCGTCGAGCGCTCCCGCGACACCGGCCAGCTGCTGCTGTGGTGCGTGGGGGAGGCCCACGGCGAGGTGCTGCTGGAGCGGCTGCGCACCCGGCACGGCGTCGCGGTGACCACCGTCCCGGTGCGGGTGCCGATGGTCGAGACCCTCGCCGCGCCGGCGAAGGCCACCGGGCGGCTGGTCAAGCAGTCCGGCGGCCACGGCCAGTACGCCGTCGTCGTGGTGGAGGCCGAGCCCGGGCCGCCGGGGTCGGGCATCACCTTCGAGCAGCGGGTGGTCGGCGGGGCGGTGCCCAGCCAGTACCACGGCAGCGTCGAGAAGGGCATCCGCGCGCAGTGCGCCAAGGGCGTCCACGACGACCGGCCGCTGGTCGACGTGGCCTTCGTCCTCGTCGACGGCAAGGCGCACTCGGTCGACTCCTCCGACGCGGCCTTCCAGTCCGCCGGGGCGCTGGCGGTCCGCGAGCTCACGGCCGCCGCGGGCACCAAGGTGCTCGAGCCGTGGTGCGAGGTCGAGGTGGTCGTGCCCGGCGAGCACGTCGGCGCGGTGATGAGCGACCTGTCCTCCCGCCGGGCCCGGGTCACCGGCAGCGACGCCGACCCCGACCGGGACCGCACCACCGTCCGCGCCGAGGTGCCCGAGGTGGAGCTGCTCGGCTACGCCGGCGCGCTGCGCTCGGTCAGCCACGGCACCGGGTCCTTCAGCCGGCGCCCGCTGGGCCACGAGCCGGCTCCCGCCTCGCTGGTCGCCGTCCCGGCGTAGCCGCCGGCCCCCGGCCGGACGTCCCCGCCACGAGCCTGCGCGTGGCGGGGACGAGCGGGGTCCGTCGACTAGCCTCGGGCACGGTGTGCAGCGGGGTGGAGGAGCAGTGACGTCGTCGCAGGGGTCGTCGGCCGTCCCGGCGTCCCCGGGACCGGGGTCGATGGCGGGCGCGGTCGTGGGGCCGGACGCGGGTGTGGGCCGGGTGCCCGACCGCAACGAGCTGCCCGACCGGGTGTGGACCGTCCCCAACGCCCTGTCGGTGCTGCGGCTGCTCGGCGTGCCGCTGTTCCTCTGGCTGCTGCTGGGCCCGCACGAGGACGGCTGGGCCGTGGTCGTGCTCATGGTCTCCGGCGTCACCGACTGGGCCGACGGCAAGCTCGCCCGGGTGCTCGGCCAGTCCAGCCGCCTCGGCGCGCTGCTCGACCCGGCCGCCGACCGGCTCTACATCGTCGCCACGCTCGTCGCCTTCGTGTTCCGCGACGTCGTCCCGCTGTGGGTGGTCGCCGTGCTCGTCGGCCGCGAGGTGGTGCTCGGGCTGATGCTGCTGGTCCTGCGCTCCCACGGCTACGAGCCGCTGCAGGTGCACTACCTGGGCAAGGCGGCCACGTTCAACCTGCTCTACGCCTTCCCGCTGCTGCTGCTGGCCGACGACGCCACCGGCGCCTGGCTGGCCTGGGTCCAGCCGTTCGCCTACGCGTTCACCATCTGGGGCGGCGTGCTCTACGTGCTGGCCGGGGTGCTCTACGTCGTCCAGGTGGCCGGGATCGTCCGCGCCGAGCGGGCGCTGTCGCGGGGGACGGCCCGGTCCGGGGCGGGCGCGCCGGCCCACCCGGCGCCGTGACCGCGACCCGACCGACTCCCCGGCCGGCCCCGCCGGCCCGCGGCGGGGTGCGCTCCATGGGCGCCTCGCTGCTGGACCAGGTGCTCGCCGAGACCCTCGACCCCGCCTACGCCCGCGCTGCCGAGGCCCGTGCTGCCCGTGCTGCCGAGGCCCGCGCTGCGGGGGCCCGCGCCGCCGGCCCGGGGGACGCGCCGCCGCGCCGCCGCCGGCTGGGCGCGCTGGCGGTCGCGGTGACGATGGCGCTGGCCGGGCTGCTGTTCTCGGTGACCTACCACCAGGCCGCCGCGCGGGCCGCCGGGCAGGACGAGGTCCGCGCCCGGCTGGTCGAGGAGATCGGCACCCAGTCCGCCAGCACCGACGACCTCGCCGCCGAGCTGGAGGACCTGCGCGGCCGGGTCGCCGACGCCCGCGACGACGCGCTGGCCGCCAGCACCGTCGGCCGGCGGGCCATCGACGCCCTCGAGGCCGCCGAGCTCGCCGCCGGCCTCGACGCGGTGACCGGCCCCGGCCTGCTGGTCACCCTGGCCGACGCCGAGCCCGACGCCGACGCCGACCCGGTCGGCGGCACCGACGACGACGGCAGCGGCGACGTCCGCGACGGCGACCTGCAGCTGGTGGTCAACGCCCTGTGGTCCGCCGGCGCCGAGGCGGTGTCGATCAACGGCCAGCGGCTCGGCCCGACCACCGCCATCCGCTTCGCCGGGGAGGCGGTCCTCGTGGACTTCCGCCCGGTCACCAACCCCTACCGCGTCAGCGCCATCGGGGACCCGGACGAGCTCCGGGCCCGGTTCCTGGCCAGTCCCGAGGTCAACGCCCTGGCGGTCATCTCGGAGACCTACGGCCTGCGTTTCGAGTTCGCCCAGGAGGACGAGCTGTCCGTTCCCGCCGGGGGAGTCCCCGAGCTGCGTTCCGCCGTGCCCTTCGCCGGCACCCCGGCCGAGGCCGCCGCCGGCGGCACGGGGGACTGAGCGGTGATCCCCGTCATCGGCCTGGCCGTCGGCATCGCGCTCGGCCTCGTCCTCGACCCCACCGTCCCGCTGTGGCTGCAGCCCTACCTGCCGATCGCGGTGGTCGCCGCGCTCGACGCGGTGTTCGGCGGCGCCCGCGCCCGCCTCGACGGCATCTTCGACGCCAAGGTGTTCGTCATCTCGTTCGTGTCGAACGTCGTCGTCGCCGGGCTGATCGTCTTCCTCGGCGACCAGCTCGGCGTCGGCGCCCAGCTGTCCACGGCGGTCGTCGTCGTCCTCGGCATCCGCATCTTCGGCAACGCCGCGGCCATCCGCCGGCACCTGTTCCGGGCATGAGCGGCACCCCGCGTCCCGCCGGGGACGACCCCCGCCCGCCCGGCCCGGCCGACGCCGGGCCGGAGGTCGCCGCCGCCGGCCCCGCCGAGGCCCCGGCCGCGGGGACCGCCCCGGCCGTCGAGGTCCCCGGGCCCGCCGACGACCTCCCCGAGCCCGCCGCGCGGCCCGCCGGGGAGCCGACCGCGGGGGAGCCGCCTGCGGGGGAGGACGCCGCCACCCCGGAGCGGGCCCCGGCCGCCCCGCGGCGCCCCCGGCAGCGCCTGGTCGCCGGCCTGCTGATCGGCGTCCTCACCCTGCTGCTCGGCTTCGCGATCGCGGTGCAGGTGCGCAGCACCGACACCGGCCAGGCGCTCGAGGGCGCCCGCGAGGAGGAGCTCGTCGCGATCCTCGACGACCTCGACCTCGAGGAGGAGCGGCTGCGCGCCCAGATCGCCGACCAGCGCAGCGCGCTGCGCGACCTGTCCGACACCGACAGCCGCTCGGCCGCCGCCCTCGAGGACGCCAACGAGCGCGCCGACGCCCTGGCCGTCCTCAACGGCACCGTCGCCGCCGAGGGGCCGGGCCTGGTCATGACCATCCGCGACCCCGAGGCGCAGGTGCGGGTCGCCGACCTGCTCGACGCCATCCAGGAGCTGCGCGGCGCCGGGGCGGAGACCATGCAGATCGACGGCGTGCGGGTCGGCGTCTCCACCGCCGTCACCGGCGTGCCGGGCGCCCTGCAGGTCGACGGGCGGGCGGTGAGCGCCCCCTACGAGGTCGTCGTCATCGGCTCCCCGCAGGACCTGCAGACGGCGATGAGCATCCCCGGCGGCGTCGTGGACCGGGTCGGCCGGCAGGGCGGCAGCGTCGACATCGAGCAGCGCGACCGCGTCGTGGTGGACGCGTTGCGGCCGCTCGACGAGCCTCAATACGCTCAGCCCGACACCGACTGAGGACCCTCCTGCCCCCACGCCTCGCTGGCGCTCGGCGCGGGCCCCTGCAGGAGGGCCACGGACCGACCTGGAGACGACACCGCATGAGCACGCCCGACGACCGCCGCTACACCGACCAACACGAGTGGGCGCTCGTGCAGGGCAGCGGGGAGGCGGGCACGGTCGTCCGGGTCGGCATCACCGACCACGCGCAGGACGCGCTCGGCGACATCGTGTTCGTGCAGCTGCCCGAGGTGGGGGAGGAGGTCGGCCCCGGCAACCCGATCGGCGAGGTCGAGTCGACCAAGTCGGTGTCCGACGTCTACTCGCCCGTGGCCGGGACCGTCTCGGCGGTCAACGAGGCCCTCGGCGACGCCCCGGAGACCATCAACGCCGACCCCTACGGCACCGGCTGGCTGGTCGAGATCACCGTGGCCGGCGACGGCGGCGACCCCACCGCCGACCTGCTCGACGCGGCCGCCTACCAGGCGCTGGTCGACGCGTCTTGACCACCCCCCGGGCCGCCCGGGCGCCCGGGGACGATCACTATGCTGCCCCTGGGAACGGGCCCTCGACGGCCCCGTGGGACAGCTGTGACACCTCCCCGGCGTCCGGTTGACCCTCGGGACCACCGCTGGTTCCATGACCAACGGCCCGCCGTGCCCCGCACGGCGGCCGACCCGCGACGACACCGTCCGGTGCCGTCGTCCGCCGGCCGCCCGCGGCAGGACCCCATGCCCGCGGCGGTGCCCCCTGCACCGGAGGAGACAGACGTGCACTGCACTCGTTGTGGCCACGACAACCCCGAGGGCAGTCGCTTCTGCGCGCAGTGCGGCGCCGCCCTCTCCCAGGAGCGCGTCGGGGAGTCGACGAGCGTCATCCCCAAGGTCGGCGGCGAGGACACCGGCGACGTCCCGGAGGCCGCGGAGCCCTCGGCCGACGCGCACGCCGGGGCGGTCGAGTCCCTGCCCGCCGGGTCGGCGCTGCTCGTGGTCAAGCGCGGTCCCAACGCCGGCAGCCGCTTCCTGCTCGACCAGGACGTCACCACCGCCGGCCGGCACCCCGACAGCGACATCTTCCTCGACGACGTGACCGTCAGCCGCCGGCACGTGGAGTTCCACCGCGAGGGCGGCGGCTTCTCGGTGCACGACGTCGGCAGCCTCAACGGCACCTACGTCAACCGGGAGCCGGTCGACGTCGCGACCCTGTCCGGCGGCGACGAGGTGCAGATCGGCAAGTTCCGCCTCGTCTACCTGACCGGCCCGCGCACCGGCGAGCCCGCCGCCCGCTGACAGCGGGGCGCTGATCCCTTGCGTTCCGCGCCCGCCGGCGCGTCCGGGGACGGCGCGCCCGACGCCCGCACCCCCCGCCTGACCATCGGGGCGGTGCTGGGCGCCCTGCGCGACGACTTCCCCGACGTGACCATCAGCAAGATCCGGTTCCTCGAGGCCGAGGGCCTGGTCTCCCCGCAGCGGACGCCG
Source organism: Geodermatophilus sp. SYSU D00867 (assembly GCF_054050315.1). Taxonomy (NCBI): domain Bacteria; kingdom Bacillati; phylum Actinomycetota; class Actinomycetes; order Geodermatophilales; family Geodermatophilaceae; genus Geodermatophilus; species Geodermatophilus sp. SYSU D00867. The sequence continues at coordinate 51,475 of NZ_JBJGZC010000012.1, read as the reverse complement.
TCGGGGTACCGGAAGTTCTCCCGGGCCGACGTCGACCGGCTGCGGTACGTGCTCACCGCCCAGCGGGACCACTACCTCCCGCTGCGGGTCATCAAGGAGCACTTGGACGCGCTCGACCGCGGGGAGCCGGTGCCGGACCCGGCCGCCCCGGCCGTGCCGGAGGAGCTCCGGCCGGACGGGGACGCCGCGGCGGCGTCCGGGCCGATGGAGGCCGCCGCGTTCGCCGCGGCGGCCGGGCTGACACCGGCCCAGCTGGGCGACTGCGTCCAGTTCGGGCTGCTCGTCCCCGACGCCGACGGGCGGCACCCGGCCGGCGACCTGCCGGTCGCGCGGGCGGCCGCGGGGCTGGCCCGGCACGGCATCGAGCCGCGCCACCTGCGGGTGTTCCGCACCGGCGCGGAACGGGAGGCCGCCCTGGTCGAGCAGCTGCTCGCGCCGGTGCTGCGCTCCCGCTCGGAGGACGCGCGGGCCCGCGCCACCGAGCAGCTGGCCGAGCTCGCGGCGCTGTCGGCGCAGTTGCACCGGGCGCTGCTGGAGGCGCGACTGCGCGACCTGTTGCGCCCGTGAGTCCGGCGTACGGTGGACCCAGCCGCCGGACCGGCCGTCCGTCACCGCGCACCGGCGCCTCCCCGTACCGCCGCAGCTGAGGAGCAACACCGTGCAGGAACTCAGAGTCGTCGGGGTCCGGGTCGAGCTGCCCGGCAACCAGCCGATCCTGCTGCTGAAGGAGACGCAGGGGGAGCGGTACCTGCCGATCTGGATCGGCGCGGTCGAGGCCGCCGCCATCGCGTTCGAGCAGCAGGGCGTGCGGCCCGCGCGGCCGATGACCCACGACCTGCTCCGCGAGGTCGTGCGCACCCTCGGCGCCACGCTCGAGGCGGTCAACATCACCGAGATGCGCGACGGCATCTACATCGCCGAGCTGGACTTCGGTGACGACCGCGTGGTCAGCGCCCGCCCGTCGGACGCCGTCGCCCTGGCCGTGCGCACCGGCGCCCCCATCTACGGCGCCGAGGAGCTGCTCGACGAGGTCGGGATCGAGATCCCCGACGAGCAGGAGGACGAGGTCGAGAAGTTCCGCGAGTTCCTCGACCAGATCTCGCCCGAGGACTTCGGCGCCGGTTCCGGCTCCGGCGGCGCCTGACGCCCGGTGGGCGCGGGACGCCGCCGGGGAGCGGCGTCCCGGCTGCCGCGCGTGCACCCACGGGACGGGTGGGACCCCGTGTGCCTCGCTCGTCACACCAGTCACAGAACGCTGGAGTCCGGCGCGGAGCTGCCGATACCACTCTCTCGGGGTGAGTGGGGCGACACGCCGCCCGCGTCAGTTGACCGCCCTGGGGGCCCGGCTTACGGTCGCGGACAACACCGGTGTGACCCGTGGGGAAGCGGGAGCACTCCGGGACGCTCCGCCGCGCCCGTGGCGGGACTCGAAGGAGGACGCTGACGTGAGCGACCAGAGCGAGGGCTCCCAGGGTCAGCTCTTCAGCGACGCCGCCGTGGGGGCGACGGACTACGACGAGGTCGACACCGACCTCGTCGGGTACCGCGGCCCGACGGCGTGTGCCGCCGCCGGGATCACCTACCGCCAGCTGGACTACTGGGCCCGTACCGGTCTGGTCGCCCCCTCGGTGCGCAGCGCCACCGGGTCGGGGACACAGCGGCTGTACTCGTTCCGCGACATCCTGGTGCTGAAGGTGGTCAAGCGGCTGCTCGACACGGGGGTGTCGCTGCAGAACATCCGCAAGGCCGTCGACCACCTGCGCAACCGCGGGATCAAGGACCTCGCCAACGTCACGCTGTTCTCCGACGGGGCGACGGTCTACGAGTGCACCTCGGCCGAGGAGGTCGTCGACCTGCTCGCCGGCGGGCAGGGCGTCTTCGGCATCGCGGTGTCCGGCGCGCTGCGCGAGCTGTCCGGCGAGCTGGCCGAGCTGCCCGCGGAGCGGCTGGACGGCGCGCCGCTGCACGCGGCCGACGACGAGCTGGCCCTGCGCCGCCGTCGCCGCGCCCAGACCGCGTAGCCGACCCGCACGTCCGGGAGGGGCGTCCCGCACCCCGCGGGACGCCCCTCCCGCGCGTCCGGGGGAACGCCCCGCCCGGCGGCCGTGGGCGGTCCGCCGTTCCCGCGCGGGAGGCGCTGGTAGCGTCGTGGCAGTGGCGGACGCTGCTCACTCCCTCCCGTCGTTGCGCTCCCTGAGCCCCGCGGGTTCCTTCGCCGGCCGGCACATCGGCCCCCGGGCGGACGAGACCGCCGCGATGCTCGAGGCCGTCGGCCACGACTCGCTGCAGTCGCTGGTCGACGCCACCGTCCCCGAGGCGGTGCGCGACCGCGACGAGCTCTCGCTGCCCCCGGCCGCCGACGAGGCCACCGTGCTCGCCGAGCTGCGCGAGCGGGCCGCGGCCAACCAGGTCACCGTCCCGATGATCGGGCTGGGCTACTCCGGCACGGTCACCCCGGCGGTCATCCAGCGCAACGTGCTGGAGAACCCCGCCTGGTACACCGCCTACACGCCCTACCAGCCCGAGATCAGCCAGGGCCGGCTCGAGGCGCTGCTGAACTTCCAGACGATGGTCGCCGACCTCACCGGCCTGCCCGTCGCCGGCGCGTCGATGCTGGACGAGGCCACCGCCGCGGCCGAGGCGATGACGCTGGTGCGCCGCGCCGGGCGCGCGAAGCCCGACGCGGTGTTCGTCGTCGACGCCGACACGCTGCCGCAGACCCTCGCGGTGCTGCAGACCCGCGCCGAGCCGCTGGGCATCCGGCTGCACGTCGCCGACCTGTCCGCCGGCTGGCCGGCCGACCTGCCCGAGGCCGGCGCGTTCGGCGTGCTGGTGTCCTACCCGGGCGCCAGCGGCGCGGTCCGCGACCACCGGGCGCTGGCCGACGCCGCGCACGCCGCCGGCGCGGCCGTCGTCGTCGCCGCCGACGTCCTGGCGCTCACCCTGCTCGAGGCGCCGGGCGAGTGGGGTGCCGACGTCGCCTGCGGCAGCACGCAGCGCTTCGGGGTCCCGCTGGGCTACGGCGGCCCGCACGCCGGCTACCTGTCGGTGCGCGAGGGCCTGGCCCGGCAGCTGCCCGGGCGGCTGGTCGGGGTGTCGGTCGACGCCGACGGCGACGTCGCCTACCGGCTGGCGCTGCAGACCCGCGAGCAGCACATCCGCCGGGAGAAGGCGACCAGCAACATCTGCACCGCGCAGGTGCTGCTCGCCGTCATGGCCGGCGCCTACGCCGTCTACCACGGGGCCGAGGGGCTGACCGCGATCGCCGCCCGGGTGCACCGCAGCGCGCTGGCGCTGGCCGGGTGGCTGCGCGCCGGCGGCGTCGAGGTCGTCCACGACGCGTTCTTCGACACCGTGCAGGCCCGCGTCCCCGGCCGGGCCGACGAGGTGGTCGCCGCCGCCGCGGCCCGGCGGATCGACCTGCGCCGGGTCGACGCCGACACCGTCGCCGTCGCCTGCGACGAGACGACGACGCCGGAGGTGCTGCGCCGGGTGGCCGAGGCGTTCGGCGTCGCCGCGGACGGGTCCGCCCTCGACGACGACGGCCCGGACGCGCTGCCCGCCGCCCTGCGCCGGCGCACCCCGTTCCTCACCCACCCGGTCTTCTCCGCGCACCGCTCGGAGACGGCGATGATGCGCTACCTGCGCTCGCTGTCGGACAAGGACCTGGCGCTGGACCGCACGATGATCCCGCTGGGCTCGTGCACCATGAAGCTCAACTCCGCCGTCGAGATGGCCGCGATCACCTGGCCGGAGTTCGCCGGGCTGCACCCCTTCGCCCCGGCCGAGCGGGCGCGCGGCTACCGGCAGCTGATCGACGAGCTGTGCACCTGGCTGGCCGAGATCACCGGGTACGCCGCGGTGAGCGTGCAGCCCAACGCCGGCTCGCAGGGCGAGTTCGCCGGGCTGCTGGCGATCCGCGGCTACCACGCCTCCCGCGGCGAGTCGCACCGCGACGTCTGCCTGATCCCCAGCTCCGCGCACGGCACCAACGCCGCCAGCGCGGTGATGGCCGGGATGCGGGTGGTCGTGGTGGCCTGCGACGAGGCCGGCAACGTCGACGTCGCCGACCTGCGCACCAAGATCGACCAGCACGCCGAGCGGCTGGCCGCCATCATGATCACCTACCCGTCGACGCACGGGGTGTTCGAGACCGAGGTCCGCGAGATCTGCGCCGCGGTGCACGACGCCGGCGGGCAGGTGTACGTCGACGGCGCCAACCTCAACGCGATGGTCGGGCTGGCGCGGCCGGGCCGGTTCGGCTCCGACGTCAGCCACCTCAACCTCCACAAGACCTTCTGCATCCCGCACGGCGGCGGCGGGCCCGGCGTCGGGCCGATCGGCGTCCGGGAGCACCTGGTGCCGTTCCTGCCGGGCCACCCGCTGGCCGACACCGGCGGCTCCGGCCCGGCCGTGTCGGCCGCGCCGTGGGGGTCGGCCGGGATCCTGCCGATCTCGTGGGCCTACCTGCGGCTGATGGGCCCCGACGGGCTGCGGCGGGCCACCGAGCACGCGGTGCTGGGCGCCAACTACCTCGCCGCCCGGCTGCGCGAGCACTTCCCGGTGCTCTACACCGGCGCGGGCGGGCTGGTCGCCCACGAGTGCATCCTCGACATCCGGCCGCTGACGCGGGCCACCGGCATCACCAACGACGACATCGCCAAGCGGCTGGTCGACTTCGGCTTCCACGCGCCGACGATGAGCTTCCCGGTGGCCGGCACGCTGATGGTCGAGCCGACCGAGAGCGAGGACAAGGCCGAGCTCGACCGGTTCGTCGAGGCGATGGTGACCATCCGCGGGGAGATCGAGCGGGTCGCGTCGGGGGAGTACGACAAGGCGGACAACCCGCTGCGCAACGCCCCGCACACGCTGAAGATGCTCGCCGGGGACTGGGATCGGCCCTATCCGCGCGGCGCGGCGGTGTTCCCGGTGCCCTCGCTGGTCACCCGCGGCTACCTGTCGCCGGTGCGCCGGATCGACCAGGCCTTCGGCGACCGCAACCTGGTCTGCTCCTGCCCGCCGCCGGAGGCCTTCGCCGAGCCGGAGCCGGCGCACGCGCCGCGGACGCACGTGCCCGACCGCGGCGAGGGCGCCCCCGACGACCTGGGCACCACCGCCGACGTGGTGGGCGCCCAGGCCTAGTCGGAGGACCGCGCCGCAGGGTCCCGGGCCTCGCACGCCCGGCCCGGGACCCGGCAGCGGGGCCGTCCCCTCACGTCACCGGGGTGCGGCCGGCGGCGGAGGCGATGCCCAGCCAGGTGTGCCGGTTGCCCGCCCAGCACCAGCCGACCTTCGCCGTGCCCCGCCGCTCGGGGCCGTCGCGGCCGGTGCCGTTGCTGATCCACAGCGCCGGGGTGCGGGCGTCCAGCGACCCGTCGGCCCGCCGCAGCCGGGAGCCGACGGTCATCGTGCAGGCGTTGCGCTCCAGCAGGTCCGGGCACTGCAGCAGCCAGGTCAGCCCCTCGGTCACCGTCAGCGGGCTCCGGCCGGCGGCGCGGATGCGGGGCAGCGACTCGTCCGGCGTGCAGTTGCGGAACCCGTCGCCGCGCTCGGGGACGGAGAGGGCGTAGACGTCGGCGGGCGGGGCGGCGTCCTCCAGCGGGGCGAAGGCGTCGAGGTCGGTCAGGTCCACGACGACGAACACCGGCCGGTCCCGCCAGGACACCAGCTCCACCAGGGCGCCGGCCGGCAGCAGCGACGGCGCGAGGACGAGCAGGCCGTCGTCCGGGACGCCCGCCGCCAGCGCGCGCAGCTCGGTCGCCGACAGGCCCGCGCGCTCGTGGGCGCCGGCGGCGACCAGCCGCTCGGCCTGCTCGGCGGGGGCGGGGAGGGAGAGCAGGGCGGTCGGCACGGGGGCACCTCCGGCGACGGTGACGGACGGCGGACCAACGGCTCGGGGCGCGGTCCGGTTCCGACCCCTCGACGCCGCTCCCCGGCGAGGGGGACCATCACCGCATGGCGGGAAGGACGCGACGGGTGCGGCGGACGGCGTGCGCGGGGGTGCTGGCCTGCGGGGCGGCGCTGCTCGCGGCGTGCGGGGGGACCGGGGAGCAGACGGCCGGGCCCGAGGACGTGAGCCCGGCGGCGGCCACCGAGGAGGCCCCCGACCCCACCCCTGCCGAGGATCCCGGCACGCCCGGGGAGACGCCGGCCGCCGGCGACCTCGGGGACCGGCTGCTGCCCGCCGAGGCGTTCGGCCCGGACGCGTCCGTCGTCCGGCTCGGCGACGACGACGGCGACGGCTGGGGCTGGGGTCGGGGCTGGGGCGGCTGGCACGACCGCGACGACGACGGCGAGCACGACGGCCCGCCCGAGGGGGTGAGCGTGGAGCCCGCGGCGTGCGCCGACGTGCTGGAGGCGCTGCCGCAGCCCGCCGACGACGCGGCCGACCCGGTGGTCGCGGCGCAGGTCGCCCGCAGCGACGAGGTGCGCACCTACCAGGTGCTGGCCGAGTCGCCGGAGCTCACCGGCCTGACGCTGCCGGTCGACGAGCTGCTGGGCGCCTGCTCGTCGGTGACGGTCAGTGCTCCGTGGGGCCTCGACGCCACGGTGCGGCTCGCGCCCCTGGACCTGCCCGCGGTCGGCGGCGAGAGCGCCGGCCTGCAGGTCACGGTCGAGGGGTGGGGCGACACGGTCACCAAGCTGGTCGGTGTCGCCGTCGACGGGTCGCGCGGGCTGCTCCTCGCGCAGTCCGCGGGGCCCGGGGACCCGGCGCCCGACACCGCGGCCTTCGCCGGCCTGTTCGGCGACGCCGGGGCGGCGGCCTTCGACTGAGCCCGCGAACGTCCGGGCGCCCGTCCCCGCGAGGGGGACGGGCGCCCGGTCGTTCCGGGGGCTCCCGCTACGCGCGGACCAGCCCGGCGGTCCGCCACTGGTGGTGGTCGGCGACGGCGCTGCCGTCGGGGAGCAGCTCGCCGTCGTCGTCGAAGAGGACGACGCCGTTGCACAGCAGGCTCCAGCCCTGCTCCGGGTGGCTGCTCACGACGACCGCGAGGTCACGCGCGTCGGTGGCGGCGTCGGGGCAGGGGGTGGGGTGTACGCACATCGGGAGGACTCCGGATCGGGCCGGCGGCGGGACCGCCGACATCACTGACGGTGAGTGTCCGGTGACCGGACGCCTCCGAGTGTGCGCCGACCCGGGGGCGGTGTCAGGTGACGAACCTCACCACCTGACCCGATCGGGTCGTCAGTCCTCGCCATGGCGACAACCGCGGCGGTGGGCGGACCATGCGCGCCGCCCCGCCGGCCGTTCAACCGTTATCCCCAACTCAGCCACCACGTGAGCGGTTCGGGACGGACGCCGTGAGGGGGAGGCGTCAGAGCTTGCGCAGCAGCACCCGGCGCACCGAGTGGTCGGCCGCCTTCTGCAGCACCAGCCGGGCGCGCGAGCGGGTGGGGGCGATGTTCTGCCGCAGGTTGGGGCCGTTGACCGCGGCCCAGATCGACAGCGCGGTGGCGCGGGCGTCGTCGTCGCTGAGGTCGGCGTAGCGGTGGAAGTAGGCGGAGGTGTCGGCGAAGGCGGTGCGCCGCAGGGCGAGGAACCGCTCGACGTACCACTGCTGGATGTCGGCCTCGGCGGCGTCGACGTAGACGGAGAAGTCGAAGAAGTCCGAGAGGAACACCTCCGGCACCCGGCCGTCGTCGCGGCGGCCGGCCTGCAGCACGTTGAGCCCCTCGAGCACGAGGACGTCGGGCCGGTCGACCACCTGCCGCCGGCCGGGCAGCACGTCGTAGGACTGGTGGGAGTAGACCGGCGCGCTGACCTCGCCGCGGCCGGACTTCACGTCGGCGAGGAAGCGGATGAGCGCGCGCCGGTCGTAGCTCTCGGGGAAGCCCTTGCGGGCCATGAGGCCGCGGGCCTCGAGGACGGAGTTGGGCCACAGGAAGCCGTCGGTGGTGACCAGGTCGACCCGTGGGGAGCCGGGGGCGGCGGCCAGCAGGGTCTGCAGCAGCCGGGCGGTGGTGCTCTTGCCGACGGCGACGCTGCCGGCGACCGCGATGACGTAGGGGACCTTGGCGGTGGTGTCGCCGAGGAACCGGTTGCGCGCCGCCCACAGCCGCTGGCTGGCGGTGACGTGCAGGTTGAGCAGCTCGGCCAGGGGCAGGTAGACGGTGGCGACCTCGTCGAGGTCGATGCGGTCGCCCAGGCTGCGCAGCGCGCGCAGGTCGGCCTCGTCCAGGGGCAGGGTGCGGGTGGCGGCCAGCGACCGCCACGTGTCGCGGTCGAACGCCGCGTAGGGCGAGATCGAGGGGCGGGTCCCGGCCGTCACGGGTCCATCGTGCCGCCCGGGTGCGCGGCCCCTCGCCGCCGGGTCACCCGCCGGGGTGGGGGACGGGCCCCGGGCGGCCTCGGGCAGCGCCGTCCCGGGTGTCCGCGTCTAGGGTGCCGGTGTGCCGACGCGTCCCGTACTGCTCGACCGCGTCGAGCAGTACGCCGTCGCCGCGTCCCTGCCCGACGCCCCGCCGGTCGCCGCCGGCCCGCTCGAGGTCCCGATCGGCCCGCCCGCCTGGCCGTTCCCGGCCCGCCCGCGCCCGGGCACCCGCGAGGTCACCGGGGACGACGTCCGCGCCGCGGTCGCGCTGCAGGAGGAGGCGGGGCTGCCGGCCGCCGTCGAGTGGGTGGTCGAGCGGACGCCGACGCTGGGCGCCGCCGCCCGCGAGGCCGGGCTGCTGGTCACCGAGTTCCCGCTGCTGGTCGCCGACGAGCCGGTCGAGCTGCTGCTCCCGCACGGGGTGCGGCTGTACCTGGTCGGCGGCGAGGACCCGCGGCTGCCGCACTACCAGCACCTGCTGGAGAGCGGCTTCGCCCCCCACGTGAAGGGCGGCGCGGGGCTGCTGGACGACCCCGGCCCGCCGGACGAGGCGCGCACCGCCGTCCTGCGCGAGCGGGTGGCCACCGGGCGCACCGTGGTGATGGTCGCCGTCGAGGACGGCGAGCCGGTCGCCGTGGGCGCGCACCAGCCGGTCGACGTCGACGGCGCCGAGATCAGCGAGGTGGTCGGCGTGGCCAGCTCACCGCGCCGCCGCGGCCGCGGGGTGGGCGCGGCGCTGGCCTCGGCGCTGGTCGCCCAGGCCCGGGAGACCGCGGAGCTGGTGTTCCTCACCGCCGGGGACGACGACGTCGCCCGGGTGTACGAGCGGGTGGGCTTCGCCTGGCTCGGCTCGACCGGCGTCGCCGCCCGCCCGCCGGCCTGAGCCGCCGCGGGGCGCCCGGGGCGACTCCGGCCGGCCGAGATCCCCCGGGTCCCGGACGCCCCCGCGGGCGGCCGGCCGGTCCCGGACCGGTCAGTCCTGGACGTAGACGGGCACCAGCACGGCGCGCGCCAGCGTGTGGCCGAAGAGGTTGAAGCCGTGGAAGGCGGGGCTGGCGTCGTCGGGCACGCCCATGTCCTCGACGTCGAGGGCGTGCACCACGGTGAAGTAGCGGTGCGGGCCGTGACCGGCCGGGGGAGCGGCGCCGACGTAGCCGCGGAAGCCGGCGTCGTTGCGCAGCTGCCGGGCGCCCGCCGGCAGCTGCGCGCCGTCCCGGCTGCCGGCCCCGGCGGGCAGCTCGGTGACGTCGGCGGGGATGCCGGTGACGACCCAGTGCCAGAAGCCGGAGGCGGTGGGCGCGTCGGGGTCGTAGACGGTGACCGCGAACCCCTTGGTCTCCTCGGGGAAGCCGGACCAGGACAGCTGCGGGGAGTGGTCCTCGCCGCCGGCGCCCATGACGCCGCTGACGTGCGGCATCGGCAGCACCTCGCCGTCGGTGACGTCGGTGCTGGTGACGGTGAACGACGGGACGGGCGGCAGGAAGTCGTAGGGGCTCGGGGGTTGGGGCCGGTCGGCCATCGGGGTCCTCTCGTCGGGCGGACGGGGCGGCCGCTGCCGTCCCGGCGCCGACCCTAGGCAGCGGGTCCGCGCCGCGCGCCCCGGACGGGACGGGCCCCCGCGTGATCTCGACGGGTCGCCGGGGACCGGCCTGGGTAGCGTCCGCAGCGTGCTCGGACTCCCCGACGGCATCCGTGCCTGCCTCTTCGACATGGACGGCGTGCTCACCCGCACCGCCACCGTGCACATGGCCGCCTGGAAGCGGACCTTCGACGAGTTCCTCCGCGCACGGGAGCCGCAGGCGCCGGAGTTCACCCAGCTCGACTACAACCGCTACGTCGACGGCAAGCCGCGCGCCGACGGCGTCCGCGACTTCCTCGCCAGCCGCGGCGTCACGCTGCCCGAGGGCTCCCCGCAGGACCCGCCGGACGCGCCGACGGTGCACGGCATCGGCCGGCGCAAGAACGAGCTGCTGCTCGCCGAGCTCGAGGAGCACGGCGTCGAGGTCTACCCCGGGTCGATCGCCTACCTGCGCGCGGCCAAGGAGGCGGGCCTGCGCACCGCGGTGGTCACCGCCTCGGCCAACGGCGAGCAGGTCATCGCCGCCGGCGGCTTCGCCGACCTCATAGACGCCCGCGTCGACGGCGTGGTGACCGCGCGGGAGGGGCTGCGCGGCAAGCCCGCCCCCGACACGTTCCTGGCCGGCGCCCGCGCGCTGGGCGTCGAACCGTCGGCCGCCGCGGTGTTCGAGGACGCGCTGGCCGGCGTCGCGGCCGGGCGGGCGGGGCACTTCGGCTTCGTCGTCGGCGTCGACCGGGTCGGGCAGGCCGACGGGCTCAAGGAGAACGGCGCCGACGTCGTCGTGACCGACCTCGACCAGCTGCTGGAGGACCGCACGTGACCGAGGGGAGAGCGACCTTCCCGGTCGAGCCGTGGTCGCTGACCGAGATCGGCCTGGACCACTCGTCGCTGGGCGTGCACGAGTCGGTGTTCGCGCTCGCCAACGGGCACATCGGGCTGCGCGGCTCGTTCGAGGAGGGCGAGCCGGTCGTCGTCCCCGGCACCTACCTCAACGGCTTCTTCGAGGAGCGGCCGCTGCCCTACGCCGAGGCCGGCTACGGCTTCCCCGAGCAGGGGCAGACCGTCGTCAACGTGACCGACGGCAAGCTGGTCCGGCTGCTGGTGGGCGACACCCCGCTGGACCTGGACTACGGCGAGATCGTCGAGCACCGCCGGAGCCTGGACCTGCGCCGCGGCGTGCTGCGCCGGGTCACCGAGTGGCGCTCGCCCAACGGCCGCACGGTGCGGGTGACCAGCACCCGGCTGGTCTCGCTGCGCCGCCGCTCGATCGCCGCGATCGAGTACCAGGTCGAGTGCACCGACGACCGGGGCGACCTCTACATCGCGCTGCAGTCGGACCTGCTGGCCAACGAGCCGGTCGACAGCGGCAGCGAGGGCGACGACCCGCGCGCCGCGGCGGCGCTGCGCCGGCCGCTGGTCAACGAGCTCAGCGTCGCCCGGGGGCAGCGCGCGGTCATGGTGCACGCCACCCGGCGCAGCAGGCTGCGGATGGCCGCGGGGATGGACCACGTCGTCGACGTGCCCGACACCGCCACCGAGGACATGGAGGCCGGCGAGGACCTGGCCCGCTACACGCTGGCCGCGCGGCTGCCCGGCCGCGGGTCGGGCGTGAAGCTGGTCAAGTACCTCGCCTACGGCTGGTCCTCGCGGCGGTCCGCGGCGGCGCTGCGCGACCAGGTGGAGGGCGCGCTGGCCACGGCCAAGCTGGCCGGCTTCGCCCGGCTGGCCGACGAGCAGCGGCAGGTCCTCGACGAGTTCTGGGCGGGGGCCGACGTCGAGGTCGAGGGCGACGACGAGCTGCAGCAGGCCGTCCGGGTCGGTGTCTTCCACCTGCTGCAGGCGGGCCTGCGCGCCGAGCGGCAGCCCATCCCGGCCAAGGGGCTGACCGGCCCCGGCTACGACGGGCACACCTTCTGGGACACCGAGACCTACGTGCTGCCGGTGCTCACCTACATCGCCCCGCACGCCGCCCGCGACGCGCTGCACTGGCGGTACTCGACCCTGGACAAGGCCCGGGCGCGGGCCCGCGTGCTGGGCCTGCACGGCGCGGCCTTCCCGTGGCGGACGATCCGCGGCGAGGAGACCTCCGGGTACTGGCCGGCCGGGACGGCGGCCTTCCACATCAACGCCGACATCGCCGACGCCGTCGTCCGGTACCTGCACGCCACCGGGGACGAGGAGTTCGACCGCGACTTCGGCGCGGAGCTGCTGATCGAGACCGCCCGGCTGTGGGCGTCGCTCGGCCACTTCGACGAGGAGCACGGCTTCCGCATCGACGGCGTCACCGGGCCCGACGAGTACACCGCCGTGGTGGACAACAACGTCTACACGAACCTCATGGCGCAGCGGAACCTGCGCGAGGCGGCCGCGGCGGTCGACCGGCAGCCCGACGTCGCCGGCCGGCTGGAGGTCACCGAGGACGAGGTGGAGACCTGGCGGCGGGCCGCGCGGCTGATGGCCGTGCCCTACGACACCCGGCTGGGCGTGCACATGCAGTCCGACGCCTTCACCCACCACGAGGAGTGGGACTTCGCGAACACGCCGCCGCAGTGCTACCCGCTGCTGCTGCACTACCCGTACTTCGACATCTACCGCAAGCAGGTGGTCAAGCAGGCCGACCTGGTGATGGCCCTGCACCTGCGCGGGGACGCGTTCACCTTCGAGGAGAAGGTCGCCGACTTCGCCTACTACGAGGCCCGCACGGTGCGGGACTCCTCGCTGTCGGCCGCGCAGCAGGCGGTGGTGGCCGCCGAGACCGGGCACCTGGAGCTGGCCTACGACTACTGGGCGGAGGCCGCGCTCACCGACCTGCAGAACCTGCACGGCAACTCCGGGCACGGCCTGCACATCGCCTCGATGGCCGGCGGGTGGACGGTCGCCGTCGCCGGGTTCGGCGGCATGCGCGACCACGACGGGCACCTGCTGTTCGCGCCGCGGCTGCCCGAGCGGATCACCCGGCTGCGCTTCCGGCTGGCCTACCAGGGCCGCGTCCTGCAGGTCACCGTGACCAAGGAGCAGGCCACCTACCGGCTGCTCGACGGCGACCCGCTCGACGTGCACCACCACGGCCGCCGGGTGACCGTCGACCACGAGGACCTGGTGGTCGACGTCCCGCCGGCGCCCGACACCGGGAAGGTCGTCCAGCCGCACGGCGCCGAGCCGCGGCGGCGCAGCCCGTACTCCTCCCAGGGGCGCTAGAGGAGCAGCCACCGGACGGCGAGGCCGAGCGCGGCCAGGTCGACCAGCAGGAACACGCCCACCCACAGCAGCGCGGGCAGCCGGGTGAGGCGGGCCAGCTGGTCGGCGTCGGAGTCCGGCGCGGCCCGCCGCCGGCGCGCGCCCTGCAGCTCGAGCACGGTGCGCGGCGCGGCCAGCAGCAGGAACCAGGTGACCGCGGCGGCGACGGCGGCCTGCCCGGCCGGTGGCAGCCACGCGGTGACGGCGGCCAGGCCCGCGCCGGTGACCAGCACCGCCCACAGGCCGTAGAGGTTGCGGATCTGCAGCAGCAGGAGCGCGAGCAGGGCCAGCAGCGCCCACAGCACCCCGACGGCGTGCCCGGCCGCGAGCAGCGCGGCGGCGCCCAGCCCGAACAGCCCCGGCCCGACGTAGCCGGCCGCGCAGGTGAGCACCATCCCCGCGCCGGTGGGCCGCCCCCGGGACACGGTGAGCCCCGAGGTGTCCGAGTGCAGCCGGATGCCGGCCAGCCGGCGGCCGGTGGCCAGCGCGGCCAGGCCGTGCGCGCCCTCGTGGGCGATGGTGACGACGGTCCGCGCCGGCCGCCACAGCGCGGGGGCGGCCACGACGAGCAGCGCGACGGCGGCGGCCCCGGCCAGGACCGTGGGCGGCAGGGGCGCCTCGGCCGTCACGCGGGTCCACAGGCGGTCGACGGCGTCCATCCCGGCGAGTCAACCGCACGCGGCCGGCAGGACCCGGGAGGCCGCCGAACCGCCGTGTCGTCCGTTATCCCCAACTAATCGGCGCACCAGGTGGTGGTCCGGCCGGGGGAGGGGAGCGGCGAGGGCGGGACAGATCACGCCCGGACGGCCTGCGCGGCCCGCCGGTGGCCGCCGATCCTGGCGGTATGACGACGTCGCTCCCGGTCGCCGCCGCACGCCTCCCGGTCACCGTCTCCTTCACCCGCCGGGCCGATCCGTCGCACACCCGGGAGATGACGGCGTGGATCCGGGCCGGCATGACGATGGCCGAGTCCTTCCCGGGCTTCCTCGGCGCCGGGTGGGTGCGACCGCGCGGCGGCTCGGACGAGTGGTACATGCTCTGCCGCTTCGCCGACCAGGAGGCGCTCGACGCCTGGGAGGCCTCGGCGGAGCGCGCCTGGTGGCTGCGCTCGGCGGAGGGGCTGGCCGAGGTGACCCGCACCGAGCGCCGCACCGGTATCGAGGGCTGGTTCGACCAGCCGGTCAGCACGGAGGTCGCCACTCCTGCCGGGCCGCCGGCGCCGCCGCGGTGGAAGCAGGCGACGACGATCTGGCTGGTCTTCTACCCGCTCAACCTGCTGGCCACGGTGACCCTCGGGGCGCTGCTGGCCGACGTGCCCGTGGCGCTGCGGGTGCTGGTCGTGACGCTGGCGCTCACCGCGGTGATGACCTACCTGCTGCTGCCGTGGATCACCCGCCGGCTCGAGTGGTGGCTGCACGGCCGGCTCTGGCGCGACCGCCGGCGCTGAGCGGCCGGAGGCCCGCGCCGTCCTCCAGTTGCCCGTTATCCCCAACTACCCGCATCTCAGACGGCTGGGCACGACCGGACGGGGAAAAACCAGCGACGCCGGGAGGGGCCCCTGCCACGCTGGCCGGGTGGACGTCCCGGCGCTGCTGCTCGCGCTGCCCGCCTTCCTGGGTGCGGTGCTGCTGATCGCCGCGACCCCGGGACCGGCCGTCGCGCTCGTCGTGCGCCGGGCGGCCCTGCGGGGGAGCGCCGCCGCGGTGCCGACGGTGCTGGGGCTCGAGGCCGGGCTGTTCGTCTGGGCGCTGCTGGCCGGCGCAGGGGTCGCGGCCGCGGTCGCCGCGTCCGAGGCCGGCTTCCTCGTCCTGCGGGCCGTCGGGGCGGCGGTGCTGCTGTGGCTGGGCGGCCGGGCGCTGTGGCGGGCGCTGCGCGCCGGTCCCGTGGAGGAGCCCGGCGCCGCGGCGGGGCCGGTGCGCCGGCGCTGGGGTGGCGCCTTCGCCGAGGGGCTGCTGGTGCAGCTGGCCAACCCGAAGCTGGCCGTCTTCATGATCGCCTTCTACCCGCAGTTCGTCCCGGCCGGCAGCTCCCCGCTGGTGACCGCCGCGCTGCTGGGGTTGCTGCAGGTCACCGTCGAGACGGCGCTGTACCTGGGGCTGGCGGCCGGCGTCGGCCGGGCCGGCAGCTGGTTCCGGCGTCCCCGGGTGCGCCGTGGGCTGGACGCCACCTCCGGCGCGGTGCTCGTGGGTCTAGGCGTGCGGGTGGCGGCCGCCTCCCGCTGAGGGCGGGACGGGGGGGGGGGGGGGGGGGGGGGGGGGGGGGGGGGGGGGGGGGGGGGGGGGGGGGTGGGGGGGGGG
The DNA here is from genome assembly GCF_054050315.1 of Geodermatophilus sp. SYSU D00867. Lineage (NCBI taxonomy): Bacteria > Bacillati > Actinomycetota > Actinomycetes > Geodermatophilales > Geodermatophilaceae > Geodermatophilus > Geodermatophilus sp. SYSU D00867. The sequence continues at coordinate 36,050 of NZ_JBJGZC010000012.1, read as the reverse complement.
GGGGGCGGGGGGGGGGGGGGGGGGGGGGGGGCGGCCCCGCCCCCCCCCCCCCCGCCGCCCCGCCCCCCCCCCCCCCCCCCCCCCCCCCCCCCCGCCGTGCGGCAGTGCTCAAGCGTCCGTGCGCTGCAGGGCCGCCAGCTCCCGGGCCACCATCTCCTCGTGCGCCTGCTCGTCCTGGCGTGCCCGGCGCGGGCTCCACCGGCCGGCCATCACGAAGACGAACGGCAGGAAGAGCACCTGCCCGGCGACGCACACCCACCACCAGCGCTGCCACTGGTGCGGGTTCTCCTCGGCGGCAGTGGCGACCTCGTCGCCGTGGGCCGCGAGGTAGGCGAGGTCGTCGGCCGGGATCGCGGAGTTGGCGTCGGTGAGCACCGTCGCGTAGCGCTGCACGAGCGCGAGGTCGGCCTGCACCGCCGGGTCGCCGAGGCCGACCAGCAGCTGGGTGGCGGTGCCGGCGTCGACGCCGAGGGCCTGCGCGATCTGCCCGACGGCGGCCGCACCGGCCGCGGCGTCGGCCGGGTCCTCCTGCAGCGCGGCCAGCGTGGCCGGGTCGACCGCCTGGGCGGCGGCCAGTTGCGGCGCCCGGTTCCGCACCGCCTCGGAGACCGCGGCGGCCTCGTCGGCGCCGGCGCCCTGCTGGGTGGCCACGGCGCCGAGGGCGGTGGCCAGCGCGTCGACGTCGGTGGGGTCCGCGGCCAGCGCCTCGGACGCCTCCGGCGGGACGGCCGACAGGACGGCGACCTCCTGCGGGTGCGCCTCGACGATCTCGGTGACCCGCGACCCCTGGTCGACCAGCACCGAGGTGGCCGGCACGACGAGGGTGAAGACCGCCAGCGACGCCGTCACCACGATCCGCAGCAGCCAGCCCCAGATGGCCAGGCCGGTCGCCGTCGCGGCCGGGTTGTGCCGCTCGACGGTCTCGGTGAACGAGGCCATCCAGGCGACGTAGGCCATGCCGCCGCCGGCCGCCGACAGGATGAAGTAGACCGCGATCGTGTAGTAGCCGGTCTCCGGCTCCGTGGCCGACAGCGCGAACAGCACCGAGCCCACCAGGCCGACGAGCGTCCCGACGACCATGAACGGCTTGCGCACCCGGAACCGGTCGGTGAGCACGCCGGTGACCACCAGCGCGATCGCGTTGGTCACCCAGTACCAGTTGGCCAGGGCGTTGGCGCGCTGCTCGGAGTAGCCGAACACGGTGGCGAAGTAGACGACCGCGAAGCCGACGAGGATGTAGTAGAGCAGCAGGAAGATGCTGATGGCGAAGGCCGACCCGACGACGTCGAAGCGCAGCACCTGCCGCCAGTGGCCCTTGAGCGCCTGCTCGGTGTCCAGGCCGCGGGCCCGAGCCTCGACCAGCGCGCGGTCGCGCATGCTGACCATGAGCTGGTCGCGCAGGGCGGGGGAGAGCTCACGCAGCCCGACCAGCGCGACGAGGAAGACGACCAGGCCGGCGACGCCGCAGACGTAGAACTGCCAGCGCCAGTCGGGGTGGTCGTCGAGGGTGTTGCTGGACACCGTGGTGACCACGAGGCTGCCCAGCACCGGGCCGAGGGTCCAGAAGCCCATGGCGACCCCGCGGCCGACCTGCGGGGAGAAGTCGCGGATCAGCGCGGGGGTGGCCACCAGCACGACGCCCTCGACGAAGCTCAGCACCGCGAACAGCACGGTGAAGGCCGTCTTGCCCGGCGCGTGCGGCAGGCCCACCAGCAGGATCAGGCCGGTGATCAGCAGGCCGCCGACGACGAGGTTGGCGCGGCCCCAGCGGTCGGCGAGCCCGGCGAACAGCGAGGCGAAGGCGCCGACCAGGTTGCCGATGACGGAGACGAAGACGTAGCCGGTGAACGAGTAGCCGAGCTCGGCGATGATCTGCGTCGCGACGGCACCGCCGACGTAGAGCTCGTAGTACAGGACCACCGTGGCCAGCACGGTGATCCCCAGGTACAGCGACCGGGGGCCGGTGTCGGGGTAGCGGTCGAGCTTGCGGTCCCACAGCCGGCGCAGGCCCCCACCGCGGGGCGGTGTGGGCGTCTCGCTCGGTCGGACGTCGGTAGCGGTCACGTGCGGTCCCTTCCCGGCGCAGCGCCGAGCACGGGGAGGAGACGGCCCGGTCGGGCCGCCGGTGTGGCGCGGAGCACACCGGCGCGGAACGTAGTGGCGGACTGTTGCAGGCGTCAACGGAACCGCCGGGTGCCGTCACCGGACCGTGACCGGTGGCTGTCGACCCGTTATCCCGAACTACTTGTCAAGAAGGAAGACGAAACACAAGAGAACAACGAGGTAAAGGGTCCGGGGACAGGGGCGGAGGGAGTGCCCTTGCGAGGGCCGTGACCGCCGGCCGTCATGTGCGGACCGGGGAGCCCTCGCGGGGGCGGCCGACACGCCGTCGGGGTTCGCGGCCCCGGGGTCGTGGCCGGGTGAGACTGTCCGCCGCCGGTGTCCTGCCCGGGCAGGGCACCGGCGGCGCGGCCTCGCAGGCGCCGGCGGACGCTCGCGCGGCCCCGGGCCGAGGCGCACTCCGGGAGGCCGATGGCGGAGAGGCACCGTTGTCCGTTATCCCCAACAAAAAACGATATCGTTCACAGGAAGACCGGAGAACAGTTGCAGGGCAGGGTCCTGTCGCTGTAGGGGTCCTCGGGCTTCCCGCGGCAACGGGGGAGGGCGGTGCGGCACTCCGGGGGCCGCACCCGGTGCCCGGTACGGGGGCCGGGAGCCGACCGGGGGAGCGGGCTCAGTGCTCGCGGGCGGTCCGGCCGGCCGCGCGCAGGCCCTCGCCGAGGAGGACGAAGGCGGCCACCGCGACGACGAGCACGAGGCTCGGCGCGACGAGGGCGTGCGGCGCCCGGGACGCCGCCTCGCCGCCCTGCTGCAGCAGGATGCCCCAGGACTCGGTGGGCCGCTGCAGCCCGACGCCGGCGAAGGTCAGCACCGCCTCGGCGGAGACGAGGACGCCCGCGTAGGCGCTGGCGAACACCAGCAGCGGGCGGACGGCGTCGGGCAGCACGTGCCGGAGGACCAGCCGCAGCGGCCCGGTGCCCAGGGCGCGCGCCGCGGTGACGTACTCGAGCGCCAGGACCTGCCGGGTGCCGGCCCGCACGACGCGCACCATCGGCGGCCAGCTGAACACCGTGAGCACCGCGACGACCTGCCACACCCCGCGCCGGTCGGTCGCGCTGAGCAGGACGACGCCGCCGAGCACGAGCGGGATGCCCGACCAGACGTCGGTGAGCCGGGAGACGACGCCGTCGACCCAGCCGCCGGCCGCGCCGGCCAGCGTCCCCAGCACGACGGCGAGCAGGCCGCTGAGCACGATGACGGCGACGGCCAGCAGCAGCGACGTCCGCGCGCCGTACATCGTCTTGGCGAGCAGGTCGCAGCCGAACAGGTCGAACCCGAAGGGGTGGTCCCAGGACGGCGCGACCAGGGAGTCGGCCAGGTCGCAGGAGCGGGGGTCGGCGTCGGTGAAGGCGCCGGGCGCCAGCGCCGTCGCGGCGAGCAGCCCCAGCACGGCGACGGCGACGACCAGCGGTGCGTTCCAGCGCCCCGCCGCCGGACGGACCTCCGGGGGGTCGGGGGACGAGGACGGCACCGGCGGAGTCTGACCGAGCGGGTGCCACGGCGTCGACCGGGATGATCACCGTCCTGCCACGATGTCGCCCGTGGTCGCGTTCGCCGCCCGCCGGTCCGGGCAGATGCTGCTCAGCCTGTGGGCGGCGGTGACCCTGGTGTTCGTCGCCGTGACGCAACTGCCCGGGGACCCGGTGCGGGCGCTGTTCGGCTTCCAGCCGCCGCCCCCCGCCCTCTACGCCCGCATCCGCAGCGAGTACCGCCTCGACGAGCCCCTGCCGGTCCAGTACGGCCTCTACCTGCGCGACCTGCTGACCGGCGACTGGGGCCGCGGGCTGCCCGCTCTCCGGGGCGACGCCGTGGTGCCCGGGCCGGCCGTCCTCGACGTCGTCGCCGCGACCGCGCCGGTGAGTGCGACCCTGCTCGCCGGCGCGGTCGTCGTCCAGCTCGTGGTGGGCGTCGTCGCCGGCGCGCTGGCCACGAGCGGGCGGTGGGCGGGCGCGGGCGTCGCCGCGGCGGCCACGGTGCTGGTGGGCACGCCGGTCGTCGTGGCGGCGTACCTGCTGCACTTCGTCTTCGTCTCCGAGCTCGGCTGGGCGCCGTTCCACGGGCGCACGGGGGAGCCGGCGGCCTACATCCTGCCCGTGCTCGCCCTGGCGGCGCTGTCGACCGGCTACGTCGCCCTCATCACCCGGGCTGAGGTCGGGGACACCCTGCGGGCGCCGTTCGTCCAGGCCGCGCGCGGCCGCGGGCTGTCGCCGTCCCGGGTCGTCGGCGTGCACGCGCTGCGGCCGGCGCTGACGCCGGTGGTGACGTTCGTGGCCGCGAACCTGGGTCAGCTGTTCGTGGGGCTGATCGTCGTCGAGGGCGTCTTCGGCATGCCCGGGGTCGGGGCGGCGATCCTGGGCGCGATCGAGGCGCACGACCGGGCGCTGCTGGTCGGGCTCACCACGGTCGTCATCGCCGCGGTCATCGTGGCGAACGCGGTCGCCGACGTCGCCGCGGCGGCGGTCGACCCGCGGGTGCGGCTGGGCCCGGCGACCTGATCAGGGGCGTGGGGAGCGGGCCCTCGCCACGGTGGTTGACATAATGTGCATTATCGGCGGTGGTTCGGAGCGCCGGAGAGGGGGTGCCCGGACGGCCGGCCGGGCCTCGATCCGGCTGTCGGGCCTGCCCGCTGACGACGGGTCGTCCCGTGCGCCGACGGGTGGCTCGTGCCGCCGCGTCGGGTCGCCGGTTCCCACGACGCCGCGCCGGCCACACCTGGGCGTTCCCCTCGGTCCGCGTGTCCCGACCCGGCGCCACTGTGCCGCACCCGACGCCGCTCGCTCACCTGCCGACCACCCGACCGTCGACCACCCGACCGCCTCGGTCCGGTCCGGCCGGGTCCCCGACGCGGCCCGCCGACCCTCCGGGTCCCGGTCGACCGCCGATCCGGGGCCCCGATCCGGCCGGCGCCCCCTCCCTCCCCACCCACCGACACCTCCGTCATTCCGTCACTGTGACGTTATGCCGGTGGTGTCGGCGCTTCGACGGGCGCCCGGCCAGGTGCCTGCTTAGGGTCGAGGACATGGAACTCCGACGCCCGATCGCCGCACTCATGACCGCGCTGGCGCTGTTCGGAGGCGGCGCGACGCTCACCGCCTGCAACGCGGCCGGGCAGGACCAGAACGACGGCACCACCGACGACAGCGAGAACACCAGCGGCAACGACCCGTCCGGCGAGTCGCAGGACAACCTGCCGGACAACAGCAACCCGGACCAGGACGCGCCCGAGGACCAGGACGACGACACCCAGGACCCGGACTGACCCGCCGCTGACGGGCCGGCCCGGGCGGCGGGATCAGCCCGCGGCGCGCTCGGAGACCCAGAGCTTGTCGAGCCGGCCCGTCGAGTGCACCAGGTCGGCCAGGGACCGCTCGAGCTCGGCCTTGGTGTGCCGCTCGCCGAGCAGCGTCTGGACGTCCTCGAGCGCGCAGCGCAGCTGGAACAGGCGGTCCTGCAGCCCGTCGAGCTCGGCGCGGCGCACGAGGACGACGTCGTCGGAGAGGCCGGCCTTGGCGACCGCCGTGCGCTGCTCGTACGCGCGCTGCCGGCAGCCCTGGCCGCAGTACATCCGCGGGCGGCCGACCGAGCCACCCTGGGGCAGCACCCGCCGGCACCACCCGCAGCGCCGTTCAGCCCCGCTCCCCTGCCGTCCCGTCGTCGTGTCCGCCTTCCCTGCCGTCCCGTCCGTCCCGACCACGCGGTCGGCGTGCTGCTTGCCCACGCCGGGCACGCTAGACGCCGCCACCGACAGTCCCGGCGGACACGCCCGACCCGCCGGGAGAAGGGGCTGGTGAGCGCGTCGGAGCCGCCGGTTAGCGTGTCGCCCGTGCCTCCTGCCCGGTTCGCCTTCCTCGACGCGCCGGCGCCGTTGGCGATGGCGCACCGCGGCGGGGCGATCGAGCACCTGGAGAACTCCATGCCGGCCTTCGAGGCCTGCGTGAAGATGGGCTACCGGTACATCGAGACCGACGTGCGGGTGACCGCCGACGGCGTGGTCGTCGTCTTCCACGACCCGGCGCTGGACCGGGTCACCGACCGCACCGGCCGCATCGAGCAGCTGCCGTGGTCGGAGGTCGCCGCCGCCCGCATCGGCGGCCGGGAGCCGATCCTGCGGCTGGAGGAGCTGCTCGGCGCCTGGCCCGACGTCCGGTTCAACCTCGACATCAAGGCCGCCGGCGTGCTCGCGCCGCTGGTGCGCGTGCTGCGCCGGATGGACGTCCTCGACCGGGTCTGCCTGGCCTCGTTCTCCGACGCGCGCGTCGCGGCCGCCCGGCGCCTGCTGGGCCCGAGCGTGTGCACGTCGCTGGGTCCGCGGGGCGTGGCGGCGCTGCGGCTGTCCTCCTACTCCCCCCGCGCGGCCGGGCTGGTGCGCGTGCAGGCCGGCTGCGCCCAGGTGCCGCTGCAGCTCGGCGGCCGGGCGCTGGTCGACGAGCGGTTCCTCGCCGCCGCGCACGCCCGCGGCCTGCAGGTCCACGTGTGGACCGTGGACACCGCGGAGGAAGCGACGGCGATGCTCGAGCTCGGCGTGGACGGGATCATGACCGACCGCCCGGCCATGCTGAAGGAGATCCTCGAGGCGCGCGGCCAGTGGGTGGGCCGGTGAGCGGGTGGCTCGAGCGGCTGGCCACGGGGGTGAGGGAGTGGCGGCCGACCCCGCCGCCGCTGCCCGACCACCTGGAGGCCGTCCTGCACGACGGCGACCCCGAGTGGTTCGCCCGTGAGCTGGCCATCGCCGCCGCGCCGCCGTGGGACGTGTGGCTGCTCCTGCTGCGCCGGTTCTCCTGGCTGGTCGACCTGTTCGGCCGGGTGGAGGTCACCGGGTGCATCCCCGAGGAGCTGCGCCGCGGGCCGCTGCTGCTGGCGGCCAACCACGTCGGCGACTTCGACCCGTTCGTGATCGCCGTCGCGCTGCACCGGCTGGGCGTGGTGCCGCGGATCATGGCCACCGGCGGGATCATCTCCGCGCCGGTCGTGGGGCCGCTGCTGGAGCGCGCCGGCGGCATCCGGGTGGAGCGCGGCACCGAGGTCGCCCGGCACGCGGTGCGGGTCACCGAGGTGGCGCTGGTGCACGGCGGGCACGTCGTCGCCTATCCCGAGGGGCGGGTGGGGCTGGCGCCCGACGGGTGGCCCGAGCGCGGCCGCACCGGGATGGCGCGCCTGGCCCTCGGCGTCGGGGTGCCGGTGATCCCGGTCAGCCAGTGGGGCGCGCAGGAGGTGCTGCAGTACGGCAACGACTGGGGGAAGCTGCGCACGCTGGCCCGCTCGCTGGTGCAGCGGCCGGTGCTGCGGGTGCACGTCGGCCCGCCGGTGTACCTGGAGGACCTGCGCCTGGGCCGGGTGGGCGACGCCAACCGGGCGCGGACGCGGATCGCCGCGGCGATCACCCGCGGGCTGGTGCCGCTGCGCGCGGCCAGCCGGCCGCTGCACCCGGACCCCACCCGCCCGACCGACGGCGCCGCGGCGTTCCCCGGCGGCGTCGTGCCCCCTGACATCCCGTGACCCCCCGGTGCTGGAACGGACGGGGCCGGGCTGACACCCTGCGCGCGTGACCGCCCCTCACGTCGACGCCGCGCAACCCGTCGACCGCGCCCTGCGCCGCGAGCGCTTCGGTTGGTACTCCTACGACTGGGCGATGTCGGTGTTCAACACCAGCGTCACCACGGTCTTCCTGGGCCCGTACCTGACCACCGTCGCCGAGGACGCCGTCGGCGCCGACGGCCGGCTGCCCTTCCTCGGGCTGTCCATCCCGCCGGGCAGCTGGTTCTCCTACGTGCTGTCGTTCTCCGTGGTCCTGCAGGTCGTCGTGCTGCCGCTCACCGGCGCCGTCGCCGACCGCACCGGGCGCAAGCGGCAGCTGCTCGGCGGGCTGGCGCTGCTCGGGGCGCTGGCCGCGACCTGCCTGTTCTTCGTCGCCGACGGCCGCTACCTGCTGGGCGCGGGGCTGTTCGTCGTCGCCAACGTGGCCTTCGGCGCGGCGACGGTCGTCTACTACTCGTGGCTGCCCGACCTCGCCGGCCCCGACGAGCGCGACGCGGTGTCCAGCCGCGGGTGGGCGTTCGGGTACGTCGGCGGGGCGCTGCTGCTGGCCGTGCACCTGGGGCTGTTCCTCGGCGCGGAGTCCCTGGGGCTGACCAGCGGCGAGGCGGTGCGCATCTGCCTGGCCACGGCGGGGCTGTGGTGGGGGCTGTTCACCCTGGTCACCGTCTCGCTGCTGCGCGACCGGCCGCCGGTCGCCGGGCACGGCGGCGCCACCAGCGGCTTCCGGCAGCTGGCCGCCACGCTGCGCGGGATGCGGGCGTTCCCGCTCACGCTGTGGTTCCTCGGCGCGTACCTGCTGTTCAACGACGGCGTGCAGACGGTGATCTCGCTGTCGGCCACCTACGCCAGCGAGGAGCTGGGGCTGTCCCAGTCGGTGCTCACCGGCGCGATCCTCATGGTCCAGGTGGTCGCCGTGTTCGGGGCGCTGGGCCTGGGCCGGGTGGCGGCCCGCTACGGCGCCAAGCGGACCGTGCTGGGCTGCCTGGTCGCCTGGACGGCGGTGCTGGTGGCGGCGTACTGGCTGCAGGAGGGCGCGGTCGCGCAGTTCTACGCGCTGGCCGCGGTGATCGGGCTGGTGCAGGGCGGCACGCAGGCGCTGTCCCGGTCGCTGTTCAGCCACCTCATCCCGGCCGGCCGGGAGGCGGAGTACTACAGCTTCTACGAGATCAGCGACCGCGGGACCAGCTGGCTGGGGCCGCTGGCGTTCGGTCTGACGTACCAGCTCACCGGCTCCTACCGGTACGCGATCATCAGCCTGGTGGTGTTCTTCGTCGCCGGGTTCCTGCTGCTGCTGCGGCTGCCGATGCGCCGGGCCGTGCAGGCCGCGGGCAACACCCCGCCGGAGCGGCTGTGAGCGACCCGTCCCTCACGCCGGCGTCGGTCCCGGCGGCCGGGGACCGGCGGCGCGCCCCAGCCCCGGCGCACCTGCGGTTCTTCCACGGGCCGATGGACTGCGGGAAGTCCACGCTGGCGCTGCAGGTCGACCACAACCAGAGCCGGCAGGGCCGCTCGGGGCTGCTACTCACCCAGGGTGACCGGTCGGCGCGGCCGCGGATCAGCTCCCGGGTGGGGCTGTGCCGCGACGCCGTCGAGGTCGACCCGGGCACCGACCTGCTGCTGCTGGTGCGCAGCCACTGGGCCGACGGGCGGCGGGTGGACTACCTGATCGTCGACGAGGCGCAGTTCCTCACCCCCGGGCAGGTGGACCAGCTCGCCGAGCTCGTCGACGCCTCGCACGTCGACGTCTACGCCTTCGGGCTGACCACCGACTTCCGCGCGCGGCTGTTCCCGGGCACGCAGCGGCTGCTCGAGGTCGCCGACGACGTGCAGCGGATCCAGGTCGAGGTGCTGTGCTGGTGCGGGCTGCCCGGGCTGCTCAACGCCCGGGTCGTCGACGGGCAGATGGTGCGCGAGGGCGCCACCGTCGTCGTCGCCGACACCGCGCCCACCCCGGCCCCGGGTGAGGCGGAGGGCGCCGGGGTGGGCCCGGAGCCCGGCCCGGAGGTGCACTACCAGGTGCTGTGCCGGCGGCACCACGTGCTCGGCCAGCTGGGCCCGACCGCGACGGGCCCGGGGCAGCTCGCCCTCCCCTGAGCCGGCCGCTCTCCCCCGGCCGAGGGGGTCGCGCGTGGCCCAATACCACCCCATGCGATGATGGGGAACCGACTCAGCGGAATCTCTCCGCGAAATCCGCCGTTGGTCTCTTTCGACACCCTCCCGCAGTGGGTACCCCCTGCCGCGACGAGGAGTCCTGACCGACACCACCAGCACGAGAGGACGGTGTGCCATGGGCGAGCGTTCCCTGCGGGGCAGCCGACTGGGCAGCGTGAGCTACGAGACCGAGCGGAACACCGCGCCGATCGAGCGGCAGTACGTCGAGTACAAGTGCCCCTCGGGTCACCAGTTCACCGTCCCCTTCGCGGACGACGCCGAGGTGCCCGACACCTGGGAGTGCAAGTTCGACGGCTCCTCGGCCAAGCTGGTCGGCGGCTCCGAGCCGGCGCCCAAGAAGGTCAAGCCGCCGCGGACGCACTGGGACATGCTGCTCGAGCGGCGCTCCGTCGAGGACCTCGAGGAGGTCCTGGCCGAGCGTCTCGAGGTGCTGCGCGGCCGGCGGACCCGCGCCAGCTGAGGAAGGACCCGCCTCCCCACCGCTCGCGAGCGCGCGGCGGGCCCCGGGAGGCGGGCCGTTCCAGGACCGTCGACGGCCCCGGTGGGACTCCCCACCGGGGCCGTTCCGCGTCCGGGGACCGATGAGTCGCCGCCCCTCCCCCGGTCTGCCCCGCAGGACCCGACCGAGGAGGACCCCGTGGCGCACCTGATCGCCGGCATGACCACGTCCCTGGACGGCTACACCGCCGACCCCGAGGGGGACTTCGGCATGCTGTACGCCGACCTCGGCACCCCGGCCGGCGAGGAGTACCTGGCGGCGTCCCAGGCCGAGACCGGCGCGGTGCTCATGGGCCGGCGCACCTACGACGGCGCGCCCGACCCCGACTCCTACGCCGACGACTACGAGTACCAGGTGCCGATCGTCGTCCTGACCTCGCACCCGCCGGCGACCCCGCCGCGGCGCAACGACCGGCTGTGGGTCACCTTCTGCGGCGACCTCCGCGAGGCCGTGGACACCGCCCGCGAGCTGGCCGGCGAGAAGGCGGTCACCGTCGTCGGCGGGGCCGACCTCAACCGCCAGCTGATCGACGCCGGCCTGTTCGACGAGCTGCGCGTCGACGTCGTGCCGGTGCTGCTCGGCGGCGGCCTGCGGGCCTTCGACGGCGTCGCCCGCGGCCGGCTGGAGGTCGTCGGCGTCGAGCGGGTGGGCGAGCGCACCTGCCTGCGGTTCCGGCCCCTCCGGCGGGACTGAACGGTCAGGCGCGAGGGCGGGTGTCGAGCACGACGGGGCCCTCGACGACCTCGCCCTCGACGACCTCGCCCTCGACGACCTCGCCCTCGACGACCTCGCCCTCGACGATCCGCACCGGCGGGCGGGCCGCCGTCGCGCCGGGCACCCGGGCGCTGCGCACCCGCACCGGCGCGGACAGGCCCAGCCGGGCGGCCAGCCCGCGGCCCACGGCGGCGCGCACCAGCGGCCGGGTGGGCGGCAGCAGGCACAGCAGGCCGACGACGTCGCCGAGGAAGCCCGGCAGCACCATCAGCGCGCCGCCGACGGCGACCAGCCCGGCGTCGGTGGCCGCGGTGCCCGGCGCGCGGTGCTCCCGGGCGCGGGCGCGCAGCTCGTCCAGCGCCCGGGTCCCCTGCCGGGCCAGCAGGGTCCAGCCCAGGACGGTGGTGGCCAGCGCGGCCAGCAGCGTCCAGCCCACGCCGATCCACGCGGCGACCAGCGCGAAGACGACGACCTCGGCGAGGGCCCACAGCCCCGCCAGCACCCGTACCCGGTGTCCCACGGCACTCCCCGGCCCGGCTCGCGTGCGGCCCGGGTCCGCCTACCGGACCTCGCTGGACCGCCCGCGCTCGCGGACCCGTCCCGGCACGGGCGGTGGGACCCGGCCCGGCAGGCGGTCGGCCAGCCGGTCCAGCAGGCCCCAGAGGGTGACCCGTGCCAACGCCTCTCCAACGATCGAGGGCGTCATCTTGCTCCTGCCGAACTCGCGTTCGCTGAAGGTGATCGGCACCTCCACCACCCGGGCGCCCTCCCGCCAGGCGCGCCAGGCCCAGTCGACCTGGAAGCAGTAGCCCTGGCTGGCCACGCGGTCGAAGGGCAGCCGGTCCACCAGCTCCCCGCGGACGGCGCGGAACCCGCCGGTGGCGTCGGCCAGGGGCAGCCGCAGCGCGCGGCGGGTGTAGACGTTGCCCAGCCGGGACAGCAGCAGCCGCCGGCGCGGCCAGTCCTCGACGCTGCCGCCGGGCACGTAGCGGGAGCCCAGCACGAGGTCGGCGTCGTCGAGGGCGGCCAGCAGCAGCGGCAGCTGCTCGGGGTGGTGGGAGCCGTCGGCGTCCATCTCGACCAGCACGTCGTAGCCGCGCTCGCGGCCCCAGCGGAAGCCGGCGACGTAGGCCGGGCCCAGGCCCGCCTTCTCGGTGCGGCGCAGCACGTGCACCCGGTCGTCCCGCGCGGCCAGCTTCTCGGCCAGCTCACCGGTGCCGTCGGGCGAGCCGTCGTCGACGACCAGGGCGTGCACGTCGGGGACGGCGGCGTGCAGCCGGTCGAGGACCGGCTCGAGGTTCTCCACCTCGTCGTAGGTGGGGACCACGACGAGGACCCGCGCCGCGCTCACCGGGTGGCCCGGCGGGCCCGCTGCCGGCGGCGCAGCGCCGGGGCGGCGACCGCGAGCACCGCGCCGGCCCCCAGGGCGGTCAGCACCCACTCCGGCGCCGCGCCCAGCCGCTCGGCGACGGTGGTGGAGTCGCGCTGGGCGACGTCCTCGACGAACACCGCGGGGGTGAACAGCTCCGAGCGGCGGGCCAGCGACCCGTCGGGCGCCACGACGGCGGAGATGCCGCTGGTGGCCGCGACGACGACGGTGCGGCCGAACTCCACCGCGCGCAGCCGGCTGGCGGCCAGCTGCTGCTCGCTCTCGTCGGTGTAGCCGAAGGTGGCGTTGTTGGTCTGGACGACGAGCATCCCGGCGCCGGCCCGCACGGTGTCGGCGACCAGGGAGTCGTAGACCACCTCGAAGCAGATGACGTCGCCCACCGGCGCGCCGCCGACGTCGAGCACCCCGACCTCGGTGCCGTGGGCGAAGTCCCGGCGGACCAGGTCGACCTTGTCGCTGAAGAAGCGGAAGAACCCCCGCGCCGGCACGTACTCGGCCAGCGGGACGGGGTGCCGCTTGACGTAGGTGTCGCCGGGCCCGGTCTCGGGGTCCCACACGATGCCGGTGTTGCTCAGGTACCGGCCCGGCCCCTCGACGACCGCGCCCACCAGGATCGGCGCGCCGATCGCCTCGGCGGCGCGGCTGATCTGCCGGGCGGCGTCGGCGTTGCGGTAGGGGTCGATGTCGGAGCTGTTCTCCGGCCAGACGACCAGGTCCGGCTGCGCCTGGTCCCCGGCCGCGACCGCGGCGGCCAGCTGCACCGTCTGCTGCACGTGGTTGTCCAGCACCGCCCGGCGGCGGGCGTTGAACTCCAGCCCGGCCTCCGGGACGTCGCCCTGGATGACGGCGACGGTCCTCGTGGGGCCGCCCGCGGTGAGCGAGGGGCCGGGCAGCGGCGTCCAGGCCAGCGCCCCGAGCAGCGGGACGGCGAGGACGGCGGCGACCAGCGCGGCCGCGGTGCGCAGCGCCGGCCCGCGGGTCGCGCCCTCGCCGGCCGCCCGCCGTGCCCGGGCCAGCGCGAGCAGCGCCGCGGCCAGCAGCGTGCCGGTGAGCGCGACGGCGAAGGACACCAGCGGCACCCCGCCGTAGGCGGCGAGGGAGAGGAAGGCGCCGTCGGTCTGGCTCAGCCCCAGCCGGCCCCAGGGGAAGCCGCCGAGCGGGAGGCGGCCGCGCAGCGCCTCGTCGGCCACCCACAGCGCGGCGGTCCACAGCGGCCACAGCCGCAGGCCGGACACCGCCGCGCCGGCCGCGCCGAGCAGCGCGAGGAAGAGGGCCTGGGAGACGGCCAGGGCCAGCCAGGGGAACGCGCCCACGTAGATGCCGGTCCAGGACAGCAGCGGCACGAAGAACGCCAGGCCGCACACCAGGCCCAGCCACGCGCCCGACCGGGCCCGCTGCCCGCGCACGGCCAGCGCCAGCGCCGCGGGGCCGAGCACCGCCAGCGGGGGCAGCGACCAGCCGGGGAAGGCCAGCAGCATCGCCAGGCCGCCGGCGGCGGCGAGCGCGGTGCGCCACGGCAGGCGGCGGGTCCGGCGCCGGCCGGTCCCCGCGGGCGCACCGGAGCCGGTGTCCCGCTCCTCCGTCACGGCTGCTGGCGGCACCCACGACCTCCCCGCGACGTCCTGCCGCGGGCGGCGCCCGGGCGTCCGGCTGCACCCGTCCGCGGCGGACGGGTGCGGGCCACGGTCGTGGCCCACCCACGAGCATCCCACCCCGCCCCCCGTCCTCCGGGACGCGACCGGCGCGGGGTCCCTCGTGCGTGCCGTCCCCCGGACCGGGTGGTTACAGCGACCGCAGTGGCCGGCCTCCGACCAGCAGCTGCCGGCAGGCCGGCCGGTCCCGGCGGTCGAGCACCGCCGACAGGCCGGCGTCCGTGGCCCACAGCGCGAGGTCGGCCGGGGCGCCCGGCGCCAGCGGCCCGGCGGCGGTCTCCGCGCGGACGGCGTGCCAGCCGCCGTGGGTGGCCGCGTCGAAGGCGTCGAACGGGCGCAGCCCGGCGCCGGCGGTGCGGTGGTCGACGGCCGAGTGCACGCCGCCCCAGGGGTCCATCGGCGTCACCGGGGCGTCACTGCCCAGCGCCAGGGCGACACCGGCGTCGGCGAGGTCGGCGAACGGGTTGCACCCGGCCGCGCGCTCGGTGCCCAGCCGCTCGGCGTACATGCCCGCCGGGCCGCCCCAGGCCGCGTCGAAGGCGGGCTGGACGCTGGCCACCATCCCCCACGACCGCATCCGCTCGACCGCCTCCGGGCTCGCCATCTCCACGTGCTCGAGCCGGTGCCGGCAGGCCCGCACGGCGGCCGGCCCGAGCTCGGCCACCACCGTCCCGACCGCGTCGAGCACCTGGTCGACGGCGGCGTCGCCGATGCAGTGGAAACCGGCCTGGATCCCGGCGGCGGTGCAGGCGCGCACGTGGTCGACCAGGGAGGCGGTGTCGAACCGCAGCGCCCCGGCGGTGCCCGGCCGGTCGGCGTAGGGGGCGTGCAGCGCGGCGGTGTGCGAGCCGAACGCGCCGTCGCAGAACAGGTCGCCGCCGGCGCCGGCCAGGTCCAGCTCGCGCACCAGGTCCAGCCCGCCGCGCTCGGCCAGCTCTCCCCAGTAGCCGGTGACCCGCGGCGCCGGCCGCTGCCGGGCCAGGTCCAGCAGCGCGCGCAGGTCCGCGGCGCCGGACACCTCGGGCCCGGCCATCTCGTGCAGGCTGCCGATGCCCAGACGCACCGCCTCGGCGAGCGTGGCGGCCTGCGCGGCGGCCCGCTGCGGCGCGGTCACCGCCCCGTAGGCGGCCTGCCGGGCGGCGTGGTGGGCGTCCAGCCGCAGCTGCCCGTCCGGCGAGAAGCCGGGCAGGCCGCGGACGCCGGGCACCAGGTCGAGCAGCGCGGTGGAGACGGTCGCGGAGTGCACGTCGACGCGGGCCAGGTAGGCCGGCCGGTCCCCGACGACGGCGTCCAGGTCGGCGCGGGTGAGCCCCCGGCCCTCGGGCCAGCCGGTCTCGTCCCATCCGGTGCCCAGCAGGATGCCCGGCGGCGCGCCGCGCACCGCCTCGGCGACGGCGGCCACCGCCTCCGCGAGGCTCGACCTCGAGTGGAGGTCGAGACCGGTGAGCGCCAGGCCGGTCGCGGTGGCGTGCACGTGCGCGTCCACGAACGCCGGGGTGAGCAGCGCCCCCTCCCCGGCCAGCACCCGGCCGGCCAGCGGCACGTCGGCGGCCGCGCCGGTCCAGGCGATCCGCCCGTCGACGACGTGCACGGCACGGCCGGGACGGTCGCCGACGGTCACGTCGGTGAGCAGCAGGTCGGTCGGGGGCGTCACGGCCCCGAGCATGACGGCGCGCCCGGGCCGCTCCGGCGCCGGGTCCGCGGGTAGCGCGGGGCGCGCCGGGTAGGCAGTCGCGATGACCGTGCCGGACGGGGAGCTGCTCACCGACCGGCTGCGGCTGCGCCCGTGGACCACCGGCCGCGACGACCTGGCCCGGCTCGCCGACATCTACCGGCGCGAGGAGGTCACCCGCTGGCTGGGCGGCCCCCCGTCGGTGGGCCCGGTGGAGCTGGTGGGCCGGTGGGCGGAGATCCGGCGCGCGGACCCGGTGCACGGCTGCTGGGCGGTGGAGGTGCGCGGGCCGGAGCCGGTGGTGGCCGGCACGGTGCTGCTCAAGCCGCTGCCCGGCGGCGTCGGGGAGGTCGAGGTGGGCTGGCACCTGCACCCGGAGTGCTGGGGCCGCGGCTACGCCACCGAGGCCGCGCGGGCGGTGGTCGACCACGCCTTCGGCGCGGGCGTGCCGGAGGTCTACGCCGTCGTCCGGCCCGGCAACGAGGCCTCGCGGGCGGTGTGCCGGCGCCTGGGCATGGAACCGCTGGGCCGGCTGCGCCGGTGGTACGACGTCGAGCTGGAGGCGTTCCGGCTCATGGCCCCGGTGGTGGTGGAGTAGCGCGTCCTCAGCCGCGGCGCCGGAGGCGGCGGGCCAGCCGCGCGCGGCGCGAGGTCCGCGCCCTCACCCGCTGCCCGGCGGCGTCCTGCGCGTCGCGGGCCGTGGCCTCCTCCAGGGTGGGCGCGGTCCCGCCCAGGTGCGCCGGCACCCACCACAGGTCCTCGGGGCCCGAGGGCTGCTGCGGATAGGTGCGCTGCGCCTCGTCGAGCAGCGCCTCCATCGCCACGCGGGTGCGGGCCAGCAGCGCCGCGGGCCGCTCGCCGGGCAGGGGGACGACCGGCTCGCCGAGCAGCACGGTCACCGCCCGGCCGCGGGTGAGGTCCACCGGGTGCTTCTTGGTGGCCACCCGGTGCCCGCCCCACACCGCGGCCGGGACGATCGGCACCCCGGCGTCGAGGGCCATCCGGGCGGCGCCGGCCTTGAGGTCCTTGACGGTGAAGCTCTGGCTGATCGTCGCCTCGGGGAAGACGCCGACGACCTCGCCGTCCTTGAGCGCCCGCACCGCGGCGTCGAAGGCGGCCGCGCCGGCCTTGCGGTCGACCGGGATGTGCCGCATGGCGCGCATGAACGGCCCGGCGAACCAGTGCGCGAACACCGAGGCCTTGGCCATGAACCGGACCAGCCGGTGCCGCGGCAGCGCGGCCAGGCCGAGGAAGGTGAAGTCCAGGAAGCTGACGTGGTTGCTGCAGACCACTGCGCCGCCCGACGTCGGCACGTGCTCGGAGCCCCGCACGTCGAACTGCAGCCGCAGCAGCCGGAAGACCACCAGCGCCAGCCGCACGACGAACCGGTAGGGGCGGTCCCGGGGATCGGGGGACGGCCCGAACAGGTCGCGCCGCACGACGTCGTGCCAGCTCGCGGTGTACATGGCGGGACGATATCCGCCCTGCCCGGAAGCTCACCTCCCGGTCGTGAGCTGCACCGCCGCGCGGACGACGGCGGTGAGGTCGCCGGTGTCGGCGTGCACGCGGCGCTGCAGGTCCGCGCCGGTGCCGCGCTCCAGGACCGCCGCCACGCCGTCGGCGACCCGCTGCCGGTCGCCGCTGGCCTCCAGCGCCGGGCGGACGTGCTCCAGCAGCGCCGCCACCACGTCGGCGGCCGGCGCCGGCGTCCCGGTGCGCGGGTGCACCAGGTCGGCGGTGGTGCCCGAGCGCCCGGCCCGCCAGGCGGCCACCCGCAGCAGCTCGCTGCGCACCCGAGGGGCGGGGACGCCCGCGCGCCACTCGCGGGCGGCGGTGTCCACCAGCGCGCGCACCAGCCCGGCGTGGGTGACCGCGTCCTCGACCCGCAGCGCGACGTCGGCGCTGCGCACCTCGACGGTGGGCCAGGTCCGCGACAGCCGGGCGTCGAAGTAGACCATCCCGGCGTCGACGATCGTGCGGGTCGCGACCAGGTCGGCGACCACCCGGTGGTAGGTCGCCGGGTCGCCGAACAGCTCGGTGGGGCCCGACGACGGCCAGCGGTTCCACGCCTGGGACCGGAAGCTGGCGTACCCGGAGTCGGCGCCCAGCCAGAACGGCGAGTTGGCGGTCAGCGCGGTGAGCACCGGCAGCCACACCCGGATCCGGTCGAGGACGGCCACGCCCTCCTCGTCGCCGTCCACCGACACGTGCACGTGGCAGCCGCAGGTGAGCTGGTCGCGGGCGATGAGCCCGAAGGTGTCGGTCATCTCCGCGTAGCGCTCGCCCGGCGTCGTCTCCGGCTCGACGCCGACCGGTGAGGTGGCCAGCGCCGCCACCCGGGTCCCGACGGCGCGGGCGGCGGCGTCGGCGCGCCCGCGCCAGTACCGCAGCTCCCGCTCCACCTCGGCCAGCCCGGTGCACACCCGGGTGCCCAGTTCCACCTGCTGCCGCTTGAGCTCGGGCACCAGGTGCCCCGGAGAGCCCTCCTCCTGCGCCGCGCTCTCGTGCTGCTCGGGGGTCTCCCCCTCCCCGCGGTGGGCGGCCACCGCCAGCGCCTCGGGGCCGCGCGGCACCGGCGTCCCCGACGGGTCGACGACCAGCAGCTCCTCCTCGACACCCACCGTGCGCACCGGCACATGGTGGAGGCGGGACGGCGCCGCCGCAGGACGGGCCCCGGGCACCCGGGTCGGGCACGATCCCCGCATGACCGAACCCAGGGCCTCCGGCGGTGGGGGCGACCGGCGGGTGGACCGGTGAGCCTCACCGCCTACCTGGACAAGGGCGCCTCCCTCGGCCCGGACGCCCCCTGCCTGACCGGCCCGGACGGGTCGATGAGCTACGGCGAGGTGCAGCGGTTCAGCCGGCGGGTCGCCGGGGCGCTGGCCCGCTCCGGCGTCCGGCCGGGCGACCCCGTCGCGGTCCTGTCGGCCAACGACCCCACCGCGTTCGCCGCCGTCTTCGGCATCGCCCGCGCCGGCGCGGTGTGGTGCCCGGTCAACCCCCGCAACGAGGCCGCGGAGAACCGCGAGCTGCTCGACCTGTTCGGCTGCACCGCGCTGCTCTACCAGCACTCCTTCGCGCCGCTGGTGGCCGCGATCCGCGACCGCCTGCCGCGGCTGACCACCCTGGTCTGCCTGGACGGCGACGGCGACGGCGGCGACCCGGCGCTGCAGGACTGGCTGGCCGGCGCTCCCGAGGGGGACGACACCGAGCCGCCCGGCGGTCTGGTCGTGCTGGTCGGCACCGGCGGCACCACCGGCCGCCCCAAGGGCGTGCGCCTGACCGACCGCAACCTCGAGACCATGTCGGCGCTGACGCTCATGAGCTATCCGTTCACCGGCCGGCCCACCTACCTGGCGCTCGCGCCGCTGACCCACGCCGCCGGGGTGCTGTGCTTCCCGGTGATGGCCCTCGGCGGCGAGATCGTCGTCATGCCGGCACCGGACCTCGGGCAGTTCCTCGCCCTCGCCGAGCGGCACCGGGTCACGCACGCCTTCCTGCCGCCCACGCTGGTCTACCGGCTGCTCGCCCACCCCGACCTCGACGGCACGGACCTCTCCGCCCTGCAGTGCCTCTGGTACGGCGCCGCGCCCATGTCCCCCGACCGCCTCGAGGAGGCCATCCGGCGCATCGGCCCCGTCCTCGGCCAGCTGTACGGCCAGTCCGAGGCGCCGATGATGATCTCGACGATGGCGCCGGCCGACCACCTGCGCCCCGACGGCTCCCCCGCCCGGGAGCGGTTCGCCTCCGCCGGCCGGCCGACGCCGCTCACCACCGTGGCGGTCGTGGACGACGCCGGGCGGCTGCTCCCGGCCGGCGAGCGCGGCGAGGTCGTCGTCCGCGGCTCGCTGGTCATGGACGGCTACCACCGGGACCCGCAGGCCACCGCGGAGGCGAGCCGGCTCGGCTGGCACCACACCGGCGACGTCGGCTACCTCGACGCCGACGGCTGGCTGTACCTCGTCGACCGCGCGAAGGACGTGATCATCAGCGGCGGCTTCAACGTGTACTCGGCCGAGGTCGAGCAGGCGGTCCTGGCCCACCCGGCGGTGCAGGACTGCGCGGTGGTCGGCGTGCCCGACGAGAAGTGGGGCGAGCGGGTGGTCGCCGTCGTCCAGCCGCGGGCCGGGGAGGCGCTGGACCCCGCCGACGTCCGCGCGTTCGTCCGCGCCCGCATCGGCGGCGTCAAGACACCCAAGGAGGTGCTCGTCTGGGCCGACCTGCCGCGGTCCACGGTGGGCAAGGTACTCAAGGGCGACGTCCGCTCGCAGCTGCTGACCGCCGGAGGCGCGTGAGGGCCCGGCCCTCCCCCCACCGGGACTCCCCCGGCACAGCGGCGCGGCGCCTCCCCGGCCCTCGACCCGTCGCCGCCGGCGTGTTCCCTGCCCTGGTCGTGGACTGGTTCCCGGTTTCCTGAAAAGTTGGCCAGATAGTTGGGGATAACGGGTATGGTGAGGACATGGCGAAGGGCTGGCAGGGACCGCTCCCGGAGATGCCGTCGCCGCCCGCCGCGCAGGCCTGGGCCCGGCTGGAGCCCCCGGAGGGCTACGCGGTGCAGTGGCGCCGGCTGATCGACGCGGCCCTGGAGCTCGGCCTCGGCCCCGACGAGCTGGCCGAGGGCGGGATGGACGACGTCGCGGCGGCCCGGGGCTGGAAGCCCGCCACCGTGACCCTGTACAGCAAGGTGGCCCGGTACGGCGGGGTCCCCCTGCCGGTGCCCCCGACGCCGGAGCCCGATCCGCGGACGCTGGACCTGCGGCCGCTCACCGAGGTGCGCAGCGAGGAGCCCGAGCACCTGCGCACGGTCGTGTGGTGCGCGATCGCGCTGCGCTGGCCGGCCCCGGTGGGCACCTTCCGCGACCTGCGCCGTGACCAGGTGCACGCCACCGCCCGCCGCCTGGTGGTGCGCACCGACGACGGCGAGTGGTCGGTGCCGGGGGCGCTGACCGCGTGGCACGCCTGGGAGGCGGTGCGCAACCGCTTCCCCGCGCTGGCCGACAGCCCGTGGGTGCTGCCCGCGCTGCGCCGCGGCCCCGGTTTCGCCTCACACGTCGGCGGCCGGCTGTCCAGCCAGGCGCTGCAGGTGACGTTCGCCAAGCACGCGGTGCGCACCGCCCTGTACCTGCGCGCCACCACGACCGGCGCGCGCCGGCAGCGGGCCGAGGTGCTGGCCGCCGTCTACGAGACGCTGTCCTACGACTCCTACCGCCGGCTGGCCCTGGCGGCCGGCGCCGAGCCGGTGGCCGCCCGGGGTGCGGTGCGGGCCGAGCGGGCCGCCCGCGCGAACAAGGCCGGGGCGCCTCCGGCCTGAGCCCGCTCCTCCCCCGGACGGCACGACGGCCCGGGCGGAGGCCCGGGCCGTCGTCGCGGAGAGGTGCCGGGGTCCCGTCAGGCCGGCGAGTAGGTCATGCAGGTGGCGGTGTCGTGGTCGAAGCCCACCCGGATGCCGTCGGCGTGGCACTCGAGGGCGTCGTTGTGCACACAGTCGGTCCGCTGGCACGCACCCACCAGCGCCTCGGCCCGGGGCAGGCCGCCGCGGACGGTGAGCGGGATGAAGGTCCCGCAGTCGGCACTGCCGTTGTGGCTGCTCACGGTGATCGCGAAGGCGTGGCAGCCGTGGTCGTGGTCGTTGTAGGAGCAGCCGGTGACGGTGCACTCGGCGACGGGGGGCACGACGGCGGTCATCTCTGGTCCTCCGGGCTCGGACGGATCGGCTGACCCCAGTGTGCCGCAGAATGGCGTCGATCTCGACCCCGGAATGCATTCCGCGTGTCGTTCTCCGACCATTTCCCCAGGTGAGCCTGACCTGAGAAGCCGCAGGTCAACGCGTTACGGGTAGGGAAGGCTCACCTTCCTCACCGCCATTTCGTTGCGGCACCCAATGGTCAGGGAAGGCTTGCCTGACCGTTTCAGATCAGCGCCAGCTGGCCGGGCACCGCGCCGTCCCGGGACCGCCGTGCGCGGGCCGCGCGGCCCCGCGGGGCGTCGTGGCGGACCGGCGGCAGGCTGCCGGCGGGGAAAGCGGCCTCGTCGTCCCCGGGGACTCCCGAGGGCGCCTCCGCCCCCCGGGCCGCGCCTCCCGACCGGCCGTCGAGGCCGTGCCGGCGCAGCAGCGGCCCGACCCGCCCGGCCAGCCAGGCCCGGTACTCCGGGGGCACGTACGCCCCGCCGCGGTACAGCTGCCGGTAGCGGCCCACCAGGGCGGGGTGCTCGCGCGCCAGCCAGGCGGAGAACCACTCGCGGGCACCCGGGCGCAGGTGCAGCGGCACCACGGTCACCCCGGTGGCGCCGGCGGCGGCGATGGCCTCCAGGGCGGCGTCGAGGTCGGCGAGGCGGTCGGTGAGGCCGGGCAGCACCGGGGCGAGGAACACCCCGCACGGCAGCCCGGCGTCGGTCACCGCGCGCACCAGGTCCAGCCGGGCGCGCGGCGAGGGGACCCCCGGCTCCAGGCTCGCGTGCAGGTCGTCGTCCCAGACGGCCATCGAGACGCCGAAGCCCACCGGGACGTCCCGCGCGGCGTTCGCCAGCAGTGGCAGGTCCCGGCGGGCCAGCGTGCCCTTGGTGAGGATCGAGAACGGCGTGCCGGAGTCGGCCAGCGCGCGGATGACGCCGGGCATCAACCGGTAGCGGCCCTCGGCGCGCTGGTAGGGGTCGGTGTTGGTGCCCAGCGCCACGTGCTCGCGCTTCCAGGACGGCCTGGCGAGCTCCCGGCGCAGCACCTCGACCAGGTTGGTCTTGACGACGATCTGGGTGTCGAAGTCGCGGCCGGCGTCCAGGTCCAGCCACTCGTGCGTCGAGCGGGCGAAGCAGTAGACGCACTGGTGGAGGCAGCCCCGGTACGGGTTGATCGTGTAGGCGAACGGCATCCGCGAGCCCTCGGGCACCGCGTTGAGGGCCGACCGGCACAGCACCTCGTGCATCGTCACACCCGGGAACTCGGGCACCTCCACGCTGCGCAGCAGCCCGCGCAGGCTCGGCATCCCCGGCAGCAGCGTCTCCTCGTCGGCGTCGAGGCGCCGGGCGTCCCACCTCACGACCCCGATGCGAACACGTGTTCGAGACGATGTCCAGTCGCACCGCCGTCGTCGCCGCTCCCCTTCCCCAGGACGGCACACCAGGTAGTCTTTCGAGTAGTTGGGGATAACGGTCGAACGACGGGTGTCAGGTCCCGACGGCGGGTGCCGCCTCCCGCGGCGGCCCGCTGCTGTGGGTGAGCAGGACGACCCCGACGACGGCGACCACCGCGGCCGGCCCCCACACCGCCGCGTGCCCCGGCTCGAGGTGCTCCCCGAGCAGCAGCCGGGCCGCGGGCACCGCGGCCAGCGGGTCGAACACCACGAGCGCGGGCAGTGACCAGGACAGCGCCCCGCGGCCGTAGGCCTGCTGCGCCCCCACCTGGGAGGCCACCGAGGCCACCACCGCACCCCACGGCTCGGGCCGGGCCAGCGCACCGGCCACCCCGTCGGCCGCGAGCACCGCGAGCCCGGCCGAGACCAGCACCGCGGCCACCCCGGCGGCCAGGCCCCCGGTGACCCCACAGGCCAGCGCCGCGCCGCTGCCGCCGCGCAGCCGGGCGGTGAGCGCGACCGCCAGCACCACCAGCACGACGGCGACCACGGCCGCCACGGCCGGCGGCGGGTCCCCCGAGCCCCGGCCCGGGCGGGCCGCCACGACGAAGACCACGAGCCCGCCCACGGTGAGCGCGGCCCCGGCCCCCTCGGTCCGGGACGGCGGGTGCCCGGTGCGGACGGTGCGCACCGCCAGCGCCGCCACCAGCGCGCCGGCCAGCAGCGGCTGCACGATCGCCACCGGCGCCAGCGCCAGCGCCGCCACCTGGGCGACGGTGCCGCTGGTGGTGGCCGCCTGGCCGAGCAGCCAGGTGCGCTGGCGCACCATCGCCCGCATCCGCAGCCGCCCGCCGGCGGTGGCGCGGACCGCCGCCTCGTGCTGCAGCACCGAGCCCAGCCCGAACAGCGTCGCCGCCAGCAGCGCCAGCAGCGTGCCGGGCAGGTGGTCCCCCACCCCGCGGGCCAGGGAGTCGGGCACGCCGGTCCTCCGGGCTCAGACGGGAGGACGGTCCTCGTAGAAGGTGGACAGCACGACGGTGGTGCGGGTGCTCACGTTCGCCGTCGTGCGGATCTCGCGCAGCAGCGCCTCCAGCGCCTCGGGCGAGGCCACCCGCACCTTGAGCAGGTAGCTCTCGATGCCCGCGACCGAGTAGCAGGCCTCGATCGCGTCCAGGTGGGTGAGCTTGGCCGGGGCGTCGTCGGCCTGGGCCTGGTCCAGCGGGGTGATCGACACGAACGCGGTCAGCCCCAGCCCCACCCGCCGGGCGTCGATCCGCGCCCGGTACCCGGTGATCAGTCCGCGCTGCTCGAGCCGGCGCACCCGCTGGTGCACCGCCGACACCGACAGGCCGACCCGCTCGGCGAGCTCGGTGTAGCTGGCCCGCCCGTCCCGCACCAGGGCGGCCAGCAGCGCCCGGTCGACGTCGGAGTGCGGCTCAGCCGGGGAGGACGACGAGCTCACGGGTGCCCTCGTTGAGCGTGCGGACGCCGTCGTCGGTGCAGACGACGATGTCCTCGATCCGGGCGCCGCAGCGGCCGGCCAGGTAGATGCCCGGCTCCACGGAGAACGCCATCCCCGCCTCCAGCGGCAGGTCGTTGCCCGCCACGATGTAGGGCGCCTCGTGGGTGTCCAGGCCGATGCCGTGCCCGGTGCGGTGGATGAAGTGCCCGCCCCACCCGGCGGCGGCGATCCGGTCGCGCGCGGCGGCGTCGACCTGCTCGGCGGTCACCCCGGGCCGGACGGCGGCGACGGCGGCCTCCTGCGCGTCCCTGAGCACCGCGTACCACTCGGCCACCTCGGCGTCGGGCTCCCCGCCGACGACGTAGGTGCGGGTGCAGTCCGACCGGTAGCCGGTGGCGGTCTCCCCGCCGATGTCGACGACGACCAGGTCCCCGGCCTGCACCACCCGGTCGGAGAGCTCGTGGTGAGGGCTGGCGCCGTTGGGGCCGGAGCCGACGATGGTGAAGTCCACCCCCACGTGTCCCTCGGCCAGGATCGCCGCGGCGACGTCGGCGCCGACCTCCGCCTCGGTGCGCCCGACCCGCAGCCACTCCCCCATCCGGGCGTGCACCCGGTCGATGGCCGCGCCGGCGAGGGCGAGCTCCTCCACCTCCGCGGGGGTCTTGACCATCCGCAGCCGGTCCAGCACCGGGGTGGCCAGCTCCAGCGCCGAGCCGGGCAGCGCCCGGTGCACGCCGAGGGCGTGCTCGGCCCAGGTGCGCGCCCCCACCGCGACCCGCGAGGGGGCGGCGCCCAGCCGGGCGGTCACCTCCCGGGCGACGACGGCGAACGGGTCGTCGGTCTCGTCCCAGGCGTGCACCTCCAGGCCGAGCGCGCCGGCCGGGGAGGCGTCGACCATCGGCGCCTCCAGGCGCGGGACGACCAGCAGCGGCTCCCCGCGGCGCGGGACGACCAGCGCGGTCAGCCGCTCCATCGCGTGGGCGTGGTAACCGGACAGGTAGCGCAGGTCCGAGCCCGGGGTGAGGACCAGGACGTCGACGCCGAGCTCCCCGGCCACGGTGCGGGCGGCGTGTACGCGGTCGATGCTGACGAGGGCCCCCGTGCTGCTTGCCACGCCGGGACACTAACCCCGCGGCCCGGCCGCGCCCGCGCCGGTTTCCCCGGCCCGTCGTCCCCGGCGGCTACGGTCCGCCCGTGACCACGATGCTGCTCGACGCCGCGAGCCTCTACTTCCGGGCCTTCTACGGCGTCCCGACCAGCGTGACCTCGCCCGACGGCCGCCCGGTCAACGCCGTCCGCGGGTTCCTGGACATGACCGCCCGGCTGCTCACCGCCCACGCCCCCACCCGGCTGGTCGCCTGCTGGGACGACGACTGGCGCCCGGCGTTCCGGGTCGAGGCGCTGCCGTCGTACAAGGCGCACCGGCTCGCGCCCGACGGCGGGGAGGAGGCCCCCGACGAGCTGTCCCCGCAGGTGCCCGTGCTGGTGGACGTGCTGGCCGCGGCGGGCATCGCCCGGGTCGGCGCGCCGGGCTACGAGGCCGACGACGTCATCGGCACGCTGGCCACCCGCGCGCGCGGGCCGGTCGACGTCGTCACCGGCGACCGGGACCTGTTCCAGCTGGTCGACGACGCCCGCGGCGTGCGGGTGCTGTACACCGCGCGCGGCATCGCCGACATCGAGGTGGTCGACGAGGCGGCGGTGGCGGCGAAGTACGGCATCCCCGGGCGGGCCTACGCCGACTTCGCGGTGCTGCGCGGGGACCCCAGCGACGGCCTGCCCGGCGTGGCCGGCATCGGCGCGAAGACGGCGGCGGCGCTGGTCACCGAGTTCGGCGACCTGGCCGGCATCCGCGCGGCCGCGGCCCGCACCGCGGTGCCCCGGGCGCCGCTCACGCGCGGCGTGCTCGAGAAGCTGCACGCCGGCGGGGAGTACCTGGACGCCGCGCCGGTGGTGGTGGCCGTGGCCCGGGACGTCGACCTGCCGCCGGTGGAGGGGGCGCTGCCCACCCGGCCGGCCGACGCCGCGGCGCTGGCCGCGCTGGCCGACGCGCACGGGCTGCGGTCCTCGCTGGGGCGGCTGGGCGCCGCCCTGGGCTGGCCGGCCGACGCCCTCGACTGAGGCGCCGGCCGGCCCGGAGCTCAGCGGCCCCCGGTCCAGCGGCCCCCGGTCAGGAGGCGACCTCCCACGTGTAGGCGGCCTCGTCCGCGTCGGTGATCGCGATCTGCAGCGTCACGTCCTCGCCGTCGTCGGTGGTCCCGGTGCACTCGTAGGTGGCGCCGTCCTCGACGACCATCTCGTCGTCGCAGGAGACGTCGACGGCGACGCCGAAGGTCTCCTCGAACTGCTGCGCGATGTCGCTCTCGGCCTGCGCGCGGTCGAGCACGTCCTGGCCGAGCACGATCGGCAGGACGATCGCCGCGGCGATCACGACGACGGCGAGCGCGACCAGGCCGACGACCAGCCCGGTCCGGGACTTCCTCGGCTGCTGCCCGGAGCCGGGCTGGCCGTGGCCCCCGGGCTGGCCGTACTGACCCGGCTGCCCGTACTGCGGCGGCTGCCCGTAGCCGCCGGGCTGCTGGCCGGGCTGGCCGTAGCCGGGCTGCCCGTACTGCGCCGGCTGGCCGTACTGACCGGGCTGCCCGTACGGGCCCGGCTGCTGGCCGTACTGCCCCGGCTGGGCGGCGGGCTGCCCGTACTGCCCACCCGGCTGGCCGTACTGACCGGGCTGCCCGTACGGGCCCGGCTGTCCCGGCTGCTGGCCGTACTGCCCCGGCTGCCCGTACTGCCCCGGCTGGCCACCCTGCGGTGGGTTGGTCATCGTCGCTCCCGTCCGGTGCGGCCCCACGGGGGCCGGATCGTGTTCCCGCGCCCCCATGACCGTCCGTCACCGGAGCGGGGGAGATTGTGCACCACGGGGGGCCTCCGGCAGCTCCTCCGCGGCGCGGCCCCCCGGCCGGGCGGCGGCGGCCTCAGCCGCTGACGGCGACCGCGACCACCCCGCGCCGCACCAGCCCCACCGCGGCCCGCGCGACGCCGGCCACGGCCTCGTCGGCCACCTTCGCCAGCTGGTCGAGCAGGTCCACCAGCTGCCGCGCCCAGCGGACGAAGTCGCCGCCGGAGAGCTCGGTGCCCGCCTGCTCGGCGCCGGCCAGCACCCGGTCCAGCGCCTGCCCGTCGGCCCACCGGTAGGCCGCCCAGGCGAAGCCGAGGTCCAGGTCGCGGCTGGCGGGCAGGCCGCGGTCGAGCTCGACGTCCTGCAGCCGCGCGCGGATCCGGCGCATCTCGGCGATCGCCCCGGCGACCCTGCCCGCGGGCACCGCCGGCTGCCCGGGCGTCTCCCGCCGCGCCTCGAACACCAGCGTGGACACCGCCGCGGCCAGCTCCGCCGGGGTGAGCCCGCGCCACGCGCCGGCGCGCAGGCACTCGGCGACCAGCAGGTCGGCCTCCGACCAGATCCGCGCCAGCCGCCGGCCCTCCTCGGTGACCCGCGGGACGTCGTCGACCGGGGTGGGCTCCTCGGTGTCGGCCGGCACCAGCGGCACCGCCTCGGGCACCAGGTAGCCCAGCTCCTCGAGGACGTCGCAGGTGAGGTCGAACTGCCGGGTCAGCGAGCCGGTGCGCTCGGCCATCTTCCGGTGGGTGGCCTCGGCGTCGGCGACCGCGCGCAGGTAGCGCTCGGCGAAGCGCACCCGCTCCTCCCGGTCGGGCAGCGCGTGCACCGGGTGGTTGCGCACCGCGCGGCGCAGGTCGTGCAGCACCGGGTCGTCGGCGGCGGCCGAGCGCTGCTTGGTGCGCCGGGCGCCCAGGTCGTTCTCCAGCCGCGCGGTGCGCAGCGTGGAGGCCAGGTCGCGGCGGGCGTGCGGGCTGCGGTGGTTGAAGTTCTTGGGCACCCGCACCCGGGCCAGCGCGGTGACCGGCGTCGGGAAGTCCACGCTGGCCAGCCGGCCGGCCCACTTGTCCTCGGTGAGCACCAGCGGGCGGGGGTCGGACAGGTCGGTGACGCCGGGGTCGAGGACGACGGCCAGGCCCTGCCGGCGGCCCGAGGGCACCCGGATGACGTCGCCCGGGCGCAGCGCGGCCAGCGCGTCGGCGGCCTCCAGGCGCCGCTTGGCCTGCGAGTCGCGGGACAGCTCCTTCTCCCGGTCGGCGATCTCCCGCCGCAGCCGGGCGTAGGCGAGCACGTCGCCGCCCTCGCTGGCCAACTCCGCGGCGAACCTCTCCGCGTCCCGCTCGGAGCGGGCGGCCTGCCGGGCCAGGCCCACGACCGAGCGGTCGGCCTGGAACTGGGCGAAGGAGGACGCCAGCAGCTCGCGGGCCCGGGCGCGCCCGTAGGAGCCGACCAGGTTGACCGCCATGTTGTAGCTGGGCCGGAACGACGACCGCAGCGGATAGGTGCGGGTGCTGGCCAGCCCGGCGACGACGGAGGGGTCCATGCCCGGCGCCCAGACGACGACGGCGTGCCCCTCGACGTCGATGCCGCGCCGCCCGGCCCGCCCGGTGAGCTGGGTGTACTCCCCCGGCGTGACGTCGACGTGCGCCTCGCCGTTCCACTTGACCAGCCGCTCGAGCACGACGGTGCGGGCGGGCATGTTGATGCCCAGCGCCAGCGTCTCGGTGGCGAACACGGCCTTGACCAGGCCGCGCACGAAGCACTCCTCGACGGTCTCCTTGAACGCCGGCACCAGGCCCGCGTGGTGGGCGGCGAGCCCGGCGAGCAGCCCCTCGCGCCACTCCCAGAAGCCGAGGACGTGCAGGTCCTCGTCGGGCAGGCTGCCGGTGCGCTCGTCGACGATCCGGGCGATCTCGGCGCGCTCGGCCTCGTCGGTGAGCCGCAGCCCGGCCGTGAGGCACTGGTGGACGGCCTGGTCGCAGCCGTTGCGGCTGAACACGAAGGTGATCGCGGGCAGCAGCCCGGCGCGGTCCAGCCGCTCGACGACCTCCGGGCGGGCCGGCGGGCGGTAGCGCGGCTTGTGCCAGTCGCGGTCGCGCCGGTTCCCGCCGTTGCCGCCGCCCCAGGTGTCCAGCCGCCGCTCGTGCTCCCGCACGTACCGGACCAGCTCGGGGTCGACGACGCTGGCGCCGCGGTCGCGCGTGGACTGCCCGCGGGGGTCGTCCCCCTGCTCGGCGGCGTGCGCGGCCGGCCGCAGGCTGAACAGGTCGAACACCCGGTTGCCGACGAGCATGTGCTGCCACAGCGGGATCGGCCGGACCTCGCTGACGACGACCCGGGTGTGCCCGCGGACGGTGACCAGCCAGTCGGCGAACTCCTCGGCGTTGCTGACCGTCGCCGACAGCGACACCAGGGTGACCGACGCCGGCAGGTGGATGATCACCTCCTCCCACACCGCGCCGCGGAACCGGTCGGCGAGGTAGTGCACCTCGTCCATCACCACGTAGCCCAGGCCGGCGATCGCCGGGGACTCGGCGTAGAGCATGTTGCGCAGCACCTCGGTGGTCATCACCACCACGGGCGCGTCGCCGTTGATCGCGTTGTCCCCGGTGAGCAGCCCGACCTTCGCCTCGCCGTAGCGGTCGACCAGGTCGTTGTACTTCTGGTTGGACAGCGCCTTGATCGGCGTCGTGTAGAAGGCCTTGCGCCCCTCGGCCAGCGCCTTGTGCACCGCGAACTCGCCGACGACGGTCTTGCCGGCCCCGGTGGGCGCGCACACCAGCACCCCGGCGCCCTCGTCGAGCGCCTCGCAGGCCTCCACCTGGAACGGGTCGAGGGAGAAGCCGAGCTCGGCGGTGAAGTCGGCGAGGGTGGGGTGCGCGCTGCGCCGCCGGGCAGCCGCGTACCGCTCGGCGGGGCTGGACATGCCCCCACGTTAGGCGCTCCCCGGACGGCGCTCAGCCCGGACCGGACCTCCCCGCGTCATCGCCCCACCCCCCGCGGGACGCGCCACCGGCCGGTCGGCGGCAGGGTTGGGGATAACGGTCGACTAGCCGGCGCTGCGGTCTCCGGGGCCGTCAGGGACGCCCGGAGCCCACGATCCGCAGCGCGCCGGGCACCGCCTCGGCGCGCACCGGCAGCGCGGCCACCGGCTCCCCGTCGGCGTAGGTGGTCAGCCCCACGCCGGCGAGCTCCACCCGCGCGGCGCGGTGCACCGTGACGGCGGGGTGCCCGACGTGCGTGCCCTCGGTCAGCCGCGGCCGGGTGCGCACCAGCTCCCGGCGCGACACCGGCCCCACCACGGTGACGTCGAGCCGGCCGTCGGCGGGGTCGGCGGCCGGGCACACCCGCATGCCCCCGCCGTACCAGGCGGTGTTGCCGACGGCGACCAGCGTGACCGGCAGCGTCCGCGCCTCCCCGTCCAGGGTCAGGGTGACCTCGCGGGGCCGCAGCCGGGCCAGCTCGGCGAGGATCGCGACGTCGTAGCGGCGCGGCCCGCGCGGCCAGCGCAGCCGGTTGGCCCGGTCGGTGACCGCCGAGTCGAAGCCGCAGCACAGCACGGTGGCCCACCAGCGCCCGGCGGTGCGGCCGGCGTCGAGGGCCCGCACCGCGCCCTCCCGCAGGTCCGCGGCGGCCGCGGTGGCGGCGGTGACCGGCTCGGGCGGCACGCCGAGGGCGAGCGCCAGGTCGTTGCCGGTGCCGGCCGGGACGACGGCCAGCGGCGTGCCGGCGCCGGCGACCGCCTGCAGCGCGGCGTGCACGGCGCCGTCCCCGCCGATCGCGACGACCGCGCCGGTGCCGGCCGCCACCGCGCCGGCCGCGGCCCGCTCGGCCTCGGCGCGGGTGCCGGCCGCGAGCACCGTGGGGGCGAGCCCGCCCCGGCGCAGCGCGTCGAGGACGGCCGCGGACACGGTGCGGGCGCGGCCCCGGCCGGCGGCGGCGCTGACGAGGACGGCGACGTCCACCCGGGTCTCCTCCCCTGCGCCTCCGGCGGGCGGCGGCCCAGGCTACGGCCCGCGCCCGGGTGGTCGGAGGCCGGTCGAGCCGCCCGGGGCCGCCGGGCCCCGGGCGGCTCAGCGGCGGGAGGTGTCCGCCGGGGCGGCGTCGAGGTCGGAGGGCCGGGCGTCCAGCGGGGAGGCCTCGTCGTCGGGCACGTCGTGGAAGTGCTGCACCGCCTCCCGGCGGACCCGCCGCCGGTCCACGAACCGGGCGACCTGGATGGCCAGCTCGAACAGCACCACCATCGGCAGCGCCATGGCGAGCATGGTGAACGGGTCCTGGGTGGGCGTGACGAACGCGGCGAAGACGATGGTCAGGAAGAAGATCCACCGCCGGCTGCGCGCCAGCGCGGCGTGCGAGAGGACGCCGACCAGGTTCAGCGCCACCGCGATCAGCGGCAGCTCGAAGCTCAGCCCGAAGGCGACCAGCAGGCTGATCACGAAGCCCAGGTAGTCCGGCGCGGTCAGCTGGAAGGCCACCTCGTCACCGGCGAGCTCCAGCAGCAGCTCCAGGCCCTTGTACAGGGTGACGTAGGCCAGCACCGCGCCGAGGGCGAACAGCGTCGTGGAGACGGCGACGAAGGTGATCGCGTAGCGCTTCTCGTTGCGCTTGAGCCCCGGGGTGATGAACGCCCACAGCTGCCACAGCCAGAACGGGCTGGACAGCACCGCCCCGGCGATCAGGCCGATCTTCAGCCGCAGCAGCACCCCGCCGAAGACGTCGAGGACCACCAGCGAGCAGCTCTCGTCGCCCTGGAAGCGCAGGTCGGCGGGCAGCGAGCAGTAGGGCTCGCTGAGGAAGGTCAGCAGCCCGTGGTCGTACCAGAGGAAGCCGACGACGGTGCCCAGCGCGAGCGCCAGCAGGGCCTTGGCGACGCGGTTGCGCAGCTCGGTGAGGTGCGCGACGAGGGTCATCGTCGCCTCGGGGTCCCGCGGCGCCCGCCGCCGGCGGCGGCGCAGGGAGGGACCGCTCACGTTCCTGCCCCGGGAGGCGGTCAGCGGGCGTCGGCGGCGCCGGGCTGCGCGGCGCGCGCCCGCAGCTCGGCGGCGCGGGCCTCGGCGGCGGCCGCCTCGGCCTCGAGCTGGGCGCGCCGGTCCCGGTCGGCGGCGTCGAGCGCGGCCGGCGGCAGCGGCGCGGACGGGCCCGCGGTGCGGTCGTCGTCCCTCATGCCCTTCATCTCGCCCTTGAAGATGCGCAGCGAGCGGCCCAGCGAGCGCGAGGCGTCAGGGAGCTTCTTGTAGCCGAACAGCAGCAGGACGGCCAGGATGATCAGGCCGATCTCGAGCGGGCCGAGGTTCATGCGTCCTCCAGGTCGCGGGGGGCGGGGCCGATGCTACGCCGGGAGGGGTGCGTCCCCGGGGCGCCCGGCGGGCGGTCGCCGTCGGTTCAGCGGGCGTCCGCGGGCCGTTCACCGGCCTGCAGCGCGGCGGCGCGGGCGGCGGTGGCCGCGGCCTGCTCGAGCACCGGCCGCACCTCCCGCTCGGCGGCCTGCAGCTCCCGGCCCAGCCGCCGGAACGCCCCGACCAGGCCGTACCCGATCGAGCCGAGGACGACCAGCGACACGACGACGGCGGCGATCCACACGACGAGCAGCAGCACGGCGCGAGCCTAGGCGCCGGGGCTCAGGCGCCGTACCGGGCGAGGGCCGCGCGCGCGTCGGCGGCGACCGCCGCGGCGAGCCCCGCCGGCTCGTCGACGGTCGCCGCGCCGCCCAGGGACGCGACCAGCCGGCGCGCCCAGGCCAGGTCGTGGGTGCGCAGCGCGACCGCCAGCCCACCCGGCGGGTCCTCGACCTCGCGGACGTCCTCCACCGGGTAGTACTCGGCCACCCAGCGGGCGGTGCGGGCCAGCCGCAGCCGCACCACCGGCGCGCCGGGCGCGGGCTGGTACAGGCCGGACTCCACGTCCCGCGGCGCGGCCTGCGGCGGCGGGGCGGCCGGCTCGTCGAGCACCTCGACGTCGTCGATGCGGTCCAGCCGGAACAGCCGGACGCCGGCCACCTCCCGCGACCACGCCTCCAGGTACCAGCGGCCGTCGACCAGCAGCAGCCGCATCGGGTCGACGGTCCGC
Organism: Geodermatophilus sp. SYSU D00867; assembly: GCF_054050315.1. Lineage (NCBI taxonomy): Bacteria > Bacillati > Actinomycetota > Actinomycetes > Geodermatophilales > Geodermatophilaceae > Geodermatophilus > Geodermatophilus sp. SYSU D00867. The sequence continues at coordinate 2,804 of NZ_JBJGZC010000012.1, read as the reverse complement.
TCGGTGCGCTCGTCGCGGGTGGGCACGTAGTAGTGCAGGTGCAGCGCCCGGCCCCGCTCGAGCCCCTGCCGGACGACGGCGAGCGCCTGCTCGCGGGCGTCGACGCTGAGCGCCACCGGGGTGACCCGCTCGGCGGCGTGCCCGGCGGCGGCCGACACCTTGGCCAGCGCCCGGCTCACCGCCTCCTGCTCGGCCAGCCCGGGCAGGTCCAGCAGCGTGCGCAGCGCGACCACCAGCGCGACCGCCTCGTCGGTGGTCAGCCGCAGCGGGCGGACCATCCCGGCGGTGAAGGTGACCCGCACCCGGTCGCCCTCGAAGGACAGGTCGATGAGGTCGCCGGGGCCGTAGCCGGGCAGGCCGCACATCCACAGCAGCTCGAGGTCGCGGCGCAGCTGCCGCTCGGGCACGCCGAAGTCGCGGGCCACCTCGGCCAGCGGCACGCCCTCGGGCCGGGCGGTGAGGTACGGGACGAGCGAGAGCAGCCGGGTCATCCGCTCGTTGGTGGCCGGGCTGGTCATCGCTCCCCCATGGCGGCCAGGCGGGTCAGCCGCTCGACGACCGCGTCGCGGACCGCCGCCGGGGACTCGACGACCACGTCGGGGCCGTAGGCGGCCAGCTGGTCGGCCAGCCGCCACGGCTCCGTGGTGCGCAGCTGCAGCCGGTCCTCCCCGTCCGGGCCGGCGCCCAGCGGGGTCGCCCAGCGGCGCAGCCCGACGGCGGTGCCCGGGCGGGCGCGCACGACCACCAGCTGCTCCTCGCCCCGGCCGCCGAACTGGCCGGCGACGATCCCGGCGAGGTCGAGGTCCGGCGGCGGCTCGAAGGCGTTCTCCGGCCCGGTCGCCCGCGGCGTGCCGACCACCCGGGACAGCCGGAACACCCGCGGGGCCTGCCGGTCCAGGTCCAGCCCCACCAGGTACCAGCGGCCGTGCCAGGCGACGACGCCCCAGGGCTGCACGTGCCGGCGGGCCGGGGCGTCCTCGTCGGGACGGCGGTAGTCGAACTGCAGCACCCGGCGGTCGCGGGCGGCGGCGTAGCAGGGCTCGAACGCCGGCTCGTCGGAGTCCAGCCGCGGCTGGATCGGCAGCCGGGTCGGGTCGACGTCGACGCCGGCGGCGCGCAGCTTCACCAGCGCGCTGTGCGCGGCCCCGGCCAGCTGCGCGGACTCCCACAGCCGCAGCGCCAGGCCGACGGCGGCGGCCTCCTCGCCGGTGAGGGTGATCTCGGGCAGCTCGTAGTCGGCGCGGGCGATGCGGTAGCCGTCCTCGGTGTCGAAGACGCTGGTGCGGCCGGTCTCCAGCGGGATGCCCATCTCGCGCAGGTCGGCCTTGTCCCGCTCGAACATCCGCTTGAACGCCTCGTCGGCGCGGGCGGTGCCGTCGTCGGGCTCGTAGCCGGGGACGGTCGCCCGGATCCGCGCCGCCGTCACGTACTGGCGGGTGCCCAGCAGCGCGATGACCAGGTTGACCAGCCGCTCCGCCCGCTTCGCCGACACGCGCCCCAGCCTAGACACAGGACCCCCTGGCCCCCGCTGCTCGCACGCGCGCAGCGGGCCCCTGCAGGGAGCCACGGGGGGCGCGGGGGGCACCGGGGTCCTTACGCTCGCCCCGTGGGGGAACGGACGACTGCGCAACGGATCCGCTGGCGACGCGGCACGGTGACCGCGACCGGGAGGAGCTGGCGCGACGCGCTGGAGCTCACCGTCGAGGTGCCCGGCGACGGCGCGGTGCGCTCGCTGGCGCACCCGTCGCTGGTGGGGGTGCCCGAGGTCGGCGACGAGGTGCTGCTCAACACCACCGCGTGGGCACAGCGGCTGGGCACCGGCGGGTACGCGCTCGTCGTCGCCGTCCCCGACCGGCTGCCGCCGGACCCCACCGGCCCCGGCCACCTGGTCAAGGCCCGGTACACCCCGCTGCAGGTCAGCGTGCAGGGCGTGGACGAGCAGGACACCGAGCACCACGACACCATCGCCGCGGCCGAGGACCTGGGCGGGATGCCGGTCGTCGTCGCGGACCTGCACTCGGCGCTGCCGGCCGTGCTCATCGGCCTGTTCGCCACCGACCCCGACCTCCGGGTCGCCTACGTCATGACCGACGGCGGCGCCCTGGTGGCCGGGTTCTCCCGGACGCTGCACACGCTGGCGCCGTCGCTGGCCGGGGTGGTCACCGTGGGGCAGGCCTTCGGCGGCGACCTGGAGGCGGTCACCCTGCACACCGGCCTGCTCGCCGCGAGGCACGTGCTCGGCGCGGACGTCGCCGTGGTCACCCAGGGGCCGGGCAACCTGGGCACCGGCACCCCCTGGGGCTTCTCCGGGGTCGCGGCCGGGGAGGCGTGCAACGCCGTCAGCGTGCTCGGCGGGGAGCCGATCGGCGCGCTGCGGATCTCCGACGCCGACCCGCGCCCCCGCCACCGCGGCGTCTCCCACCACTCGCTGACCGCGTTCGGCCGGGTGGCCCTGGCCGGGGTGACGCTGGTGGCCCCGCGCGGGCTGGGCTCGGAGCTCGGCCGGCAGGTCGAGGAGGACCTGGCCGGCCAGCCCGAGCGCAACCGGGTGGTGTGGGTCGACGTCGAGGGGCTGGACGAGGCGCTGCAGCTGTCGCCGGTGACGCTGTCGACGATGGGCCGCGGCTGGCCCGAGGAACGCGCCTACTTCCTCGCCGCCGCGGCCGCCGGCCGCTACGCCGCCGTCCGGGTGCCCCTGCCCGACGAGGCCTGACCGGACACGTCCGCGGGCCCGGCCCGGGGGGGGGGGGGCCGGGGCCGGGGCCCCGGCCGCGGTGGGCGTGTCCCCGCGCGGGGGGGCGCGC